>JBLHMA010000075.1:0-16834 GCA_047621545.1 Cognaticolwellia sp. | reverse complement strand
GGCCAGATCGGGCACCACGCGAGGAAGCAAGCCCAAGAACACCGCCTGAGCGGGTCTGGCGCCTTGCTCCAGCAGGGCATCGTGGCTGTCTTGGGGGGCCTCGTCCAGAAGCTCGGAGAAGACCTTGGCCAGGGTGCCGCCGTAGGGAAGCGCGATGGCCAGGACGGCGGCGCCCTCGGAGCGCCCCAGAGCCGCCAAGATCAAGATGGCCCACAGCAGTTCGTGAACGGCACGCAGAGAGCTGGCCAGAAGTCTAGGTCCCCAAGCCCACTTTCCAGCGACTCGGGTGGCGCTGACCAGCCCCAGGGGCAAGCCAAAAAGGCAGGCCAAAAACAGCCCGGCCAAAGCAAAGCGCAGGGTCTGCCAGCTCGCATCGGCCAACACCGGCAGCAGAGACTGGCCCAGGTCTTGGTCCACCAGACTTGGAGAGAGGGCCGCCGAGAAGAACGCCCCCACAAGAGACCAGTCCGCAGGCGAGACCCCTTGGCCCAAGCCCAGGTACCAACCCGCACCCAGCACCAAGGCCAGCACGGCCCCAGCCCAGCGCAGAAGCGTCCAGCCGCTTCCCTTCACCGGGTCCCCACCCCTGCGTAAAGGTCCGCGTCTACTTGGGTCCCGTCGCTGACAATACGCCCCGCTCGCAGTCCTATGACCCGCGGCAACAGGGCCTGGGCAAGCGCCGGACTGTGCAGGCTGAGCACCAGAGTAATCCCACGCTGGGCGCACTGAGCCAACATCAGCTCTAGGAGCGCGCGTCCCTGGCTGGGATCCACCGAGGAGATGGGTTCATCGGCCAACAAGCTGCGGGGCTGCTGGTGCAGTGCGCGGGCCAGAGCCACCCGCTGGGCCTCGCCGCCAGAGAGGCTGCGCACCGGCTGATACAGCTTGTCCTGTAGCCCCAGGTCAGTGAGCAGACTGTGTACCGATTCGATCTCGGCCTGAGTTGGGAAGGCCACCCTGCGCAGAGCGCCCAGGGTGCTCAGGCGGCCGGCGCCACCCATCAGCACATTGTCTAAGACCCGCAGTGTGGGCACCAGAGCTAGATCTTGATGCACCATCCCCATCTCGCAGCGCAAGGCACGCAGGGCCTTTGGAGTGCTCTCTGCGACGTTGTGGCCGTCCAGGAGCAGTCTGCCCTTGGTTGGGGAGAGAGCTAAAGAGAGCAAGCGCAAAAGGGTGGTCTTGCCCGCGCCGCTGGGTCCCAGCAGAGCGAGTGCTTCTCCTTCCTGAATCACCAGATCCAGGGGCTGCAAGATGCGCTGACCGGAGAGGGACAGCCCCACTTGCTCCAAGGTATAGCGGGTCAACGCAGCATATCCAGCTCGCGTGCCACCTCTTCAATGCGGGCGAAGTCCTCGTTCTTGGCCGGAATCAGGGCGCTGCGTGCAAAGGCCCTGAGCAAGACTGGGTCCTCCATCGCGAGCAGGGATGCCTGCAGCTTGGTTTCAAACCCCACCCCGAACTGAGCGTCCAACCCGGGCCGCAGGCTGAAGTTGTAGTCGGCGTATTCGGGGGTCTTCCAGATGACCTGCACCTTGGAAGGGTCCAGGCCGCCTTCGGCCACCATGCGGTCCCAGGTGGTGTAGGAGAGCACGCCGGCCTGGACCGCGCCACTCTCCACCATCTTGGCGGTCTTGTCGTGGGCACCGGAGAAAGCAAAGGGCTTCTCAAAGAACTCTTTTGGGCTCTCTCCGCTGGCCTGACGGATGAAGTACTCGGGCATGAGCCGGCCCGAGGTGCTGGACTCGGAGCCAAAGGCAAAGCTGGTGCTGGCTACCCCCATCGGAAAGTCCGGCCCGGGCTCCAGACCACTCTCGGTGTTGGCGATGAAGTAACTGTAGTACTTCGGGTCCTCTGCACCTTGCACCACAGCTTTGGAGCCCGGAACCGCTGCCCGAGCTTGCACGCCCGTGAGCCCTCCGAACCAGGCCAGCTCAATGTCCCCGTTCTTGAACATCTCCACGCTGGCGCTGTAGTCCGCCGCCGGAACGTAGACAACGGGCACCCCCAGGGTGTTGCTCAGGTACTCCGCCACCGGCTCAAACTTCTGCTGGAGCAGGGTGGTGTTCTGGTCTGGAATGGCGGAGAAATGCAGCACCGGGAGGGGCTCCTCCTTCACCCACTCGGGCTCGGGTTCGGTGCAGGCCAAGAGCAGCCAAATCATGGGGTCGCCACGCTGTAGAGTTCGCCGTTGAAGGTGAACCCGGCAAGCTCTGTTGTCCACTCCCCGGAGTCTGGGGCTCGCGTGGGCGTGAGCACAAAGTCACCGTCGTATGGACAGTCTGGCCCGGTCCGAAGCACACCCGCTGCCATGTCCGGATCCAGGCCCCAAGAGACCCCGGCGTCATTGGTCCAGAGCAAGCTCTCCCCCTGCATAGAGATGCGCCCGCTGTGCCACTCATTCTCCACCGGCTGCCTGTTGTAATCGCCCACAAGCAAGGCCACCTCGAGCTCACTGAACAGCCCTTCTGGCACACTGGCGTAGCGCAGCTCGGCGTTCAAACTGGAGCTGGCACCCTTCAGGCGCTTCTCTACAGCCTCGGCATAATAGTCGGCCTCGAACTGGCCCTCAAAGTCGCTGGGCCAGGTACTGCGGTCGAACCATTGGTGGCTCTCCACCTCCAGCTCGAACTCTGGGTAGACCAGGAAGAGGTGGTGGGCGAACTCGTGCTGCAGCCACTGGTTGAAGTAGATGCGGCGCTCCAGCGTGTACCAGTCCCCCTCTCCCATGTGGAATGGCTTCTGCTTGAGCCACAGGTCATCGGAGAGGAAGAGCGGCGCCCCACTCTCGTGGCGTCCCATTCCGCCGGTGACGAACTCCAGCTCTGGGGCGCCGGGGACCTGGTCGGGCACAGCAGAGGGGTGAATCACCCACCACCAGTTGGTCTGCGCCCGGACTTCTTCTGGCAGCTCGGCGACGAGATGTTCCACGTTGGTCGGACCGGCGAAGTAGCGGCCCTCGCTCTCGGTGACTTGGACCGTGGCGCAGCTCTCTTGTAGGTGAAAGACCGAGACCTGAAGCTCAAGCTGTCCATCTGTGATGGCTTGTACGTACCAGGAGAATGGCTCGGTGGCCTGGGCCACCCAGGGGCTGGCGTTCTCAAGCAAGTCGGGATCCAGCTCCCGGCGGGTCTCCGGTCCAGTCCCGCTGCTCAGCTCCTCCTGGGTCGTGGGAATGACACCCTCACTGCAGTCCACCAGCACCACCCCCATCCGAATGGGCCCCCCGCTTGGAGCCGGTGCCACAGCAGCCGTCTCCGTGAGCATGCGCAGCCCGTAGTAGGCCGCCGGGTAGCCCACGTGTTCGCCAGCCGCGCTCCACTCGGTACCCCACCAGGAGTCATCACCGACGGGGTACTGCTCCCAAAGCTGGTCCAGGATCTGAGCCGCGCCAGCACGATCTCCATCGCGGATGGCATCTTCGGCCTGCAGATAGGCGAGCACAGCGTCCATCTTCTGGGAGTCGATCTGCCCCTCGTAGGCTACTCCCCACTCCAGGAGTTCGCCAGCGCTGTCGGGGGTATAGCTGGGCTCAGCGACCAGCCAGGGTCCTGGGTCTTCGAGCTCGCCGGGGCCGCCTTCAGGACCTTCGCTTCCACGGCAACCTAGAGACAGGGAGAGCAGCACGGACAAGAACATGGACGACAGCATGGGCACCTCGCAGACAGGAGCTTCGCGCAAGAAGCCCTGGCCCTGCTACTAACCTAAGGCAATGGTCTCTCTCCGCATCCTCCTCTGCCAACTCGTACTCGTGGGGCTCCTGGGCGCCTTGGACACTTGGCTGAGCGGCGGGCCTGGGGTGCTCGCTCCGGCCATTGGCTTGTTCGGTGGCGCCGTGCTTGGGATCCAAGGTGTACACATAGACCGTCCGGGCTTGCCCAGAATGGCCCTTCCGGTTGCAGTCGCCATGGGGGTCATCGGTGGGGCTGTCTACGCCGGCATCCAGGACATTCCTACCTGGTGGGCCCCTCTTGCTGTGGGCACCTTGGCCGCACTCTCAACCTTGGTGCTCACTCTCGCGGCAGGCGACACCCTGCTCAACCACCGCAGCAAGGGCGTGGCCAAACACAAGGGGCGTTGGGGGGATGTCGAGTCCTACTACGGAGACTTGGAGTAGGACTCCACGGCAATTCCTCAATCCAGGAAAGTGACCTGGCCCGAACCCAACGTGTAGTACGCCGACACAATAGTCAGATCGCCTTCCGCAGCCTTGGAGATGATCTCCGAGCGCGCCTTGAGCTCCTCTACCGTCATTTGGGCATTCTTCTTGACCGTGTCGTTCACAGAGTGGCCCTTGCATGCCTGGACTGCTGGCTGAATCATGCCAAGCAGATCGTTGAGGTTGGAGCCGTTGTCGCCACCTGCAACAGCCGCCGTCACAGCACCGCAGCTCTCATGGCCCAGGACCACAATCAGCTTGGTGCCTAGATGGGCCACCGCATACTCGATGCTGGCCACCGAGCCGGTATTGGCGACGTTGCCGGCCACGCGAATCACAAAGAGCTCGCCCAGCCCCGAGTCAAATGCAAACTCGGGTACCACGCGTGAGTCTGCGCAGCTCAGAATGATGGCATCGGGGGCCTGACCGGTGGTGAGCACGGTGCGGCGCGCGCTGTCTTGGAGTTTCCCGTCCAACTTGTCGGCGATGAAACGGGTGTTTCCTTCCTGGAGGCGGGCGAGGGCTTTGGCGGCAGTAGACATAGTAAGGAACAACTCCGATTGAGGGTACGGCTCCTTGGACCAAGGCGCCCGTGGGATTGCGTTAGTTCGGTTTGAGGAGTGGAGACAAGTTCATGATCCCCCTGCTGGTTGATCTGACCGGCGTGCCCAGGCGGCTGGATTCAAGCGGGCTGAGGCTGCACGCGCTGGTTCAAGATGCTCAACAAGAGCAACACCGCCAGCCCTGTTCCGCTGACCATATGCGTCGCCGCGGACTCCAGCGCCGCGCCGCTGGCTACCACGATGGCTGCATCTGCGATGGGCAGCATCATCACGCAGCCCAGCATCAACGGAATGGCCCCCCGGTGCTTCCAGAGCACGCCTATGACCCCCACCCCAAGCGCCACATCACGCATTCCTGTGGCCTGCATCCACGGTCCCGCGTCTCCCCCCGCCGGCAATCCGTAGCCCTGAGCGGCCACCTCAGGCATCACAAAGCAGTGAAGACCGAGAAAGAGCAAGAGCATCCCGGTCAGACCGGTACCGATGAGCACAACTTTGTTCAACATGACTCTCATAGGCTGCTGCTCCAGGGCCCTTGCAATGTCAGCTTGAAGCATCCCTCACTCGGCACAGACCACCGTCAGAACCACATCCAGGTGCCGCAGCGCATGCACTCGGCCCCCTCTGGGACAGGCCTGGGTCTGGCTCTCCATGCGGTTGGCCTGGGCGCCCATGGGTTGGATGACCACTTGCTCCCCGGCGTCCGTCTCCAGCACAAGCGTGCCGTGGATGGTCTGAGCCGAGGTCCCGCTGCCGCGTCCATACGCTCCGTGTTCGGTGCCGCTGGACAAGAGCACGCCCTGTGCCGGCCCGCGCATCAAATCCAAGAGCGGGTTCACACCCAGCAACAGCCCAAAGGCACCCGTCCCCAGAGTCAGCTTCACGTGACCCGTATCGACCAAGAGCGCGATACCCAGCCCGCACCAGAGTCCCCCTCCCACCTGCCACAACAGGCGAAATACTGGCCAGAACCACCAGGTCTCGAGCCGGAAGGGAACCAAGGCGGTGAGCAAAAAACCCAGCATGGCCGCACAAGAGAAGACCACGATTCCTGTAATGGCAAAGGCGCGTTTCATTCGTCCCTGGGAGCTGGGTCGAAAGGTTACACCGCGCACATGCATCCGGCTTTGCAAGCGCTGCTCCTCCTGCCCGTCCTGCTTGTGCAGGGGCTCTGGGTGATCACCCAGGTTGAGCGCCTCCCAGAAGCGGCCGGCCCGCGGGAAGGTTCTACGGGCCAGGGTCCCCTCCTGCGGCTGTTGGTGCTGGGCGACAGCTCTGCGGCCGGGGTCGGCGTGGCCCACCAGGACCAGGCCCTGATGGGTCAGCTTCGGGATGCCTTGGCCCAGGACTTCGAGGTGCACTGGCGCCTAATCGCCAAAGGCGGCGTCACCACGCCCAAGGCCCACGCCCTGCTCAAGGCAAGCGGCGACACCCCCTGTGATGTCGCAGTGGTCTGTTTGGGGGTCAACGACACCAAAAACGGTGTGGGTGCTGCGGAATGGCGCACCAACTTCACTGCGCTGCTCAAGGACCTACGTTCCCGTGGCGCAAAAGAGATCTGGGTCTGCGGCCTGCCCCCAATCGGCGAGTTTCCGCTCTTGCCTTGGCCCCTTCGCGCCGCCTTGGGTGCGCGGGCCAAGTACTTCGATGAGATCCTTAGAGAGGTCGTGGAGGCTGAACCTGCAGCGCACCACCTGCCCTCAGAGTTCGAGATGGATCCGGCACAAATGGCTGCGGATGGCTTTCATCCGGGGGCCTCGATCTATGCAGAGTGGGGCCACGGTCTGGCCGCTCTGATTCGGGAAGCGCCCCGCTCGGCTTAGAGGCGCTCCACCGAAAGTGGCGCCCCCAAGACCCGAAGCGCGCGCAACCGCACCCGAGATGCACCAGCAACCGCATGGAGCTTCTTGGTCAAGAGATAGGTCTGAAGCCCAGCTGTTCTGAGCGTGTGCACCTGCCCCTGCGCGGTGCGAATGCCTACTTGCCCATGAATGGTCGGGTTGTGAGGAACCAGCATGGGCACCCACAAGTGCCCTCGCTGCACCTGCTGGGCAACCACTTCTCCCTCCCAGCACACCGGTCCACGCACCAGGTCAGCGATTGCGGTGGCGCAGAGCACAGCCCCCAACGCGCCAAACCCCAACAGGCTCCAGATCGCCGCACTGCCGCCCCCCATCAGGCTGCCAACAGCTTGCCCGCACCACAGGCCGCCCCCAAGCTGCCAGGCCACACGCACGCCAGGCCAGAGCCACCACACTGAGGGCTTGTGTGGCAGCAAGGCCGTCACGAGAAAACCCAGCATGGACCCACAGGAAAAGAAAACAATGGCCAGCAACTCGAAGGTCATAGGGGTACTATAAAGCGGCCAGCAGTCTGCAGCTGCGGGCAACTGTGAGACCGGACACCAGCTTGCGACGGGCGCCCATGGCCCCTGACCGCCGGGGTCCAACCCAAGGTGTTTCCATGGCCAGCCAGACCCTCGCGCGAAAGCCTCAGCTTGATTCGACAGTCAAGTCCTTGGAAACCGCCGCACCAGAGCAGGTGGCCCAGAACGAGGTCCAGGCCTCTGGCAACGCCCACGGGAACAGCGCCGCCATCTCTGCGCTGTCTCAATCAGCGCCAGCCCAGAGCACCCCTGACAGCACAGGTGTAGACAGCACGGGCATGGAGAGCGCCGGCATGGAGGCGGCTGCGCAAGGGGTAGAGGGTGCCGGCGGCGTGAGCACGGCTGGCCCCCCTCCCAGCGCTGCAGCAGGCGGAGATGGGGAGGGGGAGGCCATCTTCGTTCAGGAGATCGGGCAAGGCGGCGCGGCGCGCGCAACCGAAATGTACCGGAACGCACCTCCGGGCCAGCGCGGCACCGTAGAAGCAGCCATGCGCCAGTGCTTGGGTGAAGAGGAGACCGCCAAGATCTTGGAGCAGGAGAGCGCGTCGGGTGCAGGCGTCCTGCCCCCATCCGTGCAGTCAGCCCCCGGAGCTGACGCTGGCACGGGCGCGGACGGCGAGAAGGAAGAAGGCGAGGAGAAGGCCAAGGAAGAAGGCGGCGCAGAGCAAGAAGTAGACGGCGGAGGCGGAGGCGGAGGCGAGACCTCGGGCGCCAATGTGGTCAATCAGATGGGCGGACCGGGAGCGGGCACCCCAGAGGGGCAAGCTGCTGCCGGCATGCTGGATTCCTTGCCCACCTCCGACTTGGCGTTGGTGCACCAGGAGCTGACCGAGCACCAGCGATGGGGGGGCGCCCAGAGCAATGTGGGGACCGCCGGATCAGCAGAGCGGGCATCATTTATTGCGGAAAAAGCCGGTGAAGGAGCAATATCTGGCGGGCTGACCGGCATGGGCATGGGCTTTGCCGCCGGTGCAATCGGCAAGCTCAGCGCTCGCTTCGTACCCATTCCCGGAGTCGGCGCCATCTTGGGCGGCGCGATGTCCGTGTATGGCTTGGCCACTCGAGACTGGGGAAAGACGGCCAACACCGTAGGCAACTTCGGTCAGGGTGATTCCGAGTACGACATCATTGCGAACACCATCGCCTCGGTCTCGGAGGTCATCGACCTGGTCTGCAACATCATGAACGTCATCGCTGGCGTGATCGGTGTGATCTCGGCCGTGATGTGGATCATCTCCATCGTGACCCTCGGGGTGGCCTCTCCGCTGGCTGCAACCCTGAGTGCCATCGCCTTAGGAATCGGGGCTGCATCGGGGATCTTGGACCTGATCAACAACCTCATCCTTCAGCCCTGCGTCTTGCTCTTCCGGGCGCTGCACACCTTCAGCTCCGAGGCAGACCCGAGCGAGGTCGAAGCGCAAGGAGCGGGCATCAGCGACGCATCCGGACGGGCCGCAGGCGCCCTGGGTGGCTGGATAGGCGGGAAGGCCGGAGAGGCGGCAGGCGGCGCTGCAGGAGACGCTGCTCTGAACCGTGTTGGCGGCTCTGCTGACACCCCCACCACCACAACGCAGACCGATGCGCCGACCCAGGTCGACGCACCGACCCCGGTTCAAGCCGTGGATGCGCCCACCCCGGTGGTCGTGGACGCCCCCGTGCCCATCGTGGACGCCCCAACACCGCGTGGCGTGGACACTCCGACCGCCGGCGCCGACGGCCCCAACAACGCAACCCGAGTGGGAGACGCCCAGGTCGACGTACAGACACAGCGCTCTCGCGGAATGGCCGCCATTCGGGAAAAGTTCGGCCAACACATGGCCACCGAGCAAGCCGCTCTGGTACGACGAAACGCAGACATCGAGACCGCACGCAGCCGGGCCCAGCAGTCCAAGCAAGCGGAGATCGAAGCAAACCGTCAGCAGGCCCACGATGTCGCGGAGACCGCGCATCAGAACCGCGTCCAAGAGATCGAAGGCACCCGTCCCGAGATCGAGGCCACGGCCCGTCAAGCCGGCCATGACCACTTCCTGGCGGAGAGCAAGGCTGCGCACGACGCGCAGATGCAGTCCATGGAACAGGCCGGCACCCGCTTTGACGAGACCGTCGCTGCCGCCAACCAGTCCCAGGCGCAACGCCAACAGAGCATCGACCGGTCCAAGATCGACCAGTACATGATGGACCTGGAGGTTCGTCAGCTCGAGGCTGGCCACTTGGCCGACATTGCAGACCCGGTGTTGCGCACCACGATGGAGCGACGCTGGGCCGCAGAGCGCAGCGCGTCGAAGAGCCAGTGGGAGACGCAGCATGCGGACCAGAGCCTAGCCAACGCCCAGCAGTCCCATGCCGAAGTGGCCCAAGCCAGCCAGCTGCGGCAGCAGGACATCCAGAATGCGCGCACGCAGGCCGAGGCAGCCCGCACCCGGGCCTCCGACACCAAGACCCAGATGGTCGACAACGCGCGCACCGTGCTTCAAGACCAAGTCGACGCGTCGCGCGGCCAGGCCAACGGGGCCCAGAGCGCGGCCAGCCAAGCGGCCGACATGCAGCAAAGCGCAGCCATCGAGGCGGGCAACCAAGCGGCCCAGAGCGCAACGCCCGGCGCTGACGCAACCCAAGCGCAGACCGTCGCCGACTCCAAAGCAGAGCTAAACGGCACCCGCCGCCAAGAAGGTGGACGCGCTGTTCTGGACGGAATGGCCCGCGCCCGAGACGGCTACATGGTGCAAGAAGGCTACCGTCCCGACGCCTGGAAAAAGGTCACTGGGCCCGAAGGAACCTGGAGACACCGCCTGTTGGACGCCCTGGTTTGGCCCTTCATGGAAGACCTCTCCGGTCCCTTCCTCATCAAGCCGCGCATGAACTTGGATGCCAACGGGAACCCTGCAGCGACAGGTCCCGGTGCCCCGGTTCCGATGAGTGCAGCCGGCAATGCATCGCGCGGAAACGAGCGGGTCGGTAGCGCCAGCACCGATGCGGCCAAGGCCATCATCGGCGGCGTAGACGTTGACCCGGGCAAAGAGAACACCGCTCTGTTTCGGGTCGTGAACAACGAACCCATCAACCCCGCCTACCAGGAGCCGCCAGGGTCTCCAGAGCAGCTCGACGTGATCATGGGCCAGATCGACCAGCTACTCGCTGGCCGCGCTGCGGCCGAGCAGGCCGAGCAGGTCGCCACTGCGCACCGCGGCGCTCACCAAGCCAACGTGGCCCCCATCACCGAGGCGGTCACCGAGACCGCCGGAGCCATGAGCGCCCAGCAAGCCCACGACGAGGCCGTCGCACGCACCCAAGCGGCCAACGACGAGCAGAAAGCACGTCAGTCCGAGAGCGAGGGCGTCGTCTCGGGCTACGAACAGCAGAGCGTCGGACTGGCCACCATCAAGGGCCCCCTGGCTGCCTTCCGCGGCTTTACCTGGATTGCATCCAAGATTCCTGGTGGCGCTGGCCGGGCCATGGGCCGCATGAACGACGATGCGAACAAGATGAACGACGCCTTCGGTCAGATGGACAGCACCATGGCCGATCAGCGCGCGAATGCAGGGACCAAGTCCGAGCAGCTGGGCGTTGTCGACGAGGTCCTCACCGGAAGCAAGACCACCGCTGGTGCCAACCGGGAGCAGCTCGACACCGCGGCCCAAGGTGCTCAAGGCTTGGCCCAAGCCAACGACTCCAAGGTCTCGGAGGCCAGCTCTGCAGAGGAGGAGGCCAGCACACAAGCCAGCCAGCTCAACGCCAAGGCAGAGGAGAAGAAGGGCGAGAAGGCCACCCTCAAGAGCCAGCTGGTTTCCTGGGCGCAGGGCCACAAGGCCGCCCGGGATGCCGCCATCGCTGAGCGCCAAGACAGCAACGGTCAATGAGCCCCTTAGATCCCGCGCACTTCAGCGCGCAGCTCGCTGAGCTCTCCGCCACCCAGGAACGCGCGCGTGCGCGCCTCTTGGTCCTGCGGGCCAACGCCCACTTGGCCAAGATGGACTTTGAGTTGGGTCGGGCAGACCTGGATGCCGCTGGCGCACTGCACCGTGCTGCCGGGCGGAGCAACGACCACGCCAGGTGCCTGCACCTGGCGGCCACAGCCTCACGTCTCTGCGGCGATCTAGAGGGTGCCTATGAGCGGGCGTCTCTCTCTAAGACCTTGGCCCCAACCGACAGCCCCATGGCGGTCTCCGCCCTGGCAGAGCTTGGGGAGACCTGGGCAGCAAAAGGCGACCCGCGCACAGCGGCCGCCTACTGCGAGAAGGCCGCGGAGACGGGTGCCCGGGCTGGACTGTTGCCGGCTGCCCAAGCTCAGCTGCTGCGCCGCGCAGGCTCCAACTGGGTGCAGGCTGGCGTGGCCTCTAGGGCGGCCCTGATTCCTCTGCGTAAGGCAGCGGATCTGCTGACAGGCGCCGGAGACATCGCGGGCGCGGTGCGGGCCCGCATCGAACAAGCCAGTGCTTGGGCGTCCATCGCAGATCCCGGCAACAAGGACTCTGCCCTCCACCGCACCCAAGCGGACAGCGCGATGAAGCAGGCACAGACCCAAGCCGAGGGGATTCGCGACCTGGCGGCCCTGGCTGACCTGGCCATGCTGCGGTCCACCCTGGCCCTGTACGACAACGACGTGGGCCAAGCTCTGGCTGCAGCGACCCAGGCACAAGATCTAGCCTTGCAGGCTGTGCAGCCCATCGCCTACACCACCTCCACGCTTGCCATCTCCAAGCTCAGCGAGGAGAAGGGTGACCGCCTGCAAGCCTACCGGGCCCTGGCCGTTGGGTGGGCCACCCTTGGAGACCTGATGGGCGAGGAGCTGGGAAAAGCCACCTTCGGCCCCAAGCTACGGGAGCTGGTCGACAAGTGGGGCGAAGAGGAGTTCGTGCGCGTACGAGACGCTTACGGTGCCTCCCGAAACGTCAGCCCTTAGGCGGCTCAGTCAGCCCAGCTTCCATACATCGGATTGGGCAGCATGAACCAAGTCTCTCCCCAGGATTTTTGGGTCGAAGGGTCGTCCTGGGTGACGCTGGGAAAGTCCCCCATCTGGTCGCCCCAGTAGCCAAGCACCTGCACGGGCTCTCCAGGCCAGCCACAGAGGGACCCTCCCTCCAACACGCTCTGACGACGCGCGGTCTTATTGGAGCTCTCAGTGCGCACACAGAGCACGTCTCCTTGCGCCCAGAGGCCTTGGGCTTGGAGGAGCGCGAGGGTCGCAGGGTGATTGGACCGGTTGGTCACGAAGGCCATGCGGCCGCCCAGCTCATGGACACCCGCCACCAGCGCCACGGCTCCAGGATAGGCCACCGCCATCCCCTGCTCTTCCCACACCGCCCAGGTCTCAGGCGAAAACTGGCCCAGAGTCTGGATTTGGTAGGCGCTGTTGTCCACCAAGGTCTCATCGACATCGCTCACGATGGCCCATGCAGTGTCCGGCTCCAGCGCCTGCACCCGCTCCGCCAGCTCCTCGCCCGCTTCCTGGTAAATGGTCGCCAAAACAGCTTGATGGGCATCGGTTCCGTGTACCCACTGGGTCCCTCGGTCGATGCTGGGTGACGGCTGCACCAATGGAGGTGCAGTAGAAACGGTGGGCTCGCGCGCTGCGCAGGCCAAGACGAGCAAGAACATTAGGTTCCGTATGGCTTGGGGGGATTGGTCAGGGACTCTAGGTCCACCGCAACTACCACGTCGATGACGGCGTTGTCGGGCTCACCGCTGGGGGCGATGATCAGGTCCTCCGGCGCACCGCTCTCCGAGGTCCGCTTGGGATGGGTGCCGCGATCCGCGTAGTCAGCCACCTCTGTATAGACCCGATCCGAGAAGGCATCGGCCAGGTAGAACTGCCAAGTGTGGGCCTGCTTCTCACCAAAGCCACTCGTGAAGTGCAGGTGAGGCGGGGTCACTGGATACCACCCAGGGTAGTGGGTGAGAAACTCGATCACGCCTTCGGAGTCGGTGATCTGCCGGCCGCGGAACCAGTCTTCTCCAAAGGTCTCCGGCAGGCCCTCGACCACCGCGCTGTTGTCTACATCGGAGTACAGACCGGCCACATCGGCGTGCCACAGGTCGATGGGAATACCGGCCAATGGCAGGCAGGTCGCTGCATCGATCAGGGTCACGCGCAGTCGAAGGGGGCTGCCCGCGTAGTCCTCGCGTAGGTCAGAGACCTGAGGGGAGTCCGCCACATAAAAGGGGCCCGGAGACTTGGCGCTGCTCGCCAGGCACTCCTCCAATCCTGTGTCCACGCCCGTCTCCCCGGCGTCTCCAGAATCCACCCCCTCACCGCTGTCGAGAGGTTCTAAGGTTCCTTTGCAGCCCGCCTGCAGCAGGATGGCGTGGGCCAAGCCAGACTTTAGGAGGGTGCGACGAGATGGGGGCATGGGGGCCTTTGGCGGAGGGACGTGACAGGACGCCGAACCGGACTGATCTGCTCACCGGCTCATCGACTTGATTAGCCTAAGGGATAATGCCAGCTTGCACGCACCAGCGGGCGCCAAAACCTGCCGTGAAAGGGCTTCCCCGATGAACCAAGGCTTCAACCACACCCAGGTGCTCAAAGCCCAGGTGGCGGGCCAGCGCTTGGATGCCTACCTAGCCGCCCGCTACAAACACTCGGATCTCCCGACCTGGCAGACCCGCATCGACAACGCCGAGCTGTGGATAGATGGCGCCCCAGCCAGCGCCCAGGACGTCCTCCAATCCGGCATGACCCTGGAGTGGCGCCGTCCGCCATGGGAGGAGCCCGCGGCCCCTTTGGACGTGCAGGTGCTCTACCAGAAGGGCGGTGTGGTGGTGGTCTCCAAGCCCTCGGGTCTACCCACACAGCCTGGCGGTGGGTTCTTCGAGAACACCTTGGTACACTGGGCGAAGAAGAACTTTGGTGCTGCGCCCATGCACCGCTTGGGACGGTGGACCTCGGGGGCGGTGCTCTGCTCCTGCAATCCCATCGTGGGAGCCGGCATCGCCCACCAGTTTTCCTCTCGGCGCATCCACAAGCGCTATCGGGCTCTCCTCCAAGGCTGTCCCGAGCAAGACACCTTCAAGGTGGACGTTCCCATCGGCCCCGTGCCCTACGCCCCCCTGGGTACTCTGCACGCCGCCAACCCCCAAGGCCGGCCCTCCAGCTCCGAGTTCCGGGTCCTGGACCGCCGCCAAGACAGCAGCCTGTGCGACGTGTTCATCGCCAGCGGCAGACCCCACCAGATCCGCATCCACAGCGCCGCCGCGGGCCATCCCCTGCTCGGCGACCCCATCTATGCGCCCGGCGGACTGCCCTTACCCGGAACCACTGCCCTCCCTGGTGACCCCGGCTACCACCTGCACTCCGCCGAGCTGGGTTTCAAGCACCCGGAGACCGGCGAGAAAGTGACCGTTGTTGCGCCAGCCCCCGAGCTGCTGGTCCTGTGACCAAGGCTGATCTGCGAGTCGAGCTCAGAGCCCGCCGTGCCCAGATCTCCACCCTCCAGCGCGAGACTTGGAGCGGATCTGCCCAAGCACACCTGCTCTCCTCGCCCCTCTGGCAGCGTGCCCAGACCATCGCGCTCTACCATCCATTCCCCACCGAGGTCAGCACGGCCCAGCTGATGCAGGCCGCCTGGGCACAGGGAAAGCGGGTGGGCCTTCCTGTCACGCCGCCACGGGGCCAGCCACTGCGCTTCCTACAAGTACAGCCCGACACGGCACGCGTCCCGGGTCCCATGGGAACAAGCGAGCCAGCCAACGACTGTCCGGAGCTTCCCCTTCAGGGCTTCGATTTGGTGGTCCTACCCGGCCTTGGCTGGGACCGGAGCGGTACCCGCTTGGGCTACGGCGGCGGCTACTACGACCGCAGCTTCTCCTCGACCCCGGCTGCTCGTGTTCAGCTCGCATTCAGTGCTCAGGAGCAGCCCGACCTGCCTCGGGAGTCGCACGACTTGGTCATGCACGCCATCGCCAGCGAGCGCGGTCTGCTGCTGCTCTAATTTCCAATGGCTCCGGCCCGTCGCCGAAACAGGAGCAACGCGCCGAGTAGCAAGACCACCGAGCCGGCACCGCCCGAGCTGCCAGCACCACAGCCGCAGCCATCTGGAGGCAGGCCGTCGCCCCCGTCCGGCATCCTCGGAAAGTCGGTTTTGGAGTCCTTGGGCGCGGTGTCCACCTGTGCCGTGTCCAAGCCAGCCTCGGCCGTGTCGACGGGCTCTTCGACGACCGGGGTCCAGGTCCAAGACGCCTCGTCCACTTCAAGCCGGCCCGTGCTGGACAAGCTCAAGACCCCATCCACCGGCGCATCCACCGACAGGGTCGGCCCTTGATCTTGCTGCACTGTGAGGGTCGCTCCATCCCAGCTCAGCTCCAAGTCCATCCAGACCCCAACTTGAGGCTGAGACTCGGCGTGGGTGATGACCTCGTGGCCAACCGTGTAGTCGTAGGCGTTGAACCACATGTGCAGCTGCTCGCCAATCTGCAGAGCCGAGGGCGACTGGATGTAGCCGCTGTTCCAGGCCGCCCAGTTCTTGACCAGAATGGGATCCGCCAAGTCCTTCCAGGTGCTCCAGTCACTGGGGTCGGCCACCGAAGCACAAAAGGCATCCGCGCAGTTCCACCACTGCTCCACCCCGTAGGCTGTCTCCAACATGCCGCCGCCTTGCAGCCGGTCCCCATTCGCCGTGATGGCCCCCTGCTTGGTCCAGTTCACCCCATCGCTGGATGTGGCGTACCCCGTGGGGCCATAGTGCTCATCGGGCATGGTGCCGTTGTAGAGCATCTGCCAGGTGCCGCTGTCATCGATGAGCACATCGGGCATGCGCAGGCTGCCCGAGTCAAAGTCCCCTTCGGCTCCAAAGTCCAAGGCCACGCCCCTTGGAATCCAGGACAGGCCATCGCCGGAGGTGGCCCGGCAGATTCGATTCCCCACCCCGTCCTGGTAGCAGCTGTAGAACATGGCCCAGCCGCCGCTGTCCGGGTCCACCACCACTGTGGGCATGTGCACGTGGATACCGTCGATGGTGGTCTTGTCATAGTCAATGGTGAGCACGGGGTTGCCCGCGTAGGGGACCCAGTTCACGGCGTCGCTGGAGGTGGCCAAGCCAATCTGGCGGTAGCCGTAGCCGGGGGCCATCGCGCCAGTCCAAAACAAGTAGAAGGTGCCGTCCACTTCGATGATTTCACAGTGCAAGGCATCCGCACCCATCCAACCGGTCTCATCAGGCACGATGATGGGTTGGCTATCCGGAACCCAAACACGGTGCTCCGGAGCCAAGGGAATGGCGCGTTCCCCCAGGGTGATCCCACCCTCTTGAGCACCGTAATCCGCAGACCAGGACTGGCCGCCAAAGGCCAGCCCCATCCGGCCCGCGTCCAATTGGCGCACCCGGAGGCTCACACTCACGGCGCCCACCGCCCCCAGCTCAAGCACGGCGCTCTCTCCATCCAGCAACAAGACCCCGTTCTGCACGCCTCCGCCAAGCCAAGCATCGCTCTGACTCGCAAAATCGGTGCTATCCGAGGCCGCAAACGCAAGCCCCACTGCGAGCAGGCTCAACCCCATTGGATGCTGTAGTCCAGGGAGTGGCCGATTTGCTCCGAGAAGCGTCCCACCGACTTGGACGCCATGGTCTCGCTGGTTGACACCGGAATCTTGGTGGTCAGCCAGCCGCCAATCCCCTGCTTCTCCCCTTGGGGCTTGGCCGACTCAGAGGCCGGGGTGTAGTCCACCTTGGCCCGCAGCTGGCCCACATTCTCCATGTATTGATACAGATCCCGGAACAGGATGAACGACGT
>JBLHMA010000074.1:0-16958 GCA_047621545.1 Cognaticolwellia sp. | reverse complement strand
TGACCGAAATGCGTGGCCTAAAGCAGCTGGAGCCCCATGTGCGGGCTCTGGGATTCCAGCCCATGGAAGTCCTGCGTTTGGGCCACTCCAAGCAGCTCTTCGTGGTGGACCTGCTGACCCGAGATCTGGGCGACCCCGTCGTGGCCTCGCGCTTGTTCAATCGGGCCGTCGAGCTGCGACGCGCACTAGATTGGGAGGCTGACGGGGACGCCGCCCGTACGCTCACCAATGCTCTAAAGCGTGCCCTGGCCCCCGAAGAGCCAGCGCACACGGGACCGCTTCCCTGGTAGCTGCGCTAGGGCGCTACGCGGCGTACGAAGGCGGAGCTCCCCTCACTCAATCCGCCTCCCCGGGGTCCGCAGGCGCCTTCCACCCCCCGTGGGTCATCGCCTCCCACTCACTGAGGCCCCGCTCTGGCGCACGCACCGCAGCTGCGCGATTGACAAGGTGTTCATTGGCCACCCGGAGCTGTGATTGCAATCCGAGCGCAAGGAGCTCCCGCAAGGCCAACACCTGCTTGGCCTGGGGAGTCCTGGCGGGGACATCCAAGACCGAAGCCTGAATGCACAACACGCTGCAGGGTCCCAAGGCGCCGTAGGTACAGGGCCGCTGGCCCTTGCCCACAAAGCCGACCAGTCCAAAGACTCCGCCAGGCGCCACGCGCGCCAGCTCATCCTGAGCGCCGTTGGGCCTCGTTCGGGTCGCCCGTGCCTGCCCGTCCAAGAGCACAAAGCAGCTGTCTGCGGCGCTGCCTTCCCGCGCGATGGCGTGGGCAGGTCCAAAATCCAGCACTTGGCAGTGGGCTAACAGATGCGCCAGCGCCTGCTCATCCAGAGACTTGAACAGGGGATGCTCCCCCAGAAAGGCAGGCAAATCCATCAGCGCCTTACCCTTGCCCAGAGGCGACGAAGAAACCGTTCTTGCACCACGGGATCCGAAGGAAGTTCACGAGCAAGGTCAGGTTCTTGGTGCATACGTACGACCCGATCATAGCTGGCCTCCACACGCTCCCCCATTCGCAGGTGCACCTCCTCCAACAGCCAGATCGCCGCTGGATGTCCCTGGTCGCGCAGACGCAAGTACTTGCCGCGATCCAAGCGCAAAGCCAGAGTGTCATCCTCTGAAATCGCAGTGGCTGAACGCACCTCACCGGAGAGCAGCCCCATGTCCCCTACGACATGCCCACGCCCCAACCTGCCGAGCGTGATGCGCTCTCCAGACTCCAGCAAACGCTCCACTCGAACCAGCCCATCGACCACCAAGTAGGCGCTTGTCGAGGGGTCTCCAGCGTCAAAGAGAACGCTGTTCTCGAGGGCCCTCATTGCCACTCCGGTGACCAGAAGCTCATTGAGGGATGACCTCTCCAGGCCACCGGCTCGTGGAAAGGCACGTAGAAAGTCTCTGGCCTCAAGCTCGTCCAAGGGCACACCCTAGCGTTCGCCCCTACCTTGCGAGCAGGGGGAGCACCTCCATATACTGCCTTACGCGGCACTCCGACGCCGCAGAACCGAGGCTGCACAATGCGGTGGACGACGGCGGGGCTCTGGCCCCTCATGCTGAGCACGACTTTGGCCCTGACAAGCTGTTTCTCGACGGGAGACGCACTGCGACTGACCATCGACGACCCCTCCGAGGTGGTCATCGATTCCGTTTGCAGCGACTGCAACACCCAAATCGCGGCGACGATCGCATACGCCTCGGGCGCCCCAGGCCCCGCGGACGCCACCTTTGACTTGGCGCAGTACCGGATCGACTACACCCTGGAAGATGGCCGCTCAATGGACTTCTTCGCAGACAGTATCGACGGTAGCGTGGCCGAAGGCGAGACACTCAGCATCAGCGTGGCCGCCGGTGGACGCGCCCAGCGCGAGATCATCTTCGAGAGCTTCGGCTCCGACGAGGTCACGGGCACAGCAGAGCTGACCCTCGAAGGCTACGACTACGACGACGCCGTCTGGTCCCCAGCCACTTCCGATGACCCGGTGACATTCAGCTTCGTCTACAAGAACATCACCGACGAAGAAACCCCCGCCGACACCGGGCTTTAGGAGCATACAATGACCTTCCTTTTGGCACTCGCTGCCTGTGTGGAGCCCGGCGCCGTTGAGCTGTCCGACTGGACGGAGGGCTACGAGGCGGACGACGTGGTCGTCGAAGACACCAGCATGTTTCAGCTCAACGCCTCTGACGACCTGGGCTACCCCATGCGTTTGGGACAAAGCGACGACTTGGAGTTGGACTGTGGCCTGGTGGTGGAGGGCACCACCGACGGCTACGAAGAAGTGAACTGCCGCATCGACCAGTCCGAGCTGGATCTTTACGGCTCAGGCATGGCCTTCGACCTGTACATTCCCAGCGGCACCTGCGAGTACGTGATCTACCAGCACCCGCAGTTCGAG
The DNA here is from genome assembly GCA_047621545.1 of Cognaticolwellia sp. Taxonomy (GTDB): domain Bacteria; phylum Myxococcota_A; class UBA796; order UBA796; family CAJQPC01; genus CAJQPC01. The sequence continues at coordinate 14,559 of JBLHMA010000074.1, read as the reverse complement.
GTCTGGGAGGTTGGAGTCGGCCCCACGCAGGTGAGCTTCACCTTCGACGCAAATGGCATCCTCTACGACGAAGTGAACAGCATCAACGGCGTGCCCTACTGCCAGTACGACTACAACTGGATCGAGGACTACGCTCCGAACTGCTGCACGGGCACCTACCAGATCACAGCCACCGTGGAGGATGACGAGGGTGGCAGCCTGTCTTCCACCTCTCCCCCCTTGGGCTGGGGCGGACTGGAGTCCGACTGCTACGACGGTGCTGCATTCTGGGATCCCGAGGCCAGTTTGGCGGTCAACGGCTTCCCACTTGCGACCATTGTGCCCCTTTACGGCGCCGAATTCAGCAAGCGCTTTGAGTGGGAAGCGTTGTCGACCGACTACCTCTCCAACATGGTCCTGGCATCCTACTACGACCCCAATGACCACGACGGAATGGCCCCAGAAGGCCTAATGGCCGACTACTCCTACACGCACCATACCTTTGAGTGCTACGACCACGCAGAAGAGCTGCTGGCCCGCATCACGCTGGATGTGCGCGAGTGGAACGAGCAGTCGGAGTACCTGGACAACGGCGACCCCGACACCACTGGCACCGAGCCTGTGACCGGCCTGCCTATTGATGACCGGGATGACTGGGCAACCGGCACTCCTGGCACGGGTACTTGGATCCAGTTCGAGCTGTGAACCGTTCAGGGCTGGGCCGAAAGTCGGCCCAGCCCTGAAAAGACCACAAGAACAGACGGCTGGGCCTCAGTCCACTGTTCGGCGCCGAGCCCGTCCCAAGAGCACAAGGGCCGCCCACCAGAACAGTGGGCGAGCAGCTCCGCTGCTGCAACCGCCTTCACACCCGCCAGCCGACCCCGGACTCAAGGGGTCTGGATCCTGACCATCCATCAGGCCGTCACCGTCTGAGTCCGGATCGTACTTGTCGGTGCCCAAGACGTCTTCCTCTCCGTCGTAGAGGCCATCCCCATCGCTGTCGATCCTATCGTCACTCGGGTCCAAAGGGTCTGTACCGTCGAAGAGTACCTCTTGACCGTCGCCAACACGCCCCCAGTCGCTGTCCCATGCCAACAGGTCGGTTCCCAGCGCTACCTCCTGCGCATCATCCAGCAAGTCGTTGTCCGTATCTGCCTTGGTGGGATCACTCGTCCAGACCTGAACCTCATCATAGTCGGACAGAGTGTCACGGTCGGTGTCAGGATGCCAAGGATCGCTGCCGTGGTAGCGCTCCAGTCCGTCACTCAACCCGTCGGAGTCACAGTCAAAGTCCAAAGGGTCGGTTCCATCCTCGATCTCCACACCGTCGTCTAGACCATCACCGTCCGTGTCCCGGTCGGAAGGATCCAGACCAAGCTCCACCTCTTCGCAGTCTTCAAGTCCATCGCCATCCGTGTCGATGTTTGTGGGATTGGAGCCCAACTCCACCTCCAGACCATCCGCACACCCGTCTCCGTCGCTATCTACGGAGTTGGGGTCGGTACCCAAAGCAGCCTCTTCCCCATCTGAAAGCCCATCGCCATCACTGTCTGGGTTTAAAGGGTCCGATCCCGCCTCAATCTCCTTTCCGTCCTCTAAGCCGTCGTCGTCACTGTCTCGCTCCTTGGGGTCAGTGCCTAGGCTTGCCTCCCAGCCATCGGAGATTCCGTCCCCGTCAGTGTCCGCTCGCAAAGGGTCTGTACCCAAGCCAACCTCTGCGCCATCCATCACACCGTCCCCGTCCGTGTCGGCCAGCGTTGGATCAGTGCCGTAAACGTCGCCCTCCTCCTTGTCGTTCAGACCGTCCCCGTCCGAATCGCTGTTGCAGTCGTCTGTGCCCAGCGCCACCTCTTCGAGGTAGCTTAGGCCGTCCCCGTCATCATCGCTGTTCTCTCCCCCCATTCCGTCACAGTCGCTGTCCACCCCATCTCCGCAAGTCTCTGCAGCGCCCGGGTAGGTTGTGCCCTCGAAGTCGTCACAATCATCCGGGTGGCAAGAACCGTCCTTGTCGTCGTCTGAGCACGCCCCTTCGTATAGGTAGACGGCCCCCGCGCCACCTTTGCTAGTGCTGTGCAGAGGCGAGCCTACGAGTAGGTCCCCAAAACCATCGCCATCGTGATCCCCAATTCCCAGAACCGAACTTCCAAAGTAGTCCTTCGGAGCAGCATCCGACCGCGCGACCTCGTCCTCCCAGGGTCCAATCCCAGTCGTTGTTCCGTAAAACGCAAAGGCTCTCCCGACATACTTCCCCAAGACTGCGTCCTGGTAGTACGGAGCCCCTACCACAACGTCATCGATCCCGTCGCCGTTCAAATCTGGCACTAGATCGACGGCGGCTCCAAAGTAGTCCGTGCTCACGCCTGCGGTGAGCGCGATGCTGTCGTAGCGCGTGCTAGAAAACCCACTGCCTCCACCCCAAAACAGGTAAGCGATTCCAGTCGAGAGGTTCCACGAAGCGTCACCAACCAAGACATCCAAGTAGCCATCCCCATTGGCGTCGTACCCTCCAGACACGTCCCCACCCTTTGTGGAATCAGGTCCCTGTCCCAACTTGACTTCACTGGTTTCATCCAGGCCAGTGTTGGAGCCATAGTAGAGGTAAGTCTCCCCCCGGCCCGATGCGCCCTGTCGAGAGGCGACCACCAGATCGTCGTAGCCGTCGCCGTCGAGATCTCCAGCTGCGTCCAGAGCAGAACCGAATCCCTTTGCGCTGGTCCCAAAAAAGTAGGACCCTTCCAACACGACCTCAGTGCTGTCTGAAACGCCGGAGGAGCTCCCGTAGTAGACGTAGACCACCCCGCCGCCCAGCACATCTGGCGCCCCAATGGCCAGATCGTCATAGCCATCCCCGTCCAAATCGCCTGCCCCAACCACCCGCTTTCCATAGCCCGACGGATCCGGTAGATCGGAGGGCACCAACTGGGTCTCAGTGCTTGTGTCTAGTCCGGTAGCCGAACCGTAATAGATGTAGGCTGCGCCCTCTTCGCTGATGGCACTCTGGCCATGGCCTGGCGCCCCAATCACCACATCGTCGTAGCCATCTCCGTTCAGATCCCCCGCGCCGAATACATCGGTGCCATACAGATGGTTCTCGTCCCCGTCCGAGGCGCTAAGCTCAGTCTCCACGCTGGTGTCCAGGCCGGTGCCGCTCCCGTAGTAGAGATACGCGATACCCGTGTCGGAGTCGTCCAGCGCTGCACCGACTATCAAGTCTTCGAATCCGTCGGCGTCGACATCTCCTGCAGAGGCCATCGAGCCGCCGAAGAAAGCACTGAAGTCTGGATCTGAGGCATAGAACTGATCTTCCTCTGCGGAGAAGTCTGGGTCAATGGTCACAGGAAAAGTCGCCCCACTGGCATCAACCTCAATCAGGAGTTGATCTCCCTCCACGGCGAATCTGGCAGGAAGCTCTTGACCGGTCGCGTCCCAGGCAACAAGGTCTTCGAAACGAAAATAGGCGCCTCCGAGTTGCAGGCGCAGGTCGCGCTCTCCGGGCAGGATCCACACCTCGTCGGTGCAGTGAAACTCGAGTGAGACCCGAACCAAGGGCATAGATGTGGGAGGGCCGAGGACGTACCAGTATTGTCGGATTGCGTCCGAGCCCATCGAGGAATTCGCAGGAGAGGGAAGGAAGAGCAGTCCCATAAACATGTTCGTTTGTCCTCCAGGAGTCGACTCCCGCGTTTCCATTTACTGGCGAGCCGGATTGAGCGGGCAACTAACAATAGGCGCACATCGGGAAATTTGCCAAGCAAGCGCACCGGTAATAGCTACCAGCGTAGAGATTCGCCCTACTTATCAAGAGACTATTGGTCCCACCTTCGCCACAGCGCGGGGCAGAGTAGTTGATCAAGCGGCGCAAAAGTAAGCCTACGGCGAACCCAGGCTGACGGAATGACCTGGCCAGCGTAGACGATGCGTGGAGGTCAAGATGGCAAGGCAACGTCGTACGGCAGCTGAGCAGGCAGCCTTCGTCGCTGAGTGGGAGGCGTCTGGACAAAGCCAGGCCGCGTTCTGTCGGCTGAAGAAGCTTCGGCCAGCGTCGCCAGGCCGATGGCGTCGCAACGTAAGCATCCGGTTTACCCATCTTGAAGCCCCAGTGTGACCCGCGTAGTCCTTCAGCAGGAGGTCTCCATGGGTACAACACGCCGCCGCCGAAGCGCATCCGAACAACAGCAATTGGTCCACCGCTGGCAACAGTCCAGCTTGAGCAAGGCTGCGTTTGCCAAACAAGTCGGCATCTCGATCAACACCCTTCGGCGCTGGCTGACGTCCGCCGAGCCACAGTTCCTGGAAGTCGTCCAGGCAGAGCCATTGGCTCCGCGGGACTCCATGGTTCACGTAGGCGAGGTATGTATCCAGATCCCCCCAGGCTTCGATGACCAAGAACTGCGCCGGCTGATGGCTGCCCTTTGCTGAATTTCGGCAACACACGGATCCATCTTGCGGTTCAACACGCGGACTTTCGAAAGTCGATAGACGGACTCTCCGGGCAGGTCCAAGCCGTGTTGGAGTCGGACCCGACCAGCGGACACTTGTTTGTGTTTCACAACCGAAGACGTACTGCGTTGAAGCTGTTGTGGTGGGACCGGGGGGCCTTCAACCTGCTCTATCGCAGGCTGGAGCGGGGTCGCTTCAGGCTCCCGCCCTTTCACAGCGGGACGCGAAGCGTCCAGCTGTGAAAGGGCGGAGTTGGAGGCCTTCATTGACGGGCTCCAGCTGATTCGTCTCGAGCCAGGGAAGCGTTGGGCACCGCCACTTTCCGACTAGACAAAGGGGCTTCCCCTTGATACATCTTGTGCGTGTCCCACCTCGATGAAATCGCCGTACTCAAGGCCGCTCTGGCGGAGCGGGATGCCAGCTTGGCGGAACGGGACAGCGCCTTGTCCTTGGCCCAGGAGCAACTGGCGGCGGTCCAGCGTGCCGTAGAGCGGTTGAAGCGGGAGAATGAGCGGCTCAAGCAGCAAGCCATGGGCACCCGACGCGAGCGGATTCCTGACCCACCGGAGCAGACGGCCCTCTGGCCTCCGCCCGAGGTCGCCGAAGCGGGACCACCGCCGAGAAAGAAGCGCCGAGAAAGAAGCGCCGAGCAAGGGGCCATGGTCGCCGAAAGCTGCCTGAAGACCTGGCCGAGGTCACCGTGGCTTGCAAGGTGGACCCTGAGGCCGGCTGCGGCGCCTGTGGCGGCGCCCTCAAGAGCATCGGTGAAGATGAGTCCCTGCGGCTGGACTACGTGCCTGGCCACTTTCGAAAGGTCCGGGTGCTTCGTGAGAAGTGTGCGTGCCCACAACATCCAGCCGAAGGCATCATCACCGCACCAAACCCAGCCTTCGCCCTGGACCGGGCGCTCTACAACAACGGCTTGTTGACCAAGATCGTCGTCGACAAGTTCGCCGACCACATCCCCCTGGACAGGCAGGTGCGGCGCTTCCGCCGAGAAGGCGTGGACTTGGCCTTGAGCACGGTGTGTGACTGGGTTCGTTTGGCAGCCGGCCCCGCTGGAGCGCTGGTCTCTGCGATGTTGGCCAAGCTGACCTCTACCCCGTGGCTGCAGTCGGATGCCACCGGATTCAAAGTCCTCGAAGGCTCCAAGAACACCCCACACCGCGGACACCTTTACTGCTGGGCCAACACCGACCGGGTCCTCTACACCTACGCCCGGGAAGGCACCGGCGATCATCCCGCACAGATTTTGTCCACCTTCCAAGGCGCCTTGGTCGCAGACGGTGGCTCCTCCTTTAACAAGGCCGCTGGCAAAGACGGCGTCGAGCGGGCAGGCTGCTGGGCCCATGCACGCAGGAAGTTCTGGGAGGCCCACGACACCGACCCCATGCGGGTTCAGACCGCCCTGGAGACCATCCGAGAGGTCTTCCAGTTGGAGCGCAGATTCAAAGAACGCTCTCCCGAAGAGCGGGCCCGAAGCCGCCGCGAGAGCACGGCCCCCATCTTGGCCAGCTTTCGCATCTGGTGTCAGAAGCTGAGCTTAGTCTTACCACCCAGATCCCCCTTGGCCAAGGCCACTGCCTACGTGCTTCGGCAGTGGAAACCCCTGACCGTCTTCGTCGACAATGGCCACATCCCGGCGCACAACAACTACAGCGAGCTCGCCCTCCGTCAGGCCGTAATCGGACGAAAGAACTACATGTTCGCTGGCAGCGAAGGCGGCGCCAAGTCCGCAGCGATCTGGTACTCGCTGATCGGAAGCTGCCTGCTAAACGCCGTAGACCCGTGGATGTATCTCAACGATGTGCTGCCGAAGCTCAACGACTGGCCGGTCAACAGGGTCCTGGAGCTGGAGCCCGCAGCCTGGAGAGCATCCCAGTTGGAGAGCATTCGCTGAACCGTCAAGATGGGTAGACCGGAGGGATACAGGAGAACGGCCCCAGGTCCTCACCGAGCGGGTCGGCGGGTGGGCTGCCGGTCAACGCGATGGAGGCTGCCGCCGGTCAACGTGATGGAGGCTGCTGCCAACGACAGTACATGTCCGCATCGACCCATCCATCCTCGAAGGCCGCCAACACGTCCGACAGCGGTGTCTTGATGCGCCAGTCATCGGACTCGGCGATCCGTGCGCGAGCAGCGTCTCGAACCTCCGACCAGCGAAGCTCATGCATACAGTACTCAAGCATCTCAACGCCACCCCCTGCACCCCGAACTTGCTGGATGAAGAGCCGTGAAGCAGCTTCCCTGCATTCTGGCGAGGCCTTGATGAAGTCAAGCAACGCCGCGAGGGCCGGCTCGAAGTCCAACGTGCTCTCGCCATCTTCGCAGGCCCGCTGCGCTTCCTGGTGGAGCTTGGCCAACTCGTCGTGGTGCCTCATTGCGCTACCCACGCCGAGCCGCTCCAGACCTTCCCCACGTAGGTTCCGGTCGTGCCGAATCCAGCGTTCTGGAATGCGGCTTCTGCCGCCGCCTGTGCCCCCGCACCCGAGGGCAAGTAGTGCCCGGAGGAGTTGTCGATCATCCTAATCTTACCACCCACGATCTTTACCTCTCCTGCTGCCTGAACGGCTGCGCCACCAGCGAGATCAATGTGTCCCCCGCCTACATTTTTGCCGATGCGTCCGAGGCGAAGCTCGCCACCCTCGGTCACCACATAGTTGAGCTTTCGGCTGAAACTCGACCTGCCCGCTTGTCGAGCCGTGAAGGTCTGGAGAGGGGCACCGACGGCATGAGTTGGGAACTTGTTGGCAAAGAGCCCTGGCCCATTTGGGGCTGCAGGCGCACGAGGCTTTCCGATTACACGGACTCCCTCCACCACCAACGCAACCTCACCGGCCGTAATGAGGGAGTCAACCGCGTTGTGGGCACCGTCCTCGGCCAAGGCGCCGACCCCTGAGTTCATGAACTCGTAGTCTTGCTTAGCTGTCACGACGGCCCACGTGGCCTTGTCCGCAAGGTGATACGCCGCAAAAGCCGGATTCTGCGTGACCATCGAAACACCAGCACCAACAAAATCACCCTGGAGAGCGCGCCCTATTGGCGTACTTCGCGCCAATTCGTCAAGGGCACCAGGCACATTCCCGTAGGTCACACGATTGGCAAGAATCAAGTGCTCTAGACGCTTGCCAATATCTTCACCCATCCAGTCCATGGCGTTCATTCCTTGACCTGCCTGCCGAAACACCGCATCCCGGTGGCGACTCCGGTAGCTACGGCCCAAGGCGATCGCACCAGGGAATTCGGACGATAGAGGTTGATCCGTGAATCTGACCATCCCGTCTTCAGTCTCATCAAAGGCGCGCCCCCACATTCGCAAATCGTCGGGCACACCCAGCCAATCGTCGGCGCCATCGAATTGGTGGCGCAGCGCCCGTCCCGGACGTGTACCAGCAAAGGCCAGTTTTAGGGTCGCGAGCAACCCCGGCCGTTCAGCATCCGGGAGCTGGCCAAGCTGGTTCAGAGCCGAAAGCCTTGAATTCAGTCGTGGAGTCCAAGTGTTAGACATCCACTGGGAGTCGCCATGGTAGTTCGGAACAAGCGCGCTTCCACCGGAATCGAGCCGGCCGAACCCGGGGTCAGTTAGGTCAACCCTACCGGTTAGGTCCCTGACTCCGAACAGCTCAGATCCAAGATTCGGATCTGCTAGGCCAGACATGCCTAAATGAGCCTGGTCAAAACCACTGAAGAAACCGTCTTCAATTCCAGTAAGGAAGGACGCCCAGCCAGGGTTTGCCCGATTGGCAAAATACCCGGATGAGTCAGAAAAGGCCGTCGGTGACCCCATAGCGTATCGGGTCCGATGCCAACCTCCGCCCAATCCGATGGGGTCTGGACTTAGAAACCGCCCAGTCGCTTCATCGTAGACACGCTGCTGACTGAGCTGGATTCCAGGGGCGTCGGGCAGCGCCTCCAATCCTGCAAACAGATACCGAACTTCATCCGAAGTCGAGACGAGTGGGGACTCCCCAAAGGCCGTCTGGGACTCCTTCGTGTCCGTTCCCACCTGGAGCACGGAACCAACTGCATCTGTCATGACCGACAGATGCGTGGTCCCAGACGAGTCGCTTTGCATGGCACCAACCAACAGGCCTTCGACGGCCAGGTAGTGGATTGACTCGCCCGTGCTGTCTACCTCTACCTCGAGCGGAAGCCCTCCTAAGCCCAAACCCCAGCTAGTGTGCCTGTCGCCTGTGCTGGCCTCCTCCAGAAGGATCGGCCGACCGAGCTCGTCGCGAAGTGTTTCGTACAGTGCGTGTCCGGTATAGCCATCGTAAATGGCCGAGACACGACCATCCGCGTCTCGCTCATAGTCGTACAACAGATGATCAGTCTCCACTCCGTCCAAATCGTCGTAGAAGATCGATACACCATCCACACTAGAGACCTTAGAACCAGACCATCCCGTCACCCGAGATAGCACACCGTTGACGCGAGTTTGCAGGCGACGCCCATCGGTATCGTACGTGTAGTCCCGCGTCTCGCCGCTGCCACCCCGAACCTCAGTATCCAACCACCCTTCCGCGGTGTAGTGGTAAGAGTTAGTCCACACTTGACCGTTCTGGTCTTCAATGTCTTCCTGAACCAACTCCCCCTTGTCGCTGTATGAGCCCTTCCAGAATCCAGGACCGGAGCCCATACTACGCTCCTCCAATCGACCCATATTGTCGTACACAAAGTGGTGAGTCGTTCCATCGACGTCCATTTCGGTAATGCGTTGATCTGCGTCCCTGTTGACTATACTGGCAGCCAGAATTCCATCAAACGACACGTCCGTCAGGAGTAGCTCTCCTGTCGAACTGTCGAGGACTCGAGTGTAGTCAAAGCCCATTCCAGAGTCAGGTGTGACACTCTTGATGCTTCCATCGTCGTACCAAGACCAAGAGGTGTCCCGGCTCGCAGTGGTTCCCCCCCACGTGGTGCTTGTCGTCCGGTGGGTAACACGGCCCACTGCATCATAGGTCCAGCTGCTCTGGTTGCTTCCGCCTGCGCGTATGACATCGGTTTGGGTGGGATTGGAGAAGGCGTCCAGCCCGCTCCAGGTGGTCAGAACAGTATCAGTGCCAGAGACCGTTGAGCCAGTCTCAACCTCTCGCTCGATTAGCCGCCCAGCGCTATCATGGTATAGGAACTCGACGCGGCTCAAAGACACACCCGTTGTAGCCAGATTTTCGGTTTGGACTTTGACAGTCTGCGTCGAGCTCCAGACAGTTCCTGAACCCGGGTCCGTCCACGTTCCGTAAATCAAGTCCTGTGCCTGATCATCCCATTGTTCCCAGATTTGCAGCCCCACGTCGTCATACTCAAAGTCGGTGGCTTCGCTGAATGTGCCCGTGGACTGGAGCCGACCCGCTGCGCTGTATCCGTAAAAAATCAAGTAGTCTGAGCCGAGTACGCCAGCCCCCGTCGCAAAGGGCTCGTGCCAATCCCACGTAGCTTCCAGGCGCCCCGTTCCACCTGCGTAGCTGTGGGTTCGGCGTGCCTGCATCGAGCCGCCAGACTCATAGGCATACTCCTCCCGGAGCTGGGAGCCCACATAGCTGAGTTCCAGAGCCGTTCCATCAGGGAACTCTCGGCGGTTCACTCGCCCCATGGCATCCTGGTACTCACGGGTCTTATGGCCCCGAGCATCTTCAACCTCAACTAGCCTCTCCACTCCAGAGATTCCGCGCGAATACGTCAACGCACCGCCTCCAGCGGGCTTGTAGTACTCCAACTCCCCCCTCCAGTCGTAACGCCATTCGGATTCGGCCTCCTCTCCGTCGTACTGGAAGCGGACCTGCCCATTCACGTCGTAGAGCAACTCTTGAGAGCTTCCGTCTGGAAAGGTACTCAGGCTCTTCCGTCCCCAGTTGTCGTACTGGTAGCTGGTGGTTCCAGAACCCGAATGAACAGGGAACAAAGTCTCTGAAACTAACAGGTCATCGTCGGTCCAGACGAGGTCGCGTCCGTAGCCATCGGCTGTGACGTCACCGAACTCCTCACTCTCCAACCGGCCACGGCTGTCGTACTGAAAGGCAACCACAACACCGTCGGAAAATGCAGTTTCGAGTTGGCCCAGAGGGTTGTAGCTCCCCTGCCAGAAAAGAGTCTCATCCCCGGAGGCATGGGTGGCAAACCGGCGCAACGGAAGGCCAGAAACAGTGTAGTCAGTGTAGACGACCACACCATCTGGATCGGTTTCGGCCAGCAGTTGATTTTGCACTCCGTGAACGTAAGTGCTGGGAGTCCCTATGCTGGGATTGAGACGCATGACGAGTCGGCCGTGGACGTCATAGACGTACTCATTCAAGACGCCGTCCACATCCTGACTGTGAGTGGGGTTGATCCCTAAACCATACTGGTATTCCGCAGTGCCCGCCAAAGTGGTGGCTCGATCAACACGCCCCTGTGCGTCAACCAGAACGTAGTCGCTCGTACCCAGCTCAAGGTCTTGAACTTCGGTGAGAATTCCCGGCCTCCCGAAACGCCTGTCACTGAGACTATAAGAGTCGTAGGTCCATGCGAGCAGGTCAATCAGGCCACCCACGCCATCATCAAATGACTCAAGGGTCTTTCGGCCCAGATCGTCGTACTCCCAGACCATTCGGGTACCGTCAGCACCAATCTCACCGGTCACCCGCCCCATCTCGTCGTATTCGTACTGGACGGAGTACACCCCATGAGCCGCTCCGGACGAGTGACTGGGGTAATGGTCTTCGGTGTGTTGCCGGAAACTCTCTTCAAGACGCCCCCAATCGTCGTATGTATAGAATGTCTTGCGCCCCAAAGGCGTCGTCGAACTTACAGTCCGCCCGCCTCCGTTTCGCTGCACGTGTCCCCGGTGATGACCATCCGTGTAGGTGTCTGTATAGAGAGGGTCGGCCTCGATGTCCTGTCGCACACCGTGAGGGTCCCAGCTGCTTGTTCGACCAGGCTCGTACTCGAAGGTTGTGGTTCGCCAGGTACTTGTACTTTCAGCATGAGCACTCGCATGGCTCGCAACCAGTCTGCCAGTGGCACCCCAATCCGAATAGGAAGCAGCAATTTCCCCACTATCGACTCCGATAGGGCCATAGGACGCAAAACGTCGCCCATCTGTTCCCCAAGTCGACAGCGTGATGATGCTGGAAGCATCATCCAGGGCACACTGCTGCCCTGCCGAAGCCGACACCGCGCAGCGCAGCATAGCAACCGGCCGACCATGCCGATCCAGGAACTGCTCCTGTAGCCGGAACCCAGTCGAAGCGTCCACAGCAGTGTACCGGGCTATCCGACGAGTTGAATACTCCGAGTAGGTCTCGCCCACCAAATAACCGCCTTCTCGCAATTCGTTCCAGAGGGGTCGGTTGAAGTCATCGTAAGCGGTGAATGTATCAAGACCTTCAAAACTACTCGATTCCGCTCGACAGAGAGAATCGTGCAACAACACCAGAATTCGGCCCTCTTGATCAGTCTGATCCAGAAGGCGGCCAACACAGCTACCCGAGGTCTCGAAGGAACGTTCGATGTGGCTGCCGTCGGGGTACCAAACCTCGGCTACCTGTCCAGCCGTGGGCCCGGCGTCGTAGACATAGTCTGTCACAAGTGGGTCAGTGCAAGCGCCATCGTTGCCGCATTCCGTGACCGTCGTCACAAGTCCAAAGGCGCCTGTGTAGCCAGCGGGATAGCCGAAGCGAGTATCCCGATAAGTCTCAATCCCATTCCCATGGGTCAAGCTAATCGGCCGAAACCCCCAGGCTGTGGTATCCCGGGTCGGTTGGTAGTCGCGGACATACTGCGTATCATCCAAAGGCAAAGCCCAACCAACTGGGGCGTCTGTCAAGCCGAAATCATCAACCACCTCCAACAACATATCGGTGATCCCATCACCGTCGTAGTCCTCAGCGTAGTGGTAATCGCGAGTAGTCTCCCAGACCTTCGTTGCTCCACCTGCATTCGGAAAGCTCTCGTGAATTTGAGTCGGGGGAGTCGCGAGAGACGAACCTGGCGAAACGGAGGCAGATGATGGCGATCCAAGCTCTTCTGCCAGCATGAACCCATCGTCTCTGGGCCCGCCAGGAATGCCGACAAGGGGCGGCATCGAGCTGGCAGCCTCAGGCAGACCAGAAGTGACAATCTCGCTACTAACGTCGCCTACCTCTCCCCAGACACCTTCCGCCACAACGTCGGCAGCACCGCCGTCCCCGGTCGGGCCACCAAAGCCCATCAAGGCAAACCACTCATCGAGGGTCATCAGGGGTGTGGCATAACCAACCGAAAAGCAATCTTCGACCAGGTCTCCGAGCGTCACCGTCTGAGTTCTGCTCCCATCAGACTGGGTTGTACCATGTCCAAGTTGATATCCGCACTCGCGCAGCATGGGGTTTGCGAACGGGGCCACGTTGTCCACGGCGAGTCCAAGTCCGTCGACTAACACAGATCCATAGACCCGAACCAGAGCAGATTCCAGGGTGCCGTCGCTTCGGTACACGGCCTGTGTGACTGGACTGCCTTCCAACTGTGGAGAGGTAGCATAACCGTACTCTGACGCCGCGCCATTTCTAGTGACTTCGACCAGTCCAAAACCGCGGAAGCGCCCCAAAGCGTGCTCGCCACGGAAATAGCGAAGCTCGAGGGGGTCGTCCTGTTCAGTTTGTACCAATCCCAGGACTTCCCGAACATAGTGTACATCATCGTTGTCCCCCAACAGAGCAGAGCTGCTCCAGACTAGGTCAGTGGTGCCTCCGAACCGATTGGTCACCGAATGCACAACGCCATGGCTCTCCTGCCGGTCCGAGAGAAGAAGCTCAACCGTATAGGACGAGACCTCGTCAGTGGCAGAATCGTAGGTTGGCTCAAAATGGAGAATGTCAACAAACCCATTTCCGTCGAAGTCAGCCGTAGCGGAATACTCGTGCCAAGGACTCATGCTCCCTAGGAGCGAAACGTCACCATCCCCATAGCCTTCATTCGCGCTTATTGAACCAGATCCAAGAAGCGCCGTGGTCTCTGCACCAACCTGCTGGGTTAGGCCGCCCCCTATGGCGGCCCACAGGTCAAACCCGGTCTCCAGGCCGGTCCACCTCGCGAACCCCAAGCTGTCATCAGCGAGAGGATTGAGCAGCTCTACACGACCGGATCGGTTTAGATCGATGGCCGCATGGTGCGGACGGTAGAGCCAAGAATACGCATCATAACCGTGTGCGGTCGGGCCCGGATGCAACTCTGGAGTGGTATTGGGCTGGCCAGCTGACAAGCCTGAAGCTACGAATCCCCCCCGGCCCGTTCCCCAATAGATCTCGGAATAGAGCGAAGTCTCGTCCGGTTCTTCGATAGGGCTGCTACCCCCGTGGGAGACCGACCCACCAGTAACACAGCGAAAAAAGGAATAGGCGACGTCGGCAATCCCATCACCATTGTAGTCTCCAAGTGTCCCTTGCATTTCTAGATACTCATGGTCCTGAGCTGGGTCAGCATCATTTGGATCTATATCATACAAACCAAAGGTATGCACTGGGATTTGGCCGCTACAACTATGGTTGAGGGCGTCGAATTCTGCAGTCCAACGACTGGAGTCCTCCAGCGGCAGCATAAGAGGCTCGGCACTCTCGAAGTTGAAATCTCCCAGGTTCCGGTACCAAAAACTATCATCCCGGTCTTTCTCTGGAACGCCATACTCCCAATCCAAGCCATGCAGATAGTAATACTCCGTCGACCCGGGAGTATCATCCGGGGAACCGCTGTAAGAGCCATCGCCGTAGTCTTCTGCAAGTTCGGGGTCATCCTCCAGCGGGATCACGACCTCCTCCCCCCAGTTGATAGGACGCTGAACCAAGTCGACCATACCGTCGCCGTCGATATCAACGTACTCAACCCTGAACCAGCCATACTGCGTATCGCCAGAAGATGAGGCAGGGTTGGATTGAAGGGAAGGCAAGGGTACACTCTTCCACCCCCCACTGCTCGTATAACGCCAGGCCTCCTGGTTGTATCCGTCAATAATCTCTGGACGACCGTCCCCGTCCAAGTCAGTAAGTGACCAGAGATTCTTCGCGACCACGATATCGTTGCCGGATTCCAAAACCGTCCGCAGCTTGGCTGCATAGTCAATCGCAATTGAATGGGTCCCGTCAAACTTCGGCTCTACAGTATCGAACAGTTCGAAACCCCCAAATTGGC
>JBLHMA010000073.1:0-17082 GCA_047621545.1 Cognaticolwellia sp. | reverse complement strand
GAGCCCCTTGGCAGTGGCGGACGGCACCAGGTAGACCTGGGCTTGGGGGCCCCTCTCACCGTGTCCACCGTCTCGACCGTCTCGACCGTCTTGGCCGTCTTGGCCTGACTCTCCACGGTCTGCTGAGGACGAGGCGCCGTCGTCTCCATCGGCTCCGTCCTCGTTGGTGTCAAGCTCGGACTGGCCGGGTTGACCACGAAGATCCACAACGTAGTCGCAGTCATAGCGGGCCACGACTTGGCCCTCCCAGACCACGTCGGGTCGCTCCGCCAGCCACACTTTGAGGGTCAGGGGTTTCTGCCAGGTGACCAGGGGGTCTTGAGGCATGAACACGCTTCCGCTCATGGCGCGCCCGTCCAGGCTCATCTCCAAGTGCTTCCAGTTCAGGTTCGCTCGGCCAACTGCGGTTGTGCTCTTGCGTTTCCCGTCTTTCATCTTGGCGTTGACCTGGAGCGGCAGGGCTTGTCCAGGACACAGGGCGATGACCCCCTCCTCCGAGGGCACGTTTAGGCCCTTGACCTTGTTGCTGTTCATACAGGACAGGAGGGTCAGGATCAGGATCATGCAAGCTTCTCGGCGAGATGTTGTTGTCTGCGGCGCCAGCCCCGGCGCAGCTCATGGGTGACACCGGCCACACACAGGATGTGGTGCAAGCCCAACCAGAGCCAGCCGCGCAGACCCAGTTCGCCACCGATGAGTACGGTCATCGACAGGGCCACGGTGGCCCAGGTAATTGCGACGATGACTCCGCCGTCAAGGCGCCGTGCGGCCATAGAGCTGGTTTCCGATGTCTTTGTCCCAGTTGCTAACCGCTAGGTCACGGTCCGCGGGCAGCGACACTGTCGCACGGAGGGTGCCCGTACCGGAGAGGTAGCCTCGATGGGCGGCCCCGCCTTCCACGTTCACGATGCGGCCGTGGGGCAGCGTAACGAGTCCTTCGCCTTCGATAAAAACATAGTTGG
This sequence comes from Cognaticolwellia sp., assembly GCA_047621545.1. Taxonomy (GTDB): domain Bacteria; phylum Myxococcota_A; class UBA796; order UBA796; family CAJQPC01; genus CAJQPC01. Next base: position 16,120 of record JBLHMA010000073.1, on the reverse strand, counting down.
AATCTGAACTATCAATGTCTTCGAAGGATAGGGCTTCGATGACGGAGCTGCTCTCGGAGAACCACTGGGGGACATCGCTCCACAGGCCGTCCGCTTGGCCTGTGTAGATGCGCACTGGCGCACCCAGGCCACCCTCCTGGCCCCAGGAGCCCGCGACCAAGTCCACCAGCCCATCTCCGTCCACGTCCTCGATGCGTACGGCGGACTGGTATTGGGGGGAATCAGCGCTCTCCCAGCAGCGGTTCAGGGTGGGGCCGCAGTACAGACTCACGGTGCCCGCGCCGCCCAGCTGCAGGTTGTCCGAGATCACCAGATCCATAGCGCCGTCTTGGTTCACGTCGGCAAAGTCCAGGGTGTTGCCCTCGTGGCGGGTGGGGTCGCCTTCGGCTTGCCAGCTTGGGGTGCTGGAGAGGCCGTCGGGACCATTGAGGAAGGCGCAGTGGGGCTCTCCAATTCGAGCAAAAACAAGGTCCAAGTCACCGTCTTGGTCTAGGTCTACCCAGGCTGCATCCAGGCTGTGGTCGGGTGGGCTGCTCCAAGCCGGGGTCTTGCCAAAGTCCCCTTCGCCATCGTTCTCGTAGACCAAGTTGGCCTGGGCCGGGTTGTAGTAGGGCTCGCCGGTGGCCACGGCCAAGTCCAGGTCGCCGTCCAGATCCCAGTCTCCAAGGGCCGGAGAGAAGGTGTAGAAACCCTCGGCTTGCCAGGTGGGCAGGCCCGGGAGTGTGCCTTGGTCGCTGATGTAGACCTCGACCCCACCCGGCTGCTCAAAGCCTTGGTCCCCGAGCAAGCGGCTGGCGACCACGTCCAACCATCCGTCGCCGTTGAGATCGGCCACCTCCAAGTGCCCGTAGAAGTGCATCAGGGTGGTGGTGAAGGCAGCGCTCTCTGCCAGCTGGCCGTCCTGGTTGGTGTAGACCGCGATCGGGCCGCGGGTGATGTCGTTGCCGTAGGACACCACCAGATCGGGGTCGCCGTCCAGGTCCATGTCCCCCCACGCCAGGCCCGTGGCCACGCCGGACTCCTCGCTCTCCCAGTGGGCTTGGGAATCCAGGCCCAGGGAGGGAAAGGATGCTAAAGCGCTGTCCTGAGTGTCTGCGTCTTGATCGCGTGCTTCGGCCCATGGTGGGAAGGCGGTGCAAGCGAGAATGAAGAGCAGCATCATCGAGAAGATATCCAAGGCAAGGTGTGCGCGCGTGAGCCGAAGACCCAAGCTCAAGTTTGTTGTCGGTCCCCAAGAGGCTGGCATGAGGGTGGATGTCTTTCTGACGGCCAAGCTCACCGACACGTCACGCTCGCGGGTGCGGGGGTGGGTGCGAGGCCGGGACATCCGCAGCGATCGTAGGCCCCTTAAACCCAGCAGCAGCCTGCAAGCAGGGGAGCGCCTGGAGTTGGAGCTGCCGCAGCTGGAAGGTGGTGAGATCGAGATGCCGCCTCCCCCCCCCGTGCTGTACCAAGATGCGGACATTGTGGCCTATGACAAGCCCTCGGGTTTGTTGGCCCATCCCTCTGGCGGCACCTTCGCCTACGGCCTGATCAATCTGGCGCGCGAGGCCTTTCCAGGAGAGGCGCTGCACCTTCTGCACCGCTTGGATCGGGAGACCAGCGGCGTGTCACTCTTGGCCCGCTCCGAGCTGGCGAACGTGTCGGTGAAGCAGGCCTTTAAGGAGCGAGAGGTGCTCAAGACCTACCACGCCATCGTGCGCGGTCGGGTGCCCTGGGACCAGCAGGATGTGGACGCGCCCATCGGCTCCATCCCCGGCTCGATCATCCGCATCAAACAAGCCGTTGTCAGCGGGGGGCAGCCTGCGCGAACCGAGGTGCGGGTCTTGGCCAGATTTCCCAGGTTGACCCTGGTGAGCTGCAGGCCCCACACCGGTCGAACCCATCAGATCCGCGTTCACCTGGAGCACCTGGGTTTTCCCATCCTGGGAGACCGGCTCTACGGCCAGGAGCCCGATGTTTTCTTGGGACTGCTCGAAGGCCACCCGGTCTCCAGGCTTCGCCAGCGTCTGGGACACCCCCGCCATTGCCTGCATGCTCGCGCCCTGCACTTGCGTCACCCCCGAAGCGGCGAGGTGCTCTCCCTTCGTGCCCCAATGCCCCCCGACATGGCCCGGGTCTTGGTGCGCGCTCAGGCGGGTCGATGAGCCCCCTTCTCAAACGTCGCTTGGAGCTCGCCGCCCTGTGGGTGGTGCCCATCCTGATGCTGATTCGGGGTGGCTCAGGCTCCCTTGGACGTGCCACGTTGGACAAGTCTGGGCACCTCTGGATGGGGTGGCATGCTGCACGAGAGAGTCCCTTCTCTACCCAGCTGTTGGCCTTCCCAGAGGGCTTGGATCTCATGCCTGTCTTGGGGGGCTGGCTGGACGTGATCTTGGTCGGTGGGCTCTCCCGGGTGCTCCCTTTGGAGGCGTCCTACAACCTGGTCTTGGCCCTGTATTTTCTGGTGGCGGGCCTAGCGGGTTGGGCCCTCTCTCGCGCCCTGGACGCCCCCCGTGGTGCCCTGGTGGCCGGTTTGCTGTTGCAGCTGGACGGCTTTGTTTGGATGCACATGGATGGCGGCCGGCCCGAGCAGGTTGGCCTGGGATTTGCTGCGCTGGCTGCGGTGGCGCTGTTGGAGCTTCGGCGCTTGCCCCAAGGTGCGCCATGGTGGAAGGCGGCTCTGCTGGGGGTGATGGGGGGATCTGTGCTCTGGGTGAGCTGGGAGCTGGCCCTTCTCACTGTGCTCTGCACCGGGGTCATGTTGCCCTTCGTGCTCAAACGAGGCCACCTGCGCGCTGCCGGAATTGCAGCCGCCGCTGCGCTGGCCGTTCATGGGCCTTGGGTGCTCTTCTTTCTGCTTCGCATCTCGGCGGTTCGGGACATCGACGAAGGCCACTTCTCTCAGGAGGTGGCCCAGCGGGCCAGCGTGGGCCTGCTGAGCTGGCTGGGGCCTGGACCACGGCCGACCTGGGCGGCCCTGCTCTGCTTGCTCGCGGTGCCCTTCGCGAGCCGGGACCGTCGCCTCTGGCTTCCCCTTCTCGCAGGACTGCTTTTGCTCCTGGTCTTTGCCCTGGGACCGGATCCTGGTCTCTGGTCGGTCAATGGGCCCCCTGGGCAGCCCAAAGCGGAGACGTTTGGTGTGCAAGGGCCCTTTCTTTGGCTGCAGAGCCTGCCTGTACTGGGTTGGTTCCACTGGCCGGATCGTTTGTTGGCCGCTTGGAGTGTGGCGGCCGTCGGCGCTGCCGGTGTGGTGGTGCACCGGCTGCCAGGTCGCTGGGCCTGGGGACTGGGTTTGGGCTTGGTGCTCTTTGCAGCCGGGGAGCAGACCAGGCATCTGCCGGTGACCGTAAAGTCGGTCGTGACCGAGCGCTACATTGTCGCTGCGGGTCAGCTGGCCTTGGGCGCAGTCTTGGATCTCCCCATGCAGCCTTCGCCGGAACATCACCTGCAGTATCAGATGATGCAGGTGACCCACGGTCGTCCGATTCTCTTCAACATAGTGCTCGACCACCTCAGCGGCGGCAGCATTCGAGAGATGGTGCAGGGAGATCCCGTGCTGTCATGGTTCAACTCCTTGATGGATCGCAAGCCGCCTACGCAGCCAGACTGGGGGCGTGCCGATCTGGAGGCGCTTCAAGCACAGGGTTTTGGGGTCATCGCCCTGCACCAGCGGGGATGGCCCAAGCCCAAATGGCGAGCGGGCCGGGAAGCCTTGGAAGGGGTGCTCGGTCCAGCGCAAGTGCGTGGAGAGCGGTCCTATATGGCCTGGAAGCTTCCCGAGTCCCTGGAATGACCCGTGTTCAGATGCGCCGGCTGATCCCGAGAACGGCTACGATACGAAGCTGCGCATAGTTTTCCTTTTTAACGCCTTTCCACGGAGATCGTCGGGCTTTGCACCTTCGGTTTATGAGCGAGGGAGAGCCTTCTTGGTCCTCCGGCGTGTTCATGTGGAGAGGCTCAAAAAGATGGTGTGGAGAAAAATGCTGGTCATTACCGGAACTCGGCACTCAGGGACACTGTTCCTTAGTTCCACTCTTCAGACTGCTGGTATGACCGCTCTGTCGCGGAAGCGAGTGCTCGCCGGTGGACGGTCTCCACCCGGCGGGATGGTGGCCATGCCCATTCATCAACTCGAAGAAGTGGGCGAGCAGTGCGATCGCGTGGTCGCTCTGATTCGCCCTTGGCGCGCTTGGGCGAGTCTCATGGAAGAGGAGGAGCCCAAGCCCGAGCTACCGCATGAGGTGCGGTGGTGGTTCGCCAACTACCAGCTCTGCTGCACCCTGCTGCGCGCCAAGTCCCGCTTCTTGCTGCTCAGCCACGACAAGCTGCTCTCGCGGCCTGAGCCCAGCATCCGCCGGGTGCTGCGCTTCTTGGAGCGAGAGGACGCGATGGAGGCGGTGTTGCTGCTGCCGGCGATCGCACCCAGCGCGCCGGCTTATGTTTGCAAGGGGCTGCTGCGCAATGAGCAGGAAGTTCTGGACGCATTCTGGCAGGTCGTGCACAACGATCGCCCGATGACCCGGGGATTCTTCAAGCGCATGAACGTGCTTCAGGGCACCCTTCAGAGCCGCTATCCCCAGGCCGGTGCCACGGATCCGATGCAGGAGTCTGAGCTGCTGGGTAGGGTGCTGGCCTAAGGACTAGGCTGGTTGAGTGGGCTGGGCGGACTGGCCCAAATGGACTGAGTCGACTGCAAGCCTCGCCCCCCAAGACGGATAGACTGGGTGTAGCCCTTTGGTGGAGGCCGAATGCTGCTCCTGCTCTCAGCTCTAACGTTCTCCCAGGAATCAGCTCCCGGGCCGGCTTCCGTGGAGCGTCCCCCTCCAGTTCTGACCCAGGCCCAGCAGGATCGCTCGGAGTTAGAAGGGATCTTGGCCGGCGCTGCCGTGCTCTCCGGGGCCGAACGGGTCGACTACTTTGCAGCCAGGGTAGGCACCGCGTCCACACCCCAGGTCAACGCGGGTCTGGCTCGCGCCTTGGCGGCCTCCTACACCATGGATGCGCCCCACGAGGCGATTCGGGATGCCGCTTTGCTGGTGCAGCGCCCTGCGGCGGTGGTGCCCGTGGACCCGGTGGTGCAGCAGGCCCTGGCGGCCGAGCGCTTGGTAAATATGCGTGCTTACAAGGCCGAGCGCATGGTCGTGCGCGAGGAGACGGAGATCCGCGGTGGGGGTTCGAGCCCGCAAATCACCGGCGGAATTGGGGGTGGCTGGGGCTCTCCTATGGGCGTACCCATGACCAATGATCCGCTCTACAGCGTGCAGACCTGGGGGATTTACCTGGGCAAGCGGCGCCTGACGGTGCCCGAGTATTTGGAGCTTACAGATCAGGACGTCTTGGCCCAGGCTCTAGACTTGGACATCCAGCGCTCCAAGCGTCAGTCTCGGGTGCTTTACGGCATTGGTGTTGCCGGCGTTGTGGCCGCTGGTGCAGGCGTTGTGGGCCAAGTGACCACCACCGATGCGGAGCGCTACACCTTGTACCGGACGACTGCAACCTTGGGCGTGGTGGCGGCCATCGGCGGGTTTGTCGGGGGCAGTATCCCCGCGGCCAGGGCCAAGGAGCTGGAGATGGAGGTGGACTTTCGGTTCACCCCCGATCAGGTCCAACCCCGCTTGGATGCATACAACGAGGCCCTGCGCCTGCGCATTGGCTTGAGCGCAGAGGATGTGATGTTGCTCGAATCGGTGCCCTAGGTCTTCAGGCAATCTTGCGCGCCCTGACAGCGTAGGCTCAGGGCAAGGAGAGGTGGGTTGCTGCACGGGCTGATCATCGCGCTGGGGCTGGGGGGCGGCTGGGCCTGTGTGCGCCTGCTGCGTGGGCGCGCTGTGGCATGGTTTGGCTTGCCGGTGTTGGCCGCGCTTCTGGCTGTCGGTGCATGGGCGCTGAGCGGCGGTGTCGGATCGGTCTCTGGGCTGACGCCCTTGCTCTCTCTAAGCCTGTTGGCTTGTGGTGCAGGAGCAGGCCTGGGTGCAGCAGCGCACTCGGACTGGAACACGCGCAGGCAGCTCGGACTGAGTCTGGTCCTGTTGGCGTTGAGCGCAGAGGGCGCGCTGCTCCTGGCTTGGCTGGGCAAGGGCCACTCGGCGAACGCAAGTCCAAGTCTTGTGCTGCTCTTTGCCGGTCTATCTCTCGCCCTGGTGGCCTTTAGGCAGGGTGTCCTACCCGACCAGGTGCGTTGGCGTGCCGGTCTGCGTTTGAGCGTGGCTCTCTGCTCCGTGCTCGGAGTGGGGCTTTGGTGGTGGCACTGTGAGGTACTGGCGTGGCAGGCGCAGCCGGGGCGAGTCCCAGTGGCCTCGCTGACGGCAGACTTGGTGGCCAATGTCAGCCACCAGGGTGCCTGGGCAGTGTGGGGAGCAGCAGGTGTGGCCGGGGTTCTGCTCTTGGCAGCCGCCTCTCAGCCGTGGGTCAGGCGTCTAGGCGCGGGCTTGGCGCTCGCCATCGGGATCTTGCTTCCCCTACCCACAATTGCCATGCGCTGGACCGTCCAAGAGCACTGCGAGGAGCACTTACCAGAGGCCCGCGGGCTCTTCGATGCCATTGTTGCGGACCCACCCATCGAGATCCCAGCGGGCTGGTGCCGTGCCCCGTTGACCCCCAGCCTGAAGTGCCCGCGCACGCCTACCCTCTACCAGCAGAGCACAGGGAGGGTGTGGGTGGCTCGCCGCTTGGAGGCCGATCCCCTGGACACCCTCTGGCGGCAGCGCTGGACCCGGCCGGGTTCCGTTCAGGGACAGCCCATCCGGGGGGACTTTGGCAGGCCCCACCTGGGATCTTGGCTAGTGAGCGGGGGAAACAGGGAGCCGGAGGATCTAGACGGGACCTTGGAGGACCTGATCATTGCCATGCAGGGCTGCGGTCTGCCCGTGGAACCGGCGCCAGCGATGGTCTTGGACCTGGTGATCGCGGAGTCCGGGGAGGTGCGCAGCGTAGACCTTCGAAGCGCCTCCAGCTACTCGATTCCTGAGCGAGCCTGCCTGGAGGAGATGGTCATTGTGCAGCTGAAGTTCCCGGTCAGCAGCTGCGCTGGAGACCAACGTGTGACGGTGCCGATCTACGCCGGGGAAGAAGCCGACTAGTAGATCAGGATGATGGCCTGACCGGAACTCTCATCCTGCCCATCGTCGGCCTGCACTTTGGCGGTCCACTCCTCTCCTGCTTGGGTCTCGTCGGCATCGATGACCTCGTCTGTGAAGGACGTGCTCTGCCCGTTTAGGAGCCACGTCACGGTCCAGTTGGTCTCGTCCCCATCCGGGTCGGTCACGGTCGTCAAGATCGAGAGGGGTGTGTCCGTAGACTGCTCTTGGGCGGCCGCGATGGTGACCAGCGGGGGCGCGTTCTGGATCACGGCCCCCTCCCAGGCCACCCTGCCCGCTCGGCCGTCGTCCACCGCCCAGACCTGCACCTCCCAAGCCTGACCGCGCTCGGTGAATGCCGGGGACAGGGTCTCACCGATCTGGTCTGTCTCCTCGCCCTCCAGCAGCCAGAGGAACTCCAGTGGCAGAGCGTCGCCAAAGCCGTTGTCCACCGGCTCTACTTGGGCGATCAGAGTGTCTAGGGTGGTGGGGTTTGGAGGGGCCAGTGTGAGCTGGGGCTTGGAGGGCCCGCAGGCCAACAGGAGCAGAGGGAGCATGGGACAAGCTAAACTCCTGAACAGGAGATGTCTCTATGTACGCGCTGCTTCTGCTGTCCCTGGCCTGTCTGACCGAACGTGAGCAGCCCTTTGGGGCTGGCGGAGAGCAAATCACCCCGGGCGGGGGAGGCGGGGACGCTGACACTGACGCGGATGGCGACGCAGACACCGACACGGGTGACACCGCGGATACTGGAGGGGGCGATGCGGACACGGACGCCGACGCGGACACGGACACGGACACCGACGCGGACACGGACACCATTCCGGGCGGGGACGACTGCGCGGTGGGGCTGGGGCAGATTGCATGCGACCTACCCGCCACGGACCAGACGGGTGCGCCGTGGACCCTCTGGAGCACTTATGGCAGCGGCCCTATGGTGATCTCTGTTGGGCATGCCTACGATGCTGACCTGCAGCAGATCAGCGAATGGATGAGCGAGACCACCAGCGCCCGCGGTGCCGGTGGAGCGGTGGTCCTGATCAACGGACCACTGACCACCCCGGCCAGCGCCGTCGACGCTACCGACTGGTCGGAGAGCTACGGGGTCTCGCCAGTACTCTATGGCCTGAGCGCCGCGGACCGCAGCGCCTGGCTGATCGGCGAGCAGACCGCCACCTACGTCTTGGATAAGGACCTGCGCATCTCCTGGGTTGGCTACGGCTACGTCGGTCAGGAGAAGCTGGACGACAAGCTAAAGGCGCTCTGATGCTGAATAGGACGGGGCTTTTTAGCTCCGTCACCCCTCCCCACAGAGCACCTCGACCTCCCGGCCAGCCAAGTCGGTGTCCAACTCCAAGTGCTCGAGCAGTGCTGGCTCAATGGCTTGGAAGACCACGCACACCCGTGTCAGCTCGGGACTCTGCGCGGCCCAGCTCTTGCTATCCAGAGGCGGAATGCTGCCCTGGATCTGCGCATCCGCCAGATTCGGAGAGGAGACTGGCTGGCCTTCACGCTCCAGTCGCGTGCTCAGTCAGATCGGTGCCTGCCCGTCGACGTTTACGCTGAGACGTCGCAGATAGCTGGCCCCATCGGGCAGGTTGTGTCCGGGGTTGTCGTTGTGGACGGTGACGGTGAGCGTGTCCCCTTCCCGGGCAAGCTCCAGGCGCATGGCCAGCGCCAAGAGCTCGGGGGCGCCAGCAGACCACAGCCCCTCAAAGCGGTGACCCTGTTGCATGTGACAGTCCGCGCAGCCTTGGGGGGCTGGGAGGGCCTGGGCGGCCTGCTGCCAGTGGGCGTAGGGCGACTCCTCAAAGCCGGCCGGGCCAGCCACGTCGTGGCAGGTTCCGCAGAGCTCGGAGCTGTTGGAAAAGTCCCCTGCCAAGGTGTCGTGGGGCGCTCCTGGCGATGATCCAGTGGGCCCCCGCACCGGGGCCACAAACAGGGGCGAGGTGGCGCTCTGGGACAGACGCGATGCAGCGAAGTCCTGGGCTTGCTGCTGGTGGCACTGGGCACAGTCCTGTTGATGGGCTCCGATGGAGCCCGTCTCACAGGCCAGCAGCCCCAACAAGAGCCAGAGCAGCAGCCCCATCAAAAGTAGTAGTTCAGGCCGGCACTGAACTGGCCCACCGGGCAGAAGTTCAGGCGGTTGTCAGCCACCACACTCCAACCGTCTACAACGGCATCGTTGCCCCAGTAGCCAAACAGGGAGGCGCTGGCCTCTAGGGCGAAACCACCCCACAAGTAGGCCACGGCCATCAGACCGGCGCGGACCCCAAAGCGGATGTCCGCAGCGGTGGGGGCTTGCTCCTTCTTCTCCCCAATGGGGCTGGCGTAGCGAAAGTCTACGCAGGAGCCAAAGGTAGGCGGGCGTGGCGACGGGCTCGGCGGCGGCCAGGGTGCTCAGCAGCATCAGCATGGAATCTCCGGGGGCATGGTGCTTGGACACCGGCCCTTCGGGGATCTGTCACTCTGACGCGGATTCCCTATGGAGACGACTTGCTTGTACCGGACTCCAGGAGCACAGGACTCCAGGCTCAGTCTCGGCGACGCCAGATCAGACCCAAGCCCACCAAGCCCAGAACCCACAAGGAACCCGACTGCATGGGCATGATGGAGCAACGCGCCCCGGCGCCGCGCACCTGAAGGTCGCGGTCACAGGCATCGCCCAGGCCATCTTCGTCTTCGTCTTCCTGCCCGGGGTTTCCTGCGTCCAGGCAGTTGTCACACAGGTCACCGACGCCGTCCCCGTCGCCGTCCAGCTGCTGGGGATTGTCCAGGTTCGGGCAGACATCACACGCGTCGCCGATGCCGTCTTGGTCCACGTCGCCCTGGCTGGGGTCGATCACGAAGACGCACACATCGCAGGCATCGCCGATGCCGTCCAAGTCGCTGTCGGTTTGGTTGACGTTGTCGATCTCTGGGCAGTTGTCGCAGGTGTCGCCCAGGGAGTCAAAGTCGCTGTCGATCTGGTCGGGGTTGTAGAACTGCGGGCAGTTGTCGCAGACATCGCCCAGCTCATCCAGGTCAAAGTCGCTCAGGTTGCTGCTGGCAAACTCTGGGCAGTTGTCGCAGGCGTCGCCGATCTCATCTAGGTCGGTGTCGATCTGGTCGACGTTGGCCACCACAGGACAGTTGTCGCACTCGTCGCCGATCACGTCCAAGTCCGCGTCTCCCTGGTTGGGGTTGGAGAGGGCTGGGCAGTTGTCGCAGGCATCGCCGGCGCCGTCTCCGTCGTTGTCCGCCTGGTCGTCATTGGGGATCAGCGGGCAGTTGTCGCAGGCGTTGCCCAGCCCGTCAGGGTCGTCGTTGGCCTGGTCTGGGTTGTAGATGTCCAAGCAGTTGTCGCACAGGTCGCCTGCATCGTCGCAGTCCACGTCTTCCTGCATCGGGTTGTAGTCGTCTGGGCAGTTGTCGCAGTTCAGCTGGGTGATGACATCCGGAAAGTCCTCGTCCGGGTCCCAGGTGATGGTGCCAAAGCCGTAGCCGTCCTCGTCCACATCAAAGGCTGAAACTGGAATATTACAGCCGTAGCTGTAGTAGTCGTAGTAGTAGTCCGAGCTCTCTTGCGGGTTGCCGTCGTCGTCCACTTCGGTCTGGCAGAGAGGATCCAGAACGTCCACCAACTGCTCATCTTCTACTGGGATGCGGTTGCAGTTCAGATCCTGGTAGGGCGGATCGATGATGCAGTCGGTGTCCTGGGCCAGTACGGGACTCAGGGCGAGCAGCAGGGCGATCATGGCGACTCCACGGTGGGTTCTTCTTCTGTCTCGTCCAGGGGACCCTCATCGAAGGCGTCTGGATCCAGGAGCTGGTCGAGCTGCTCCTCGAGAGAGAGCTCCTCTTCGGGCTCATCGATGACCGGCTCGGGGATGACGGGCTGGATGGTCTCGATCTGCTGACCGGACCAGGGGAGCAAGTAGCTATCGGGGTAGATCGGGTACTCCTCGCCCTCCTCCACGCGGTCGACGATGTCGAACTCCACGCGGCGGTTCTTGGCCAAGGCTTCCTCGCTCTCGCCATCGGCCACGGGCATGACTTCTCCCATGCCGCGGTAGCTGATTCGGGAGGGGTGAACGCCGTAGGCCATCAGCTCCTTCCAGATGCTGCGAGCGCGCTCGTTGGAGAGCTCGTAGTTGTACTCAAAGCTGCCCTCCACGCTGGCGTGTCCTTCGATGACCAAGTGCTCGATCTCGGCATGGTCGTTGAGAATGTCCGCCACCGCCTGCAGTGTGGGCTGAGATTCGTCCAAAATGTTCGCGGTGGCGTATTCGAACTGCACCGGCTCGCGGATGACCACCTGGTCACCGACGATCTTGGCCTTCTCTTCTGGCTCCCAGTCGGGCTCGGGCTCCTCTTCGATAAAGACGATGTCCGGTTCAGCGGGCGGCGGCGGTGGGATCTCGACGACCACCGGCTCGGGCTCGGGCTGGCGGATGATCGGCGGGGTGATGACCGTGTAGGCCAGAACGATGCGCGCAGCGGTTGTTCCGACGCCCGGGGCGATGCCCTTGCCCACGCCAACGTCGATGCGGTTGCCCTGGCGGTTGAACACGTACAGGCCGGCGACCATCTCGCTGGCGTTCTCCGCTCCGCCTTCGCCCAGGAAGGAGACGCCACCCTGGCTGAGGTAGGACAGCTGCAGGCCGAGGCGGTCGCGCCAGAGGTCGTACTGGACGCCTGCATTCACGCCCAGGGTGCTCTCCAAGGTGAAGTCCTGGTCAGTCTCCACTTGGTCGGGGCGGGCCACATAGGAGAGCTCGGCGCCCAGGCGCACGGGGCCCAGCTGTGTGGCGGCGTTCAAGCCGAACTGTCCGCGTATAGAAGGATCGCCCAAGTAGGCGTTGTCGGTCCCGATGGGCAGGTAGAGATCGGCCCGCGCGCCCAAGGTCAACGGTCCGGTGTCCGCCAGCACGGCCCGGGCTCCCAACATAAAGTCGCCGATGCCCAAGCCTTCGTTGGCAAAGGCAGAGACCTGTTGGTCCGAGCCGATACTCAGGGCCAGAGGAATGGCGGCGCGCATAGAGAAGCGCTCGTTAAAGTCCACGCTTGCGCCGAAGTAGGTGCTGGCACGGTTCTTGACGGCCACACCCCATTCATCGCCGTATTGGTACAGCACCACCGGGTCGCGCTCGTACTGCACGAAGACCCCGTAGCGGCTCGCCCCCCGTCCCAGGACGTAGGGGGTGTCGACGCCTACCGCGCCACCACCAGCGAACGTGGGCCGCAGCATCTGTATGTCTGCGGTGATCGGGGCCTCTTGTGCATGGGCAGTCTTGGACGCCCCTGCGCTCACGGCCACCAGGCAAGCGCCCGTCAACAATCTCCAGCTTGGGCTCCGCACAGCGCTCCTTTGAGTGGGCCGTTCACTTCTTGGCACACCTTGCCCACTCCAGGGGAGGGGCGGCAGCAAGAAACTAACGCTACATTGCTTGGTAGGTTGACCTAGGCAGGGTGCACGACCAAAAAGGACGCGTCTATGACTCTCATCTCTGTGCTCTTTCTCTCCCTCCTGGGTGGATGCGACTCTGAGAACGAGCTGACGAACCTAAATGAGATCGACGACGAAGATCTCGCCCCCATTTTGGTCGTCTTTCCGGAGCGAGTCGACTTCTCTGACCTTCGGCTCGGCGAGATAAACAGCCAAACCATCGAGATCATGAACGAAGGGAACCAGGCGCTGGAGCTTCAATCCCTGACCCTGAATGCCGATGCGGGCTTTGCACTGCGCAGTGATCTAAGCTTCCCCCTGCTGCTTGAGCCCGATTCCCAGGTCACCGTGGAGGTGGACTTCTCGGCACTGACGGTGGACCACGAGGGTGTTTTGGTGCTGATCAGCGACGATGCCGGTGCCCCGCGCAGCACGGTGGAGCTCACCGGAGGCGGCTTGGTGCCCCGCTTGGTGGTGGATCCTGATCCCTACGATTTTGGCCGCGTGGAGCCCGATTGCACGATTGAGACCGAGATCACCTTGGCCAACATGGGCAAGGACACGCTCGAGGTCACAAGCTTGGTCCAGCTTGGGACTGCTTTCGAGCTCACCGACCCCCCAGATCTGCCTATTTTTCTGGAGCCCTACGACATCGATGGCAGCGAGGCCGACAACGAGGACGCGGTCTATCCCCTGAGCGTGGCCTTCACCCCCACCGAGATCGCCCCCTACGAGGGTGAGCTGTGGGTGAGCTCCAACGCCCAGAACCCCCGCGCCATCCAGACCGGCGAGGGCAGCTACGCCACGGGCTACAGCGACGAGTGGGAGCAGCCGATCTCAGGCAAGGCCGACATCTTGTTCTGGGTCGATCAGAGCTGCTCAATGGAGGACGACAAGGACATCTTGGCGACCAACTTCATCGGCTTTCTCGAGACCTTGGACGACATTGAGTCGGACTACCTGATCATGGTCGTGATCAACGATTCTGGGTGCCACAACCTGGAATACATGACCTCGGAGCAGACCCCTGCCGAGCGCGAGGCCATCTTCCGCCAAGCCATCACGGGCACCGCCGGACTCTTCGCAGAGGCCGGCTTGAGCATCTCCAAGGCGGCTCTACGCGAGAAGAACACCGGGCCCGGCGGCTGCAACAGCGAGTTCCTACGGGAGAACGCCACGGTCTCCACCATCCTGGTCTCCGACGAGCCCGATCAGTCCTACAAGGCTGGGCCGTCGGTGACTTGGTCCAGCGTGGTCTCCGACCTGCTCACAGAGGCGCCCAGCACCTACATCAGCGCTGTGGCCGGGCCCGTGCCCGATGGCTGCCCCACTGCCAGTCCAGGTACCGGCTACGCGGACGCGGCTGCGGCCACCGGCGGTCTCTTCGTGAACATCTGCAGCCGAGACTGGGGCGAGAAGATGGCCCAGCTCGCTGAGCAGGCGGCTACCGCCAAGCTGGCCGACACCTTCCGCATCCTAGAGGGCGTGGAGTCCAAGTCCATCCAGGTCTTCGTGAACGATGTCTTGGTCGAGACCGGTTGGAGCTTCGACGAGGAGCTCAACGCCATTGTGTTCGACGCCGATGCCATCCCGGGAGAGGGTTCCAGCATCCGCGTGGAGTACGAAACCGCTCAGAGCTGCGAGCAGTAGGGCGAAGCGGTCTGGCTGCTGCTGCTGGTCCATTATACTTGGTTCAGTAGGCTGGTCCATCTCGCCCTCATGGGTCACATCGGGGCGTAGAACCCTAAATTGAGGACCCAGCTGCTCGCTGTGCTAATCGGTGTCCCCAAGTGGATCTGGGCATTGAACATCAAAGCTGCCGGACAGCTCACCTGCTCCTGTGTAGAAAGAGTAGCCGGGGTCGTAGAGCTCGCCGTTGTCTGTCCACGTCATCTCGAAGTGTCCACGGAAGTGTGACCCGAACACTGCGTCATCGACAATGAGCGTGCTGCTGGCCAAAGAGGTTTCCTCGACCCCGTGAGCGTCCACACGAACGTACACTCCGTCCCCGCCAGCCGCAGTCCTCTCGACGGTCTGCACGCCTTGGGTCCCGTTCAGAAGAATGCTCGTCGCCAGATGGAGCTCTTTGAGGTTGTTGTCCGGGTCATCGGGGTCTGAGAGCTGAGCAACATGGGATGAAATCGTGAACCCGTCGCTTCGGCAATCCAGGGCAAGCGTCGCGGTCTCGGTGCCACACGAGGACGTCATGATGTCCGTATCAAAAGGGCGCTGGTTGCCTGCACTGTCGCTCTGCCAGCCTTCAGCCCACATGGCCTCCTCCCCTATGAAACTTGAGTCTTCCGCACAGGGCTCCCCCTGGCAACCGCACAGGGCAAGCAGACCCGGCCACAAAGATCCTTTCCAAGTCAGCATTTTCTAGTCCTGTTAAAAGCCGTTGGCATGTCCATCAGAGGTTTCGGGAAGGCACCCAGCCGACGATTCGGCCATCTGGGGCGGAGATGTGCACCAGGTTGTCCTGCTCAACGTCTCGGTACACCCGCAGTCCAACAGGCAGCTGGTAGCAAGGGGACTCCTTTCGGTCAGGGAGGCAGCGCAAGTCGACCACCTCCTGTGGGCTCCCGGTCACCACCGTGAGCAGGACCTCTTCACCTCCGGGAGGGCTCGTCGCCAGGACCGCGTCCGCCCTTATCAGCAAGGTGGCCAGTGCCTCGAGTTCCTTCGGCTTGGGTGCTGGACCAAAGGCTTGCTCGTAGGCGTCGAGAGCCTCTTGGTGGTTGGCCATGTTTCCGGCGGTCGTTCGCTCACGCTCCGGCGATGCCGTGAGCCGCCAAGTGGCGTCCAGGAGTCGCTGAGCCTCGCCATAGTTTCGGGTTGCGATCGCGGCTAGCGCAGCGTTGTACATGGCCTTGTAGTCGTAGGGGCGAGGCAGCATCTGCTCCAGAGCGCTGGCGGTTGCCCGTTCATACTGACCTGAGTTCAGCGCTCCAGCGGAGGCATGGTCGTAGGTCGGGTAGTGGTCTTGCACATACCGGGGTCTCCAGCTCTTCACGAATTGGAGGGCCAGGATCTCCCGGAGCGCCAATTCGGTCCCCGCAGCTGCGAATTCGCTGGCTACGATCACACCGACCGCCTTCGCCGCGGAGGCGGAGGTGCGGTAGCCGTCCTCACACACGACATAGCTTCCGGCGTCGCCGGAGAAGACCCGGCCCGAGAGCTCTTCGCCCGAGGGTCCGTGCATGCTGGACCACCCCTCATAGTGGAACCACTTCTCCAGACATGACTCTGTGTATTCCTTCGTGTGCCACTTCCCGTCGTTGCCTTCGTAGCGGCGGGTTCGCGTGATCACAATAATCTCGCTTTGGGAGACCACATCCACCTTGCCGGCGGCGGTGTACTGACCCTCAAACTCCTGGTAGGCGCCCTTGGCCCAAATCGGCGTTCCGAGCTTCAACTCCGTTCCGTAATCCGGCAGCGGTGAGGCCACGGCGAAAGCCGAGCCTTTGGCGCCAAAGTGCGGGTCCTGCGCATATCGCAATACCGCTTTGGCGAAGCCGTCCCCGTCCGCGCCGGCAACCGTGAGCCTTGCGCCCATTGGGAGGGCGCCTCGGGGTGCGGTTGGCCGATTCAGATCCAGGGCCTGGGCCGGAAAGGAGAGCAAGAGGGTGGCGACGAA
>JBLHMA010000072.1:0-17116 GCA_047621545.1 Cognaticolwellia sp. | reverse complement strand
CCCCGCTGTCTCCGCTGTCGTCGCTCGGTTCGTCTGGGGTGCAGTCCAGAGTGAAGCTCCCGGTCACCGACACGTCGAAGGGATCCATTGAGGAGTAGCTCGCGCCGCGTTGGTATTGGGCCGCGAAAGTACCGACGATTCGGGTGTCCCAGATCGCCTCCTGCAGCACCACCTCGTTCACTGGGCTCTCGCTGTAGGTGTTCTCATTGCTGCTTCGCGGAGAATAGTGGGAGTTGCCAAGAATGAGGGTCACGCCGGGGCAGGTTCCCTCCTCACACATGGCGTAGTCCACGGTCTGGGGCTCGTCCCTGGACATGTCTGTGTCTACGATGAGCAGGACCTCTGTCCCATCCTCCATCTCACTGATGCAGCGGAAGGTCGCGAATCGGCAGTCGGCTTCTGCGTCGCCTGGGGAGGAGGCGTCCTCCATCAAGCCGCATGCCTGTGCAAACGCCACGCCGTCGCGTTGTCCATCGAACTCCAGCTCGAAGTCGGCCACGGGAATTGTGGGGCTGGAGCTCCCGCCGCTGCAGGACAACAGCAGGAGAGGCAGTGTGACGAGTGGAAAGAGAGTGTGAAAGGACATGAGGACTCCAGGTCGTGGATTGAGGGGGCTCACCAGAGGGGCCCAAGGTCGGTTGTACGGATGACTGGCTCTGGCCCAGGCGTTCCTGGCGGAGTCTCCCCTCCGCTCTTTCCTGCCTTGCCGGGGTCGGCCATGCCTTTACCACCGCCTCCGCGGGCCCCTTCTGCGGCTGCTCCGCCGGAGTAGTTGTCGAACTCCACAAGCTCCAGGTAGGGTTCGGCCTCCGGAGAGACCCAGACCTCGATGTGCCCTCCGGGACCACTCTTGCCGGTGTCTCCACCGTCTCCTCCGTCACCACCTTGACCCTTGGTCGAGTGCCCGGCGCCACCCGCTCCGCCGCGCCCTCCGTCTCCCGCAGTTCCTCCCCGGTTGCTGATGATGAGGGAGGAATTGGTCAGGGCCAGTGCGTGCCAGGACTCTTCTCCGGTGTCAGCCAGAACATGCACCTGCAGCAGCGTTTCGCCGGTCTGAGGATGCTGAGCAAGAGCGATTTGAACCTTGAGAGCCGGGGCCGGTCCGCTGGCCACCGTCAAGGCCATTGCTACCGTCACTTCCGTTGGGCTCCGACTCGTTGCCGTCTCGGCCGTCCGCTCCGTCCTTGCCCCGCAGGCCGGGTTCGCCGTCGTAGTGGACCTCGGATTCGCAGGCGTAGTGAATCGGGATCTCCAACTGTTTCCAGACATCGGCCTGTCCACGGGCATCAGCTCTCGCTGTGTAGGGGCCTCCCAGGTTGCCTTTGGGTCATTGGGGATGCGGAAGCTTCCCTTTGTGGTGACGGCTTCAGATGAGGTGGTCGTCTTGAGCATGGCCCAGAGGCCCAGTTGGGAGGAGTCCCGGCTTCGCCCTGCCAGATCGGTGGAGGTGGCGGAGAGCTGGACCCGCTCACCAGGACAGCTGGGTGCATCCTCCTCCAGGCTGAGGGTCAGTTCGGAGAGCTCCCTCTTGCCTAGCAAGGCCGCAACGAGTTCGTGAGGGGTCGCTTCGGCTCTTGAGTGGGCTGGCAAGGAGGAAAGGGCAAGGGGCAGAAGAAGTACGAGGATGTTCATGCTTGTTCCTGGCTCAGAGGTCGGCGAATTCGCAGTCGAGGGCGAAGGTCCCCTGCACACTGATGTCAAAGTCTCCTTCCCAACGGCCTTCAAAGCTGCCGATAGCTTGCTGGCCGGGCTCGAAGACCTCCAAGTCGACGCTGGCAGACGTGGGTGAATCGTTCACGCTGTCGAAGCGGTTCACGTCGAGGTAGCCAAGTCCGTCATCCCCGACAAAGCTGTGTTCACCGGCGCTGAGCGCTGGGGCGAGGTGAAGGGTGATGTCCATTGTGCGCGGGGCGTCGAGGCTTTCATTGAGGTCTGGCAGTTCCCCTCGCAGCACGATGGTGCCGTCTGGATCGCACCTGACTGTCGCGCGCCCAGAGTCGACGGGGCAGGTCGTCGCTATGCAGTCCCCGTCGTACGCCCCCCCATCGAAGCTGCCGGAGAAGGAAAGCGGGGACAGCACGCCGGCCAACGCCGCAGTGTCTTCGACACAAGGCTCGCCACCAGTGCAGCCTAGGATGAGTGCCCCAAGGGTCAACAAGAGCGATCTGGAAGCGGCGCCGGGGGCAAGGGATTGGGTGGGCATTTGAGCTTCCTGTATGATTGCGATTACAAGACGCCAGTGTGTGGGCACTGTGCCTTGACTGGGGGAGGAGGATGTTGTGACATTGCGTGAAAGTAGTGGAATGTCGGTGAATATCGGGGGCAGATTGCTGAGCCTGGATCGGCATTCCAAGCTCCTGTCGGCTCTGTTATCGGCGCCCGGAGGATGTCTGTCATACGAGGACCTCTCGGAGTGCTTGGATCGCCAACGTCCTCGAACCGAGAAGGAGCGTGCATGGGCCAGTGCGCGACTTCGACGGAAAGCCAACCGTCTGAACAGTCTGCTGGCGACGCATGGCCTTCGCGTGGTGGTGCGCCGAGGCTGGGGCTTGGCCCTGCATGGAGCTGGGCTGGCCATCGAGGAGGCGGCAGCCGTTGGTGGAACGGCTGCGCTGGATGGGCTCAGTGGCTTGTCTGAGCTTGCTGAGCTCGGCGATCCAACGGCCAGGACTACCCTGGTTGCCGCTGTCGGAGTCAGCTTGTCGGAGGCGGAGGCGCAACTTGAGCTGCAGCCAGAACGGGCCGCCAAGCTCCTGATGGCGGTGGCGCCTGTGCTCGAGGCGCAGCATGGTGCCAGAGCGCTGGCGCTGATTGGTGTGCTTCTGGCTGTATTGGAGCCGAACCCTTGGCGTTCCCTCTACTTGTTGCGGGGTCGTCTGAGGCGCCGCAGAGGCTTGGCCGGCGCAGTCGCCGATTTGGAACGGGTTCTGGAGATGGAGCCGACCGCGCAACAGGCGGTCGCCGCGTGTCTGGGGTTGGCGCACCATGCTTCGGCCCGTGGGCAACACGCGAAGGCGGGCTCGGTGTTGGAAGTCGCCCAGGGTTGGGCAGCGTCTCCTGATGCGCCCGAGTACTTGGAGGCTCGATTGTCCTTTGGTCGTGCTCTGTGCCGAAACCGTCGCGGAGACCAACCTGGGGCCCTGGAGCTGTATGAGCGGGCCATCGCTCAGGGCATGCGCCAGGGTGACCCGCTGGTGGTGCTGCGTGCCAAGGAGAATCGTGCCTTGATTCGGCGTGATCAGGGGAAGGTAGTGCTGGCCTACCGCGAGTGCCGTCTGCTTCTGGAAGAGCACCGGGTACGCTCCTACCGGGACGCCGAAGCTCGGGCCCTGCTCAACTTGGCCTCGATGGCTATGTTGCTTGGGGAGTTGGAGGACGCCCGGCAATTGCTTGCGGAAGCCGTGACGCTGAACGCGGAGCGTGGTCACCCCGCCAGCGTCGCGACCTGTCATATGAACCTCGGCTTGGTGTCCCTTGCCGAGAAGTGCGCGTCGGATGCGGAGTTGGCCTTCAGCCGGGCGGAGGAGATTCAACGTCGACTCGGTCTGTCCAGGGGCTTGGCTGAGACCACGCTGGCGAAAGGCATGTTGCACGCCGCTGGGGGGCAGGTTTCTCGAGCCAAAGCGTGCTTCCGGGCCTGCAAGGACAACGGAGCCGGGGTGAGCGCTTGGGCGACGTCAGCAGAGAGGTTGGTAGATGCGCTGTTGGATCCCGGGATGGGATCCCGAGGTGAGCTGCTCAAGGGGACACCTGCATGGCTGCGGGCTTGGGTCGTGGACGCCGAGGAGCTCTCTGTGGGCGCGCTGCGCGACCGTGCTCGGGCCTGGCATCCCAAGGCAGTGGATCAGGTTGTGGTGGGCCATGTCTTGTCGGCCTTCCTCTTCATAGGCGGGGGAGCCACCCGTTGAGGCAGCTCCCTCGGGTGGGCCGTCATCAATCGAAGGGCACGACCAGCGCAAAGGCGTCGCTGCCGGGAAGCAGATCTAGTTCTTGTTCGCTGCCGCCGATCAGCTGAGTCCCCGACCAAGCGCGAACCTCCCAGGTCCCTACGCCCAGATCGAATGCGCACTGCGAGAGGCAGGAGACCTCCAGGTGTTCGCCTGTGGTCAGGGAGACGAGTTCGAGATCTGCGCCGGCGAGCTCGGGGTCCACCTGGAGGTGGAGGCGACCGGTAGCGGCCTGGCTCAGGGTGAGCAGGGTCAGGATTTGGATGATGGGCATTGTGGACTCCGGAAGAATTGGCCCGGGGACGGCTGGGCCTGCGACGCAGGTCGCGCTCTGGATGTGCCTGCCGGTCGGGCCTACTGGCGCGCCCCCTTCGCTGAAAGCCCGGAGTTCGGAACGGTATAGGAACGCTGTTGGATCCTCCGTGATGTTAGAATTGACTTGATGGGAGGCCGGGATGGCTGAGGGTTTGGATGCGCTGTTAGACAGTCTGGAGAGGCGGGGACTGAGTTCAGGCCTGCGTGCCGAGGTTGAACAGTTGTTGGTCGACGCGGTACAGCCCAAGATGGGGGAATGGCCCGAGCTGGACCCGGCCCGGTTTCGTATAGGGGCCCCCCTTGGAGCGGGCGGGATGGGCCAGGTGTCGGTTTTGGAGGACCGGCTGCTTGGCCGGAGGCTCGCTTGGAAGGAGGCGTTGAACGACGATGGCATCTGGCGCCTGCGCAATGAGGCCATCGCAACCGCCCAACTGGACCACCCTGGCGTGGTTCCGGTGGTGGAGATGGGACGTGTACCCGGCCATGGGCCTGGCTACGCGATGCGGCTCTTGGAGCGCCACGTGACGCTGGGGCTAGCTTTTGATGAGTTGGCCCAGGCCGGCGAGCCCCGATGGAGCTTTAGGCGTCTGGTGGAGGCCTTGGCCCGAGTGGCGGAGACCTTGGAGTACGCGCACCGCAAGGGCTGGGTGCATCGAGACATCAAGCCAGAGAACATCATGCTGGGGCTGGACGGTGAGGTCTTGGTGGTCGACTGGGGGTTGGCCAAGCAGATCGAAGGCGCTCAAGAAGCTTCTCGACCCACCGCAAAGCGGGGGCAGTCTGAGAGACTGACGGAGGTTGGAGAAGTTGTCGGAACCCGGGAGTTCATGTCTCCGGAGCGCCTGCGCGACGGAGCGGTGGAGGCAGCTTGGGATGTCTACTCGCTGGGTTGCACTCTTGGGTTGTTGCTTGGCCTGGGGGTTGGAGAACGGGGAGTCGTCGAGCTGGAGGGGCTGGCTTCTGCCTGCCAGGAGAGGGCCCCCCTGCGGCCCTCCGCTGGCGGGCTGGCCCTTCTTTTGAGGAGGTGGCTGGATGGTCTGCAGCACCAGGAGATGGCTGAGGCGCGGTGGAACGGCCAAGGTTCGCTGGAGTCGGGGCTCCAAGATGCCGTTGGAAAGATGAAGGCTGCGCAGCGCGCATTGGAGGAGGGCGTGCCCCAGGAGGGCGCAGCGATGGGCGGCCCCCGGGCCCTTGCACTTCAGGAAGCTTCTCGCAAGGCTGCGGTGGAGTTGGAGCAGGCCGAGGCCCAGCGCTTGGAAGGATTGGCCACTGTGCTGTCACTGGACCCGGGTCACAGTGGTGCGCAGAGCGCCGCCGATGCCCTCTGGATTGCCCGCCATCAGAGGGCAAGGGACCACCTTGAGGAGGAAGCTGCGAGCCTCGCTCTGCACAGCCTGAGGCTGCGAGGCAGCAGGCTTGCGCTGGAATATCTGGGGCAAAAGGCTCAGCTGGATCTACGGACCGAGCCGCCGGGCGCCACTGTTCTGATCCGGGCAATAGACAAAATCAGCGCGCGATGGGGCCTTGGAGAGGCGCGGGTCCACACGCTGAGTGGGGCTGGAGGCTTTGAGTTGAGTCCGGGGCACTATCAGCTGGAGGTGCGCCACCCCCAGGCCGACCCCATCAGGCTTGCGCTGAAGCTGGACCGCGGCGCCCGGGCCACCAGGACCTTGCGGCTGCCAGAGCGAGGGAGTCTGCGTGCTGGTGAATGCTGGATTCCCGAGGGCGAATTCTGGGCGGGCGGGGGAGAGGGAGACCTGCCTCGTCGCGTGTGGCTGCCGGGCTTTTCGATTCAAAAACAGGCGGTCAGCATCGGGGAGTACCTGCGTTTTCTGAACGCCGGCCGCGACGCCTATGGATGGGACCTTGACTCCGGCCATGTCCTTCGGCTCTTTGACTTCCTGCGGATTCAGCTTGGGCGGCCCATGCTTCGGCTAGGAAAGGCAGGTTTTGAGCTGGACCCTGAGGTTGCTCCGGGTTGGAACGAAAATCACCCTGCCGTATACCTGTGTTGGGATTCGGCCCTGGCCTATTCGGCCTGGTGGAGTGAAGTGGATGGTCGGCGCTGGCGTCTGCCCTACGAGCTGGAGTGGGAGAAGGCCGGTCGGGGGGAAGACGGCCGCCCCTACCCCTGGGGCAGTCACTTCGACCGCAGCTTCACCGTGATCTCCGGGTCTCGGGAAGCGGCCAGGGAGTCCTCACCGGAGCCCGTGGATACCCCCGGCTTTGACGCCGACCGGAGCCCGTACGGGGTCCGGATGATGGCAGGGAATACCAGCGTCTGGTGTCTGGACCGTTGGTTGCCTTGGCCGTCTCGTCGGAGGGATCGGTTCGACTTGGCGGGTCCGCGTCCGGGTGTGGAACGCGCGTTTCGAGGGGGGCACTGGTACAGCGACCCGCGGCCTCTTTGGTACCGGGCGGGGATGCCGCCCGGAAGTCGATTGCCTACGCTGGGGATCCGGCTGGTTCGCCCCCGGGAAGGGGAGCCACTCCATGTATGAAAAGGCGTGGGTGGACCTTGAGACTCGGGACGGGCGCGTGACGCGCCTAGGCCCAGGGGCGGTCATCGGGCGCCTCCCTGGCAGCGCCCTGGTCCTTGGGGACGACCGGCTCTCGGCGCAGCACGCCAGGGTCCGCATCAACACGAACGGGCGCTTGGAGCTCAAGGCCTACGCCATCAATACGCCGATCTGCCACGAGGACTTCGTGGCCCGGCAGTTCCAGCTGGCCAGAGGGTCCCGCTACGATCTGCTCCCCTCCGAAGAGTTTGTTCGGGTACTGGACTTGTCCTGTCCGGGCGAGTTGCCCAGCTTGCACGTGGAGTTGCATGGTGAGCGGGTCGCCTTTGGTTCCTTGGTAGGGGGGCAGTACTGGTCAGTGCTCGGGGAAGGAGAGCCCGGTCTTGTTCCTGGGCATCTCGCCGAGGCCTTGGTTCGTGTGACCTGGGGGGACCAAGGATTCGTGGTCGCGGAGTGTGGAGGGTGCCCCGTCGTGCTGCACAAGGGAGTGCGCCAGGAGCTCCAACCCGGCTTGGTAGTGGAGCTGTGCGGCGTATCGATTCAGAGCCTCGGAGAGAAGGATACGCGTGGCGTTGCGTTGGTCATCCGTAGGGTGGGCCCGGGCCTGCTGCGGGTGGAAGCCGAGCGGGGGAGCCTCCAGCTGCGCGGTCGCGAGGCTGGGCTCTTGGAGTTGCTGCTCGAGGCCAGCCCAGCATCGAGGGAGCGTCAACTCCAGACCATGGCGGGTCTCGCCAATCCCAGTGTCGGCGTCAGAAAGGCCAGGAACTCGCTGCGTAACAAGCTGCAGAAGCTGGGAATTCCTCGGGATGCGATCTACTCCTGTGACCGGATGGGAAACCCGGTTCGGGCAGAGCTGAGCAGCTGGTGGTGGAGTGTCCCCCTACTGCGAAGGGGCATGCGCGACGGGTGACGACAAGGCAGGGTCAAAACCGGCCCGACCACTTCGGGGCCTTGTCGATCCAGAAGCCCAGGCTCAGGGTGAACTCAGGGCCTAGGTCCACTTCGCCGGGAAAGAGAATAGGTACCCCACCGGTCTGAAGGGCTGCTTCCAAATACCAACCATGCCTCCATCCCTCGGGGCGCACCCCTGCACGCGCAAAGAACCGCGGTGCGACGAAGAAGCCGCCATCCCCGTCATCGGGTTTAAGTGAGAGCCCCGCGGTCATGGCCCCGCCGACGCTCATGTCCAGAGTCTCCGCTGGAACCAAATCCCAGGACGCGCCTACTCCGGCGATGCAGCGCACCACGCTTCCGTCACCGCCACCGTGGATGGAGGTCGCCCAGACGCGGTCCACAGCGAGCTGGCTATGCTGCGACCAGTAGTGCCCTCCGCCTACAAAGGCTCCGCCTCCGCCTCCGTCTGCCCGCCCTGCTCCTATGCCGGCGGAGAAGCCTGCTTCGTGGGACCAGGGCGCCTCCGGTTCAGCGGAGGCAGCGGCGCTGTAGACAACAGAAACTATCGTGAGCGCAAACCCTAACCATAGCTCTGGACGGAAGTTGCTCGGTCCGCTCACAACGAGTCCCCGGCAGCGTTGGCTGCCAGGTCTTGGTTACACGCGAGGAGCATTAGAAGGGGGCTGGATAGGGCAAGCATGGATCCACCTGTTAGAGCTTGAACTTACTCAGCTCGATCCATAGACTGTCGCGGACTCAAATGTGACACACGTTGAAAAGCCTGTCGGACCCTTTGCATAGGGCGCTCAGAGGCCTTGTCTAACAGAGGATTCGTCCCGGAACACTGTTCATCCAGGAGCCGCCCCGAAGCATGTTGCTGGACTCGGACAGTTGCGCTCGCCTTAGTAGGGTGTCTCCGACATCTCTGCGCGCCGCATGCGGGCCAGCTCCAGCTTCTCAGGCCAGTGCTCTTCCAGGCCGGCCTCGACGTACTTGGCGATGGCCTCGTCCATGAGCACGCGGGCTTGTTCCGGGTCCCCTTCGGCGTGGGTGAGTTCGGCCAAGTCTTCCAAGGTGTAGCCCACCCACTCGGCCGTTCCGGCGCTGGGCTTGGACTGGTAGGCCGACTGGGCCTTGGACAGCACAGCCTCCAGGGAGTCCCTGGCGCCGGGCTCGTCACTCAAGCGCTCGGCGTGTGCCACGGCCCATTCGGCGATGAGCAGGCTGGTGGGGTCGCTGAGCTGCCGTCGAAAGTCCAGGGCAATCCTGTACTGCTCCAAGGCGGTTGGGTAGTCCTGTTTGTCCTCGTAGGCGGAGCCCAGGTTGTTGTGTAGGACAGCCAACCAAGGGATGCTTCCGGCCGCAGTCGCAGCCGAGATGCCCTTCTCCGCCCACTCGATCTGCCCGTCTTGTGGGGCCACCAGAGCAGCGTGGTGCGCCATGTCGATGGCCCGCAGGGGCATCTCCCGGTTCATGGCGTAGGTGTAGGCTTGGGAGAAGGTGTCCAGGGCGCCAGCTGCATCGCCGTCTTCGCGCTGGTAGATGCCCTTGACCCCTTGGGTGCGGGTCCAGCCCAGCGGCTCATCGATGCTCGAGAGGGCGAGCGCCTGGTCCAGATAGCTGCGCCCAGCCTCCAGCTCGCCGGTCAGGCTCATCATGCGCGCGGTCTGGGCCATGGCTTCGACCCGGACCTGGGTGGGCACATCGGGGTCGTTGGCCAGAGCTCTGTAGAGCAGGAGCGCACCGGCGTAGTCGCGGGACTTGAAGACCTGGTTGGCCTCCTCCAGCTTTTCTTGGGGCGTGACCCTGTGAGGAATCACAATCCCGGGACGGATGGCACAAGCGAGGACAGACCAGAGCATGCAGCCCGCCTATCCGATGCGCGCCATCAGGTCTTGACGTGCGTCAGCTGGCAGCTTGTTGAAGTTGCTGTTCTCGGTCAGTCCCAGAGCTGTGCCGCGGTCGCCCCGGGCCAAGGCGCACAAGATCAGACTCTCGAGCAGACGCGGGGTCTGTGTCGCCCGAGACGCCAGGCGCTCACACTCGCTGGGCTGGCCAAAACGCTGGGCGGCGATGCAGACGATCTCCCAGGCGTGGGCCTCCATCTGGTCGGTGGTATTGGGCATTCCGCGGGCCACATAAGCCAAGCGTTGGGCCTCTTTGTAGTCGCCGTCTTCCAGGGCGTCTTCGGCCTCCAGCAGCAGGGCGGTCGTCTGGGGATCCGCCTTTCGTGGGGCCGGACGCGAACCAAAGACTTGGGAGCCCGCCTGCAGCAGCTTCCAGTTCTGGTAGGCGAAGTAGGCGACGATAAAGCCCAAGAAGATCTGCTTGGTGACGATGGCCATGGCCAGCCCGCCTGCACAAAAGACCAAGCTCGAGATGTGTGCGACCTTGTGGCCGCGCTCCTGGCCAAAGACACGCAGCAGGGCCAACCGGGTCAGCTTGCCGCCGTCCAGCGGAAAGATGGGCAGCAGATTGAAGATGCTCCAGACAATGCCGATCCACAGCATGTAAGTCAGAAAGGTCTCGGCCAAGTAGGGCAGAGGGGCGCCGGCCTTTCCGACCACAAAGAGGATGGCACCGGCGAGCAGACCCAGTGCCAAGCCAGCGCCGGGTCCAGCGGCTACCAGCACGGCGTCACGTTTGTCGGAGGACGCGGGCAGGTGGGTGCAGTGTCCACCCATGCCATGCAGGGTCACGCTGGGATCCAGGCCTTGCCACTTGGCCACCATGGCGTGGCCCATCTCGTGGACCAGCAGGCTGACTGTCATGGCGATGCCGAAGAGCACCATCTCCGCGGGACCGCCCATGTCCTGCACGAAAAAGACCATGAGGATGAAGTACCAGATGCTCAGATGCACCGGAACGCCAGCGATGGCACCGACTCTGAATGTCATTCCGTTCATGCGGTCACGTAGGCAAGGAGTAGGGTCATTGGGTCAATGTATGCACGTGACGGGCATGGCGCGAGGAAACCCGCCGCGCGGCGACCTGCACATCTCGCTGCACCCGGGAGTTTTGGCTCCTAAACAATGCCCGCAGCGCGAACCGCGTTGTAGCCCCCAAGTCCGTGCACCCCGCCGCCGGGAGGCACCGACGCCGAGCACAGGAAGATCCTGGGGCTCGGCGTACAGTAGGGGCTCAGGGCGGCCACCGGCCGGGTGAAGAGCTGGTCCAGGGTGTTGGCCCCGCCGTTGACATCCCCGCCTACATAGTTGGGGTTGTAGGCCTCCATCTGGGCGCAGTTCATGGTGTGGCGTGCCAGCACCACGTCCCCAAATCCAGGTGCATAGCGCTCGATCTGCGCTTCCAGAGCCTGGGTCTGGTCCAGGGTGCTGCCGTTGGGCACGTGCACATAGGCCCAAGCGATGTGCCCACCTTCTGGGGCGCGGGTGGTGTCGAACTGAGTGGGCTGCGTGAGCAACACGAAGGGTTCGTCGGCGTGGCCGCCTTGGGCGACGGTGGCCTCGGATGCGGTCAGCTGCTCCAAGGTGCCGGCCAGGTGCACGGTTCCGGCGCGGGCCACTCGTGGATCCGACCAAGGAATGGGCTCCTTGAGCGCGTAGTCCACCTTGAACACCCCGGGGCCATGGCGGAACTTGGCCAGGCGTTTCAGGTAGCTGCTGGGCAGTAGGTCTCCGGCGATGCGGGCCATGTCCCGTGGACTGGTGCAGAAGAAGACCTGCTCGGCGTCGACCTGGTTGATGTGGCCGATGTCCACGCCGCATTCGATGCGCCCGCCCAGGGACTCCAAGTAGCTGGCCATGGCTTGTGTGATGCGTCCTGCGCCGCCCTTGGGCATGGGGAAGTTGACCGCGTGGGCGGCGAGCTGGAGCATCAGGCCGATGGCCGCGCTGGGGGACTGGGTGAGCGGCAGGCAGCTGTGGCAGGCGTGTCCGGCGAACAGGGCTTGGCCGCGCTCGGTCTTGAAGAGTAAGCGGGCCAGGGTGGTGGCCGGGATCATGGCGCGCAGGCCAAAGCGGGCCATGAGCACAGGGTTCTGGGGCAGGCCTGGTGGGGCTGTTCCATCGCGCAGTAGGTCCGAGAAGCGATCCAAGAACGGGGACAGCTCGGCTGCGTAGGCCAGATCGTTGACCTCGTGGGCGGTCTCCAGCAAATCGGTGTGCTGGATCACCGCGTCCTGCTCCGGGAGCAGGTGGGCCACGGGAAAGTCCGGTCTGATCCACTCCAGACCGTGCTCGTGCAGTGGCAGGGTGTTGAAGAACTCGCCTGCGACCGCCATGGGGTGGGCCGCCGAACACACATCGTGCAGGTAGCCAGGCAGGGTCAGCTCCGAGGAGCGCGCGCTCCCTCCGACCGTCTCGGCGCGCTCGTAGACCACCACGCTGCGGCCAGCACGGGCCAAGGTAATGGCGGCGGCTAGGCCATTGGGGCCCGCTCCGATGACGGCGGCGTCGAGCATGGAGGAGACCTCTCTGAAGGGATCTGGTAGTCCATTGGGCGCAAGACATCCATGGAGCTGGATGGCGGCACGCCTCCGGATAGGCGGCCAGGAGATTCTCCTGTTGGTGTTCCTTGCCGGGTGCAGGCACAGTGACTGTGCCGCTGAGCCGCCCTGAGTTGATTCTTGGCACGGGTAGAGCGGGCCTTAGTTAGGGCAGCCGTGGAGGCCCAAATGTCCACTGTCTTGATGCTGCTAGCCTGTCATTCCCCCCCGTATGTGTTCTCTGAGGCAGGGCTTAAGGATGACGGCGTTCACGTCAAGGTGGGCCTGACCAACATCGACAGTGTGGAGATCGAGGGACAGAGCTTGGCCGACGGCCAGAGCATGGTTCTGCCCGTCTCTCTGTTTCACATTGGCCAGAACCGCTTGCCCATCCTGGGAGAGGGGCTGGAGGGGGAGACCCTCTACCTGGAGCTGCGCATGGATCAGGTGCTGGAGCTCCAGTGTTCGGGTAGCGGCGATGGCAGGGTGCGGATTCGCTTGCAGGACCAGTCGGGCTTTGACACGCTAAGCGCCAACGACTGTGCAGTCGGGGAGGGTGGCTACGTGACGGGGAAGCTGGGTGCGCTCACCGGCTCTACCATCCTGATCGACGGGCAAGAGGTGGACGGGTCTTTCCGCTTGGATGCACGTTCGGGCTTGTGGGAGCAGCCTTTGGTGCCCTTCAAAGTGGGGAAGGATTTCATGTCCAGCAAGGAGTATCAGGTTGATATTGTCGTGCGTCACACGAGTGGCTCGGAGTGGTCGGGTGTGGTGACGTACAAGACCGGCTCCGCAGATCTGATGGGCACCTTCATCCAGGGTTTGCCAGAGAGCGCGCAGGGTATGCCTGCTGGGGATGCAGTTGCTCTGCGCTGGCAGAACGGCTGGCGCTTCGCTGGGACCGGTCAGCTTGGGCAGCTCGCGCGCTTTGGCAAGGTGGTGGATGAGAGCGAACCCCGTTTCATCGCCACCTGCCACTACCAGCGGCCTGGTGGGGGGCCTGTGAACATCAAAACTGTTGCCGTGGATCGCACTGTGGCCGTGGTGGACCGCCAGGGCGCTGAGCTCGGACGGCGAGTCTTTAAGGCAAAGACCGGCGGGTACAGTTGCTCAAAGTTGCAATATGAAGGTGGCGGGGACGTGGGCATACTCCCGGACCACCAGGCGATCTTGGCTTGGGCCCAGGCGCTGTAGTCTCAGCAGGGGCGCCACACGTACTCGATGTGCCACTGAACATCGATGGTAAACGCTCCCTGCTTGGCTCTCAGGCTGCCCTCCTCACGGACCGGCAATCCCTCCGGATCCAACTTCACGAACCACTCCATGTTCTCGACCGAGCCGTCTTTGCTTTTGACGCGCTTTGGGGCTGAGAGGGAGACGCGCTCCGCTTGCCAGCTCAAGGTGTAGTCGGGTGTGCTCCAGACCCATGCTGGCCCCAGCGCTTTGCCCGCTGGAAGCCCCTCCTCCCATATAGATGTGTCAGGGTCTCCAGGGACTTCGCCGATACCGGGCCGAATGTAGGGAAATGAACCTTCTTCCAATGGAGTGTCCGGATCCATGTCTTCGAGGAGGATGGCTTGGAGGTCTTCCCAGGTCCCGTTCCGGAGTGAGCCTTGGAGCTGGAAGCGCTCCCGGTCTTCCCACATGGTCCCGATCTGGGCTGCCTGGGTCAGCTGCATGGTGGCGTGACTGCAAGGGGGACCGGCTAGGCTCTTTTCGAGCTGGATGCGTGCTTGCGTGCTGTCGGCGAGGACGGCCGAGAGGAGGAGGATCAAGGTCATCGGGCTTTCTCCGTTGGAGGCTTGGTTCGAGGCTGAGTCAGAGTTCGCATCAACCATTCCAACGGGCCTCGGTCGAACCAGCGCCGCCAGAGATGCGAGAAGGCAACGGATAGCGCCGCCCAGAGTGCCATGGCACCCAGAAGAAGAGGGCCGCTGGCCGGTACCAAGGGTGCGTAGGCCAGGTCCAGCTGAGCTGGGTCACAAACGAGCAGCAGTGGGTAGAGCAGCAGAAAGACATGGCTGGCGTAGTGGGTCAGTGCCATTTGGCCGCTGTGTACCCAGGGAGCAACGGCCCTTGGGAAGCGTTGTGCGAGTGGGATGCAGACCAAGATGAATGCCATGGCGGCGCTGCCAGCTCCAAGGATGTACCAGGGCATGGGCGGCATGGGGTCAATCCCGCCTATGGAGACTGCATCTTGGGCGTTCTCCCCCAGCGCCAGGAGCCCCCAGATCAAGCCTCGTGCCAGGGCCTCGGTCGCTAACCAGAGAGGAACCAAGACTGTCAGAAGCCTTCGCCGGACGTCTGGATCGGCCAAGTTCTGTCGTCCCAGCCACATCCCGCCCAAGAAGAAGGCGAACCAAGGGAAGACTGGATGTAGGCCGTTGTAGAACAGGTTTCGAACAAAGCCGGAGGAGGTCCAGAAGTCTTCGTAGTCCAGGTTGGCCCAGTTCCAGCCGGTCTCGTAGTCCGGGCCAACGATCAAGAGCAGCGGAAAGATGAGGGTTACCACCGCGGCTATGGCGAGGAGGCGCTTGGGCGTTTGCGTGAACAGTAGTGCCGACAGCGCCATCCAGATGCCGTAGTAATGCAAGATGTCTGCAGGCCATAGAGGCAGCCAAGCCAGACCAAGAATGCCGAGAAAGAGCGCCCTGCGAAAGATGGTGCGGCGGTCACGCTGGGCGCGCGCTGGATCGGCTATCGCCTTTCGGGTCATCAGACTGTTGCTGACTCCAGCCAAAACAACGAATACGGCTGCTGCTCGACCAGAGAAGGCTCCGGATAGCCAGCCGGCCAAGTCCGTCTCATGCGCCGAGAAGGCCAAGGGGATGTTGACCAACACCATGCCCATCAGGGCTGCGGAGCGGGCAAAATCAAGTCCGGTGAGTCGCTTCATAGAGACAAGGATGTCTCGTTCAGTCGGCGGTGTCCGCTGCGGAAGTGTTCCTATATGTATCGCTTTGTACAGGGTCGGCTGTGAGCGGCCAATCGCTGGTCGCCCGAAGTCCTCCGTTTGGACTTCGACTCAGCAGCAGGCGCCCGCCATGACGTTGACAGCAGCGTGAGGCGATGGCCAGCCCAAGCCCGGTTCCCGCTGCGGAGCCGAACTGAACAAAGGGTTCCAGGGCTCGACCTTGGAGCTCGCTGGGCAAGCCAGGCCCGGCGTCATCTACATGCAGGAGTACGCCAACTCCGCCCTTGCACCAGCTCAACTCTAGGGGAGCGGAACCATGCAGTTGGGCATTGCGTACTAGGTTGTCTACGCATCGCTCGAAGAGGCGGGCATCGACCATGGCATGCAAGCTGGGCCCTGAAGCGCTCGCACCGTAGCGCTCCGCGAGGGAGTGAAGTGTCTGGACAAGAGAGACGGGCGCCTGGCGAAGCGGAGCTTCACCCGAACGAGACCAAGCCAATAGCTCGCCGACCAAGCTGTCTAGCTGGTCCAGCTCCCCTTCTGCTTCGTGCAGTGCCGCTGCGGGCACTGGTAGGGCTTCGAGCGCAAAGGAGAGGCGGGCTAGGGGCGTTCTTAGCTCGTGAGAGACCGCGTGCAGCAGCTCAGCTTGAAGGGCCTGGTGGGCTTGGGTCTTCGATGCCAAGTCGTTGAGGATCAGCGCCAGGTTGGTCAAATCACCGGATTCGTCGACTCGACGCCCGAAGTTTCCCAGTGCCATGGCTTGGGCGCCGCGCTCCAACTCTCGCATCCCGCGCAGTGTTGGAAGCAGGCCGATGGCCAACACGGCGGCGAACAATGCGCTGACGCAGAGGAAGATCAGAGTCAGTTCCCACAAAGGGGGCAAGACGAACTCGGGCAGCGGTCCCATTCGCAGGGCCTCCTGCGCAGAGATGGGATGGGCCACAAACCCATTTTTATTCACCACAAAGTAGGTGGTCATTCCGCTGCGCAATCGCGCCTGGGCGCCGGGCGGCATGGCTGTCGTCGGCAGGACCTGCATGTCCAATTTGTATTGGCTGCGCAGCTCCGCCAGCGTCCCCTCGCGGTCTGAGCCCGTCCGAATGGCCTCTGTAGCGCTCACCATGCCGCCATGCAGGGAACTCTCCACGACCCGTCGATCTTCCTCTCTCTCCCGCAGAACCATCATCATCAGGACCAGGGCGCCCACCATAAAGGCCGCCAAAGCAGCCAAGAGCACGCGGATATACAGGCGTTTCAAGCTGGAACCAGGAGGTAGCCGACGCCTCGAATGCTTTTGAGCCAGCGGGGGTGTTTGGGGTCGTCTCCCAGCTTCTTTCTCAGCCGACAAACCCGAAGGTCCATGCTCCGGTCCAGGCCATCGTAGGGGGCACCCATCAAGGCGGGGTAGAGGGCCTCTCTGGTGACGACCTGGCCGGCGTTCCTGGCCAAGAAGAGCAGCAGGTCGAACTCAGCTGTCTGAAGGCTCAAGGCGACGCCATCGATTCGCGCCAGCCGGTGTTGAGGTTGGATGTGTAGTGGCCCAAGGCGCAGTGCTTTCAGCACCGCTGGGGTTCGGCGGCGAAGCGCGGCTCTGAGGCGTGCCAAGAGCACCCGTGGCCGCACGGGTTTCGTTAGATAGTCGTCGGCGCCAAGCTCCAAGCCCAGCACCTCATCCACCTCATCTCCACGGGCTGTCATCATCAAGATGGCGCCGCCGTAGTCTGGCCGAACGGCCCGGCAGACGCTCATTCCGTCTTGGCCAGGAAGCCGAAGATCGAGCAGGACGGCGTCGGGTTGCTCACTCAGAATGCGTTGCTCTGCCCGGTCTCCTCGCTCCTCTATTTCGACGAGAAAGCCCTCTCGTATCAGGTAGGCCTGGACCATCTGAGCCAGGCGAGGATCGTCTTCGACCACTAGGATGCGCGCATGCATGCAAGCTGCTTAACGGTGCTCGCGCATTCCCGGGGGTTGGAAACAAAGCGATACGCGGGGGAACAGCTAGAGCCTTGGCATTCGCTGTGAATCAGGCTTGCATGGAAGGAGGAGACCTATGCTCTGCTTGCTTGCCGCCTTTGCTTCT
>JBLHMA010000071.1:0-17348 GCA_047621545.1 Cognaticolwellia sp. | reverse complement strand
CCTGCATGACTGGGGGGTAGCCTTCCACGATCTTGGCCTGGGGCTGAAGGATTGACTCCTTGATGTAGGCGTCATCCGCGGTCAGCTTGGTGCCATCGGCCATCACTTCTTCACGGCCATGCAGCCCCTTGAAGGACGGACCTACCATCTTGCTCCCATCCAGGGAGTGGCAGCCAATACAGCCCTTGCCGCTGTAAAGAGCTTGGCCCAGCTCTTCTGGCGTGGCGTCTGGATCAAGCGGTGGGGCGTTCTCCTCGGCAAGCGCTGCATCCATGCGCTGCTCGAAGTTCCCGGTCACCGCCAAGATATCCCCGCGAGAGCTCAGGTCCGTCATCGTGAAGATAAAGAACACGGCCATGAACCAGAAGCTGGCGCCAAAGACAAAGACGTTGAATTTGCGGTCGTACTTGAGGTGCATGAACCAGGTAGCGACCAGAAGGGCCTTCACGGTGGCCACTGCCATAGCAACGACGATGCTCAACAGGGAAGGCAGACCCATGACCGAGACAGCTACCGTCAGCACCGTGAGGCACAACAGGGCCACATAGATGATGAAGTAGGTCTTAAGCGGCATGTGCTCGTGCTCGTGAGCGGACATCACTTCACCAAGTACAAGAGGGGGAACAGGAAGATCCAGATCAAGTCGACCAAGTGCCAGTACAGCCCGACGTTGTCGACAAAGCTGTAGTTGTTCTCGTTCAGCTCGCCCTTCGTGGCGCGCCACATCAGGTAGCCAATCAGACCGACACCGATGAGCACGTGGAGTCCGTGCACGCCGGTCATCATGAAGTAGACCGAGAAGAAGATCTGAGGCGCATGGTGCACAGCTTCTACGGCGGAGAGGGGGTCGCCAGCGTAGTACATGCCAGGCATCAGCCCGTCATGGATCTTGTGCGAGTACTCGAAGTACTTGATGCCCATAAAGACGATGGCCAGCACAGCGGTCACACCCAAGAGGGGGACCAGCTGCTTCTGTTTGCCCTGCTGTGTGGCTCTCACGGCCAACGCCATAGTCAGACTGCTCGTGAGCAGCGCGATGGTGTTGATCGCACCCAGCCGCCAGTCCAGGTGGGCCGTGGCCTCCTGAAGAAAGGTCTCTGGGTAGTAGAACCGCATGGAGATGTAGGCCATGAACAGCCCACCGAAGAACAGCAGCTCCTGCACCAGGAACAGCCACATGCCCATTTTGACGGCGTCATCCTGCTGGAACTTGTCCATGAAGTGATGGGCCAGGTAGGGGTTGCGGTCAGCGTTTGCTGCCGCACCACCTTCGTTCGCATTCATTTAAGTTGCCTCACGGGAGAGAGGGAAGAGGGGGAGGGCCGCTCAGGCGCCCTCTTCAATCTCGTCAAAGTCGTAGGGGCCCTTGGTGCACAC
This sequence comes from Cognaticolwellia sp., assembly GCA_047621545.1. Taxonomy (GTDB): domain Bacteria; phylum Myxococcota_A; class UBA796; order UBA796; family CAJQPC01; genus CAJQPC01. The sequence continues at coordinate 15,971 of JBLHMA010000071.1, read as the reverse complement.
CGGCAGCCCATGGAAGTTGTGCTCGATGGGAGGCGTCGCCGTCTCCCACTCCAAGCTGACTGCACCCCAGGGGTTGTGAGGGGCCTTGACGCCCTTGAACAAACTGTGGATGAGGTAGCCGAGCATGATGAACAGCGCAGCACCGAAGATAAAGCTTCCGATGGTAGATGCCTGCATCCAGATCTCAAACTCGGGCACGTACTGATGGTACCGGCGGGGCATGCCCTGGGAGCCGGCGACGAACTGCGGGAAGAAGGTCAGGTTGTAGCCGATGAAGGCCATCCAGAAAGTGGCCTTTCCGATGGTCTCGTTGAACATCTTGCCAGTCATCTTCGGCCACCAGTGGTGGATGGCCGTAATCAGTGCGAAGAGCGTTCCACCCATCATGACGTAGTGGAAGTGAGCCACAACGAAGTAGGTGTCGTGCAGGTGCACGTCGGTTGCCATGGTGGCCAAGAACAGACCGGTCAGGCCGCCAATCAGGAAGATCCAGATAAAGCCCAGGGTGTAGAACATTACAGTGTTCCACCGGATGCTGCCCTTCCAGAGAGTGGCGATCCAGCTGAAGTTCTTGATGGCTGTGGGGATGGCCACGCCAAAGGTCAAGAAGCTGAAGATCGCGCCCTGAAGCTCGGACTGTCCCGACAGGAACATGTGGTGTCCCCAGATGAGGAAGCCCACGGCTGCAATGGTCACCGAAGAGCCAGCGATGGCCATGTAGCCAAAGATGTGCTTGCGGCTGTGCACACTGACGGTCTCGGAGATGACGCCGAAAGCGGGGAGCACCATCACGTACACAACAGGGTGGCTGTAGAACCAGAAGAAGTGCTGGAACAGGACCGGGTCACCACCCATGGAGGGGTCGAAAATTCCGATCTCCAGGACGCGCTCAAAGATGAGCAAGAACAGGGTGATTGCGATCACTGGGGTCGCCAAGACCTGGATGACCGAGGTCGAGTACAGGGCCCAGAGCATCAGGGGCATCTTGCGCCACGTCTGTCCTGGGGCACGCATCTTGTGGATGGTGACGATGAAGTTCAGCCCCGTCAAGATGGAGCTGAAGCCCAGAATGAAGGCACCGGTCAGCGTCAACACCACCGAGCCACTTGCGTGGTCGGAGGAGTAAGGCGTGTAGAAGGTCCAGCCTGTGTCCACGCCGCCGTTGATGAGCGTGAAGACCAGGAAGCCGGCTCCGAAGATGTAGATCCAGAAGCTCGCCAGGTTGAGCTTCGGGAAGGCCACGTCCTTTTGGCCCAGCATCAGAGGCAACACGAAGTTGCCGATAGAGGCCGGGATGGCCGGCACCAGCACCAAGAACACCATGATGGCGCCATGGAGGGTGAACATCTTGTTGTAGGTCGCAGCCGTGAACAGGTCACCTTCAGGGGTGAAGAGCTCAGCGCGGATACCCAGCGCAATCACGCCACCGACCAAGAAGAAGGTCAGGATAGTGACTAGGTACATTATCCCGATCCGCTTGTGATCGAGGGTCAGCAGCCAGCTCTTGATTCCCTTGGTGGCGTTGAGATAGTTGACCTCTGGAGTGAGGTCGTTCTCAGGATGCGCGTAGGTATTTGCAGTTTGGGGGCTCACGGGTACCTCAGTCCAACGACTTGATGTAGTCGATGAGAGCGTTGATCTCGGTCTCGGAGAGCTGTCCCTCGAAGGGAGGCATCGAGGGGGCGTAGCCAGCGACCACCTTGGTCGTTGGGGCCAGGATGGACTCACGGATGTAGTCGTCATCGGCAACCAAGCTGGTGCCGTCAATGAACTCTTCAGTGCGGCCGAGCAGGCCGTTCATGGGCGGGCCCACGAGCCGGGTGCCGTTGATTGCGTGGCAGCCTGCACACGCCTTTTTGGTGAAGAGGCTCTCACCCAACGCCACACCGGTCAGGTCGCCTTCGGCGGCCGCGACGGCCTGCTGGCTGACCAGCCAGGCATCGTACTCGTCTTGGGGCAGAACCCTGACCTTGTTCAGCATGACGCTGTGGCCATCTCCGCAGTACTCAGTGCAGAAGATGTGGTGCTCGCCCGGCTCGGGTGCGTTGAACCACACCACCGAGTAGCGTCCAGGAACCACGTCCTTCTTGACCCGGAAGTCCGGCACAAAGAAGGAGTGCAGCACGTCCTTGGAGTTCATGGTCAGGCGCACGTTGGTGTCCGCTGGGACGACCAACTCCGTGGAGCTGACTCCTTCGGAGGGGTACTCGAAGGACCAAAACCATTTCTGTGCCACGACGCGGACGTCATAGGAGTCGGCGGGAGGTACGATGGACTCGACGTACACTCGAAAGCCGGTCACGAACATGACCACGGAGAGTATGAGTGGGACCACGGCCCAGACCAGTTCAAGGCTATGAGAGCCCTTGTTTGAACTGGTCTTCTCACCTTCTGTCTTCTGCTTGTACTTGATAGCAAAGAAGATGACGGCGCCCATCATGAGCACGAAGAAGGCGATGTCCACCCAGTAGATAAAGTAGAACACTCTGTCTATGTCGGGGGCCAACGTGGAGGCTTGGGGCGGCATCCAGAAGGTCTTGCCTTGGCCTGCTGCGGCCTCACCCACACCCAGAAACGGGAGAAGGAGGGAGGGGATCATGCGCTTGCACTCCTGTTTTGTCCTGAGCTCTTCTCGCGTCGCCACATCACGGCGCCGAGTCCACCCATCGCCAGCAGAGTGACGATGCCGCCGAGGCGCATGACGCCCATGGCCGCAGGGGTGTACTCGCCGGTGCTGTCGTCGTAGCGAAAGCAGCTCAGAACAAGCTTTTCAACCGGTGAACCCACCCGCCCTTCGCTGGCCTCCATCAAGGCAAACTTCAGGTCACGGGGGGGGTAAATGATTCCGTATAGGTAGCGGGCCACAAAGCCCTGGGGGGCTACGAAGGTCAGCACCGCAGGGTGCGCCCACTGGCCGCTGTTCTCGTCATATGCGTAGCCGTAGCCAATGCTGTCGGCCAAAGCGCTCACGTTGCTCTCGGTGCCCGTCAGAAAGTCCCATTCCACATCTGGACCGCGGCCGAGCTCTTCCAGGTAGGAACGACGCTTGCCGGCGGCGACGTCTGGCCCTTCGCTGGGGTCAATGCTGACCGTCACGATTCGGAACTCTTCACCAGCAGTCCAGTCCAGCTCTTGGAGGCCCTGCAGCAGGCCGTTGAGCTGTGTGCTGCAGAGGGTCTCGCAGGTGTAGTAGTTCAAGGTCAACAGGATGGGCTTGCCGTCCCGGAGGTAGTCCCCGAACTTGACCGCTTGGCCGTCCTGGTCCACGAAGCTGAGTGACGGGTCGATCTCGTTTCCGAGACGCTCCGTGACCGTGCTGGCCGCGTAGCCTTCGGGAGTGGCTCCGAGCTCAGCCATGGCGCTGCCGCTCCAACCGGCGAATGCCAGAAGAAGGGTGCCCACTGCAATGGCTCGGGTCACGTTCATCGAGGAACGGTCCCTTCCAAGCGCTCGGAGTAACCCTTGGTCACGAGTTCCTCGCCGACCACGTGGTCGTAGTATCCAACGGTGAAGGTCACCATGCCTATGACCACAGCGGTGAGTACCGCAGCGATGACGAGCAACGTGTTGACGGGGACGTCGTCCGGCTCGTAGCCGGGGCCGATGTCACCCTGTACTTGGTCGTGCGAGTCGCTCATGGGCGAATTCCTGCGCTGTGGGAAGGGCCTGTCAGCGTTTTTGCCGCAGGCTCGTCTCGGGGGAGGGGGGTCTAATCGTTGAAGAGAAGGGGTTCAATGAGCCCGCAGGCCCTTGACACTCAAACAGTCAAAGCACCGCGACATCTACCAGCATGAAGGCGAAGAGCGCCATGAGGTAGAGGTTTGAGGCCATGAAAAAACTGCGATCCACCGCGTGATCCTGCGCCCGCAAGACGCCGATGCAGCGCCAAGTGAACCACAGACCCAGCGCTATGGCCGAGGCCCCGTAGAGCCAGCCCATGTAGCCGACGGCGACTGGCGCCAGGCTGATGGGGACCAACAGCAAGGTGTAGGCCAGCATGCGCCAGCGTGTTGGCTGGTCACCCACCACATTGGGCATCATGGGGATCCCAGCGGAGGCGTACTCATCCTTGCGGAAGAGGGCGATGGCCCAGAAGTGCGGCGGGGTCCAGAAGAAGATGATCAGGAAGAGCATCATGCTGCCCCACCCGATGCTGCCGGTAAGAGCGGCGTCTGCAATCAGCGGGGTGGTCGCTCCGGCAGCGCCCCCGATAACGATGTTCTGTGGGGTTCTTGGCTTGAGCCACATGGTGTAGACCAGCACATAGAACAGGATGCTTCCGGCGCCCACGGCGGCAGCGACCCAGCCGCCTGTGAGCCAGAGCACAGTCGTGGAAACGAAGCTGAGAATCACGCCGTAGAACATGGCGTGGCCAGGGGCCATCTGGGCCACAGGAAGTGGCCGGCTCTGAGTCCGAGCCATGCGCGCGTCGGACTCACGCTCTACGTAGGCGTTGAGAACGGAGCAAGCTGCGCCTGCCAAGGCAGTTCCCAAGAGTACCCAGAGGGTTTTGGAGAGGCTGGGCAGCCCAGTCTGGTTCATGGCGAACACAGGCAGGCCTGTGAACAACACCAATGCCAGGACGCGTGGGCGCGTCATCTGGACATACAGGTCTAAGACCTGACGAGGGCTGCGTTGAATTGCTGAAGCGTTCATGCGATCTCACCCAAGGTGGGGTGCGCGGGAGAGGACTCTACACTACCCAGCGGGCGTTGAAGGTAGTCCTGAATCATCAGCCCCGTGGTCAGACAGAGCATTGCGGCAACAGCGGAGTGGGCTGCAGTAACTTCTACGGGAAGCTGCCAGAGCACGTTGGCCACTCCGAGGGCTACCTGGACGAAGACCAAGGCCAAGGCGATGCGCGCCTTTCTGCCCAGACTGTCGTGGTCCCAGGCGAGCACGGCGACAAGAACATAAGAGAGCGCCACGATGTAGGCGGTTGTCCGGTGCAGCAGGTGGAGACCCACAGGTCCCTCCCAAGTTGGGAACCAGAGGGTACCAACGCAGGCTGGCCAGTTCACACAAGCTAGACCGGCATGCTGCGAGGACACCAGTCCGCCCAGCGCCATCTGTAGCACCAAGAGGGCCGCGGTGAGAGGCAGGAGGATGCGTAGGACCGGCTTGCGGATGGCTTGCCGCGGCTGTGGACTGTAGCCGCGCCAAAGAAGGACAGCGAGCAGGCCAAAGGAGAGGGCAACGCTGTTGCCGACCAAGAGGTGGCTGGTCACGGTCCAGCTGGCCAGAAGCTTGAGCACGGTCAGGCCGCCCAGTACGATCTGCACCAAGAGCACCAACCAAGCTGCGATGAGCCACTTCCCGAGCAGCTTGCGGCCTGCTGCGGAGCTGGCGACCCATATGCTCAGGCCGAGCAAGATCAACGAGATGCTGCCTGCGAGAGCGCGGTGCCCCCACTCGAAGAACACCCCAAAGTCCAGGGCAGGAATCAGCTCTCCGAAGCAGAGCGGCCAGTCTGGGCAAGCCAGTCCGGCGCCTTGGGCCCGCACGATGGCCCCGAAAATGACCAGGAGGTAGGTCATCACCGTCAGGACGATGAAGGACCAGGCTTGAGCGCGCAGCACCTTGGCGGAGGGCTTTGGTGCGTTGCTTGTGTCGGTGAGGCTTCCGGACATGCCGGCTGTCTATGCCCCCTGGGGGTTGGCGGCAAGCAGGGTCGGGTCGAGCAAGAGCAGTGCCTCTCCGGGCGCCAGATCGACCTTTGCGGCGCCATCTTTCACTTGCAGGCGACCCTCTACAGCCATGCGCAGGCACATTGGGTAGAGTTTGTGCTCCATTGTCAGGATTCGAGCAACCAAGTCGTCCCTTGAGTCACCCGGATTCACAAAAGTCGCTCCTTGCGCCACTATTGGGCCGGTATCGGTTCCAGAATCTACGAAATGGACGCTTGCGCCCGCGATTCTGACGCCGGATGCCAAGGCTTGGCCTTGCCCATCTATGCCAGGGAAGGCTGGGAGTAGCGTTGGGTGGATATTGAGAACCCGCCACGGCCACTGCGAGAGAAAGGATGGGCTTAGGATGCGCATAAAACCTGCACATGTGACCCACTCGACCCCGTGTTCCCGCAGCGTCTCGGACAGCTTGGCCTCGAATGCGGCGCGACTGCCCCAACCCCTGTGGGGGATGTGGATCGCTGGGATACCTGCGGCCCGGGCGCGCTCCAGGCCAAAGGCCTCCTCCTTGTTGGAGATGACCACAGCTATTCGGGCAGGAAAGTCACCTTTACAGGAATCGATCAATGCCTGGAGGTTTGTCCCGGAGCCGCTGAGCAGCACCCCAACCCGTGTCACTGGAGGACCACACCGGGCGTGCTGTTGACCATGCCAATGGGGGTCGCGCCGGGAATGTCCAGGCCCTTGGGGGCCACGGCGATGAGCCCAATACCCATGTTGAAGGTGCGGTAGAGTTCTCGCTTCGTCAGGCCACCCTTTCGCTCGAGCAGGCCGAAGATGCCGGGAATCTCCCAGCTGCCACGTTCAATTGTCGCACCCAGCCCTTCTGGAAGGATCCTGGGGATGTTTTCGTAGAAGCCGCCCCCGGTCACGTGCACCCAGCCGCGCACTTGGCTGCGCAGGGCGAGCATCTCTTTCACGTAGATGCGGGTCGGGGTCAGCAGCACCTCGGCTAGGGGGCGTTCCAGGCCATGGGTTTGCTCCCAATCCAGGTCGTCGACGATGTGCCGGACCAGGGAGAATCCGTTGCTGTGAAGGCCCGAGCTGGCAAAGCCCCACAGCACATCGCCGTCTTGGATGTGCTCGCCTGTGATGACCTCGTCGCGCTCTACGGCACCCACGGCGAATCCAGCCAAGTCGTAGTGGCCTGGGCCATACATTCCGGGCATTTCAGCGGTCTCTCCACCAATCAAGGCACAGCCCGCCTGTCGGCAGCCCTCCGCGATGCCCTCCACGACCTGCACGGCCACTTCAGGGGCCAGCTTTCCGGTGGCAAAATAGTCCAGGAAGAACAGAGGCTCTGCTCCGCTGACCGCGATGTCATTTACGCACATGGCGACCAGGTCGATGCCGATGCTCTGGTGCTTGTCTAGCCGTTGGGCCACCAAGAGCTTGGTACCGACTCCATCGGTACCGCTGACCAGAACCGGGTTGTTGTACTTGCCAAGGGCGAAGAGTCCGCCAAAACCACCTAGTCCGGTCAATACCTCCGGTCTGAACGTGCTCTGAACGGCCGGGCCGATGCCCTTGACCACGGCCTCCCCAGCATCGATGTCCACTCCAGCTCGCTTGTATGCGTCGTCCGACATGGCTGCCTCCTGCTGGGGCTGCCTTATTCGGAGGGACCCGCGCGCAGAGAAACGGTCTGGCGACGCTTGGTGTCTCGCTGAAGCATTCGCCTTGGCGTGGAGCCTACTGCGGGTCCCCGTCGGTGCCGTCCGTCTTGGGGGTCACGCCGGTCGTGACCATCGGCTCGGAGACCTCCCCGGCGGCGTCGACGATGCGCACGGCGAAGTCATAGAGTGTGTTCGCCTCGATGGCGCTGCCTACCTGAAGATTGAGCGCAAGCCTTCCATCGCCGCTGGCCTCGAAGAGCCCACAGGCCCCGTCAGCGGACAGAGTCGCCGGGTACTCATTGTCGGAGCTGGCCGAGGTGTCGACCTGACCGTCGCCGTCAGCCTCCCACCACATCTCCAGCACAACCTGGTTCAGGTTGCCATCCTCGTCGGTGGCCTCGACCTGAAGCTGGATGGTGGGAAAGTCAGTGCCATCGAAGTCCACCAGTCCACCGTTTCCCAGGACGAAGGACGTGATCACAGGGTCGTTGCCCTCGCAGACTTCGGCTGAGTCGTCGGTGCGCACAGGTGGGGCATCGCTGCCGGTGTCGTCGGGGCTTGTGCAGGCAAGAAGGATCGTCCAGAGCATCATGCCCTCCGTTGTCCCCAAGGTATCACCGCGCACGCCCCTTTGGGTTAGCTGACACACGCGAGGTCAGCTTGTCCCTCTCCGGAGCCCCTACCCGTTTCTACCGTTACCTGCGCGGCCAGCTCGGCTCAGTGCGTGAGGTCTACGGTCAAGGAAACAGCATCGTGCGGCGCGGCGACCTGGGTCAGAAGGAGGAGACCGTGCTGTTACTGCACGGCTTTATGCAGACCCGGGCCGTGTGGCAGGTCATGGAAGATCGGCTGCGCTACGACGGCTACGGCGTGTTCAGTTTCGACCTGGGTGGCCTGTTTTACCGCTTCAACACCAAGCCCATCGTGGAGTTGGCGGAGACCATCCACCAGAAGATCGAGGGCATCTCCCAGCGCTATGGCCTTGGGAACTTCCACATCGTGGGCCACAGTAAGGGGGGCTTGGTGGCCCGCCACTACATCCAGAACCTGGGTGGTCAACGCCGTGTGCGTAGTCTGACCACATTAGGCTCTCCCCACCACGGTACGCCCACCGCGCTTCTTGGGGTCGCGCTGTTTGGCGGCGGGCTGATCTCGCGCAGCCCTTGGCAGATGATGCCTGGGAGTAAGACGGTTCGTGCCTTGGCCGAGGACACCTTCCCCGGTCATGTGCCGTTTACGAGCATCTATTCCAAGGGCGACCTGGTCTGCCCGCACTGGAGCAGCAAACTCAATCCCAGGGCAGGGGAGACCAGCATGCGCAACATCGAGGTCGAGGGTGTTGGGCACACAGCGCTGTGTCATGACCCCGGCGTGTACATCCAGCTGCGCGGGTGCCTGGAGGAGAGCGCGCGGGTGTGGAAGGCGCGGCGGTGAGCTCGGCTGGCAACTGCACGCCAGCTCCGTGATGAACCGCCAGTCCCGTGATGAACGGGGGCCAACGGGCTGTTTGACCACTTCGGAACGAAGCGCGCAGGGTGAGGCTTCGAACTCGCCCGAAACTGCTGTATCAGGCCTCACAAGCAGGTCGCTAGGCTTCCCCAACCAGGGGGTGTCATTCAGTCTGCGGCTGCCGCACAAGGAAGGTGCTTAGGCCCCCTCCCGGACCGAAGCCCACGAATCTCCTCCACTAAGCTTAGACGGTCGTCCAAGCCGAATTTCGTGGGGATCTGGGAGGCCCAGGCCTCCCCTGCTTAGGGATTTTTACAGCACCGGAAGCTCATCGTAGACTCCGCGTAGCCCTCGTCCTCGTCCACACCAAAGGCGCAGCGTGTGCCGCGCTCGTAGTTGCCGCGCTGGCCGCCCTTGACGAGCTTGCGGGTGGGCTTTGCTTCTTTCGCGCTGTCGGTCCACTCGCGGAAGCCACCGCTCATATCGAAGACGCCGTAGCCGCTCAGGCAGTTCTCGCGATCACCCACACGGTAGGGCTCGTCCATGGCCTCGCCACAGAAAGAACCATCGGGGGTGTCTCCGTAGGAGTAGATGAAGTTCTCGGGGCCCTTGCAGGCCTTCTCCCACTCGTCTGCGGTGCACAGACGCTTGCCCACCTCTTCGCAGGCCATCTGAGCGTCCTTCTGGGACACATTGCCCACCGGCTGCTCACCCTTGCGGTTGGGGAACTCATAGCGATCGATGTAGTAGCTAGGCAGCTCGGTAACGACGGCCAGCTTCTCGGAGCTGGAGGCCATCGTGCCGTCCTCATGCCGCAGGCGACCTTTGATGAAGGTACCGCTGGGGACCCAGACCATGTTGGGCTCCGCTTCGAGCATCTTCTTGACGATGGCCTCGTCAGGGAGAGGATTGGCCCGCTGTACTTCCTTGCGCAGCAGCTCGTCTTGGACCAGGTCGTCCTGTTCAGGAGGAGGAGTCACTCGCTGAGAGAAGTAGAGACCCACAAGTCCCAACAGCGCCACGCCGCCAGCGATGCCGAGCAGAATGTTGCGATAGGAGGTCTTCCGTGGTGCGTCTTGCATTTCCAGGTTGAATGCACGCTGGATGTCACTGACCATGTCGCGGGCAGTGGGGTAGCGGTCCCTGGGGTCCGAGGACAGTGCCAGCTCGATGACGGCGTCGATGTGCTCGGGCAGGTCCTCACGGACTTGGGTCGGCGAGAGGAAAGTGCCCTGGGGCACCTGGCCGCAGAGCAACTCATAGAGCATCACACCGACGCTGTACACGTCGGCGGTGGGGGTGCCCGTGCTGGTAAAACCAGCCAGCTCTGGCGCGAGGTAGGGGCTGTCCAGGTCTTCGGAATCGTAGCGGTCGCCAACTTTTCCGCCGCCCAGCATGTCCACCACGCCCAAGTCCGTCACCCGCACGGTGCGCACGACGTTCTTGCCGCCGGGCCCGCTGCGCTGGGTGTGAATCAGCACATTCTCGGGCTTGATGTCCCGATGGTAGATTCCGGCGTCGTTGCCAACCTGGACTGCTTCCAGCACCTTGATCAGGATCTGGCAAGCATCCTGGAGGGTAAAGGCTTGTCCGCCTGTGACGTACTCGTCCATCACTTGCCGCAGTGACTGGGACTTGAAGTACTCCTGGGTGAGGTAGTACACGCCGTCGTGCTCGTTGATCTCGCCGTAGCGGATCAGGGCAGGATGCCGGACCTTCTTCGCTGTAGCGAAAGCATCGCGGAAGTGCTCCATCGCGCCGTCGGGCGCGAGCATCTCCGGGTTGATGAACTTGATGGTGACATGGCGACCACTGGCGATGTGTCGCGCCAAGTAGGTGCTGCCAAAGACACCGTTGCCCAGGTGGTTTTCTACTTCGTACTTGCGCGAGACTACGTCACCGCGTGCAAAAGTCAGACTTGAGTCCGCCACACCATCTCCAGCTTCAGGCTGCCACTGTTCGCTTTGGACCCCAAAAGCCCGAGCGCCATGGCTCTTACGGCTTTCACCGCTTCAACACATCGCCCAGCAGGCTACCACGTTGAGCTGTTTCCTGACAAAGCAGCCCGAAGATGTCCTCGCTAAGGCGTGCCGCGGAAGAAGCGCCAGACCTGCTGGATCCGCCGTTTGAAGGTCGAAAAGCTCAGATGCTCTCCCAAGAGCATGTGGGCGGCCAATACTGCAAAGGCTGTTGCGGCAGCCGCCAAGGCCAGAAGCCCCATGGTGCCCGTCGCATAGGGCAGGCCCGGTAGGCTGGTGGCCGAGCTGACCAAGAGCGCCCCGGAGACCATCAATGCAGCCGCGGTGAGGGAGAGGGAGAGCCGAAAGGAGCTGGTGCGCAGCTCTTTTCGGAGTTCAGCGCCATCGGTGGGTACGACCTCTACGCGCACCTGGCCTCGCTCCAGATCCAGCAGCAGCTGATTGAGCTGGGTGGGTAGCTGTCGAAAGCCACCTTGAGCTTGTACGAAGAGGCGCATTGCATCTGCACCCATACGCTCTGGAGAGAGCCGATCGGTCATGAGGCGGCGGGCATGGGGGCGCACCAACTCTACTGGGTCGGTTTGGGGCACGCGGCTACGCAGGATGCCGTCAACGATAGAAGCCGAGCGGGCCAGCAGGGCGTACTCTGGGACCAGCTTGATGTGGAATCGGGCAGAGACCTGGATGAACTCAACCAGGCTGGCCTGGGTGCTCAGATCGGCCAGAGATGCGCCGTGATACTTCTGAAGAAGCCGCTCAATCTCTGCCTTAAACGCACGTAGATCGACACGACCCTGCACTCCGCCGGCATGGTAGATGCTCAGCGCCAAGGTCTCAGCATCCTGAAACACCAGGGCCACCATGATGGTCACCAGAGTCTCGCGCATCTGCGCGGTCAGGCTGCCGCACAGGCCAAAGTCCAAAAAGGCCAGGCGCCCATCGTCCATCAGCACCAAGTTGCCTGGATGGGGGTCCGCGTGGAAGAAGCCGTGGTCAAAGACCTGGGCGATCGTGCTCTCCACGAGCTCTTGGATGCCGGGCTCCAAGCGGGGATCGTCGTCGGGAACCTGGGAGAGGGGGGTACCGTGAACCCGTTCCATCACCAGCAGACGGGGTGTGGTCCAGCGACGGTAGATGCGAGGCACCATCACCTGGGTGTCCTCGATGAAGCACTCCCGGAAGCGCTCGGCATTCCTGGCCTCGCAGGCAAAGTCCAGTTCTTCGGCGATGGCCGCATCGAACTCTCTGACGATGGCGGTGGGCGTGTAGACGCCTGGAAGATCCAGTCTTCCTTCCACCAGCGAGGCCAAGCTGTGCAGGATGTGCAGGTCCGAGCGGATGACCTTCTGGATGCCCGGCCTCTGCACCTTCAAGGCGACCTCGCGGCCGTCCTTTAGGGTGGCCAGGTGAACCTGGGCGATGGAGGCGCTGGCGACGGGGACCTCTTGGATCTGAGAGAAGATCTCATCCAAGGGCGCGTCCAGCTCCGCTTCGAGTACCGCTTTGGCCTGCTCCCAAGAGACGGGCGGCACAGTGTCCTGCAGTTTGGAGAGCTCCGTAATCATCGCCTGGGGCACAATGTCGGGACGTACGCTGAGCACCTGGCCGAGCTTGACGAATGTGGGGCCCAGCTCCACCAACACCCGACGCAGACGAACGGCTTGGGAGGAGCCGTCTTGTTCGCTCTTGCTCTTGGCCGCGTACGCCCAGAGCCCCGAGGCCTGGAGCAGACTCCCGAATCCATGGCTTGCCAGCACCGTTGCGATGGTGCGGACCCGCCCCAGATCTCTCACGTCGATGTGGGCCATGAGGCGCAGTATTGCGCAGGAGTCATTTGGGCCATGCCAGGAGTCACTCCGGAGCTGCCGGGGGCACGTACGCTATTTTGCTACCCGGAGCCGGTTCCCGTTGAGCTTGGTCACCCTCAGCTTTCTGCCTTTCATGCTCGCGGTCTACGGCGCCTACTGGCTGGCGCCTCCTCGGCGTCTGCAGAATGTCGTCTTGGTGGGCGCTTCACTCGTCTTTGCGGGGCTCGCGGATTGGCGTTTGCCTCTGCCCCTCTGCCCCTCTGCCCCTCTGCCCCTCTGGCCCGCGACTACATCTACACCTCGCTCAGGGGTAGCACGCCCCTACAAGCCGCTCTCGCTGCCTGCGCAAGGCTGCTGTTCTCGGGTTTGTGGCATGGCGCCGCTTGGCACTTTGTCGCCTGGGGCGCCTTTCACGCAGTGCTGCTGTTGGTCTGGCGGCACGCACTCCCCAAACAGCTGGACCTGTGGGTGCTGCCGCTAATGTTTGGCTGCACGCTGGTTGGCTGGAGTCTGTTTCGGGCGCCGGACTTGCAGACTTGGTGGGCGTGGATGCAAGGCCAAGCGCCAAACCCAGCTAAGACTCCGGGACCTCCTCCTGGCCAGTTTGGCCTTGTGTGCGGTTGTGGCCCTGTTCTTGTCCCGTGTGCAGCCTGCTCCAGTGCCCCCTGAGGTGCAGCGGTTGATGGGATCGAGCCCCTCGCGCATCTGGGTGGGCAACTCAGTGGCCCAGCGCGCCATCGATCCCGCTCATCTGCCCGCCGGCGAGGTCAGACTGGCCTTGGACGGCTCTGATCTGGCCCACTGGCTGGCCGCACTGGAGCGCTTAGATCTACAAGACACCCAAGTGGTGGTCTACGCCAGCACGGTGCACTTGGGCGAGCTGGCGCTCGAGGCCACGCGGGATCGGGAGCTGTTTTGGGCCTGGCCCCAGCGGACGGAGGGAGCGCCAGGCCATGGGCAGTAGACCAGCCACCTTGGATGGGGCCGATTCTTCAAGAGCGTGGCCGCCATCGAGACCGGTTGTTGCGTTGGGCGGGCTGTTGCGTTGGGCGGCGCGTGGTCCGGCCACCGATCTGTGGGGCCCAGAGGCGGGCACGCTCTTGGACCAAGCCCAGTCGCAGACGACGGGGAGGAGAAGGAGTTCGGCAGCGATCCAAATGACAACGACACCGACGATGACGGCTTGGACGACGGCGCCGAACTAGAACAGGGCAGCGACCCCTTGAACGCGGACTCGGACGATGACGGACTCAATGACGGCGAAGAGGACAGCTTGGGCACCGATCCCAACAAGGCGGACACGGATGAGGATGGCTTGGGGGACTAGGAACAGGCCACCGGTGACACGAACCCCTTGGATGCCGACTCCGACGACGACGGGCTGCTGGACGGCCAGGAAGTGGAGATCGGAGGCGATCCCAACAAAGCCGACGCCGACGAGGGAGGCGTTCCGGACGGATAGGAGGTCGAGCGGGGTGGCGACCTCTTGGATCCCGAGGACGACTTCACCGGCATCTACGCAGGCGGTGGTGGTCTGGGCTGTGCAGCTGTACCCGGCCCAACCGGTGTCTTTTGGTTGGTGCTGGTCGGACTGGTATTTGGGTTAGGGCGGCGCAAGGAGCCCTAAATGTCCAAGCAGGAGTGGCCCGAGAACAGCGGAAGCTTCGCCCCAGACTCGGGGGAGTTCTCAGCACCCATCGAGGGCCGCTACACCCGTGAGCGCCTGATCGGTCGCGGCGGCATGGGAGAGGTCTGGCAGGCCCGGGACCGAGTCCTGCGGCGCATCGTGGCGCTCAAGGTCGGGCGGCCTGAGCTGAGCGAGAGCGACGCTCTGCGTTTGGTACGAGAGGCCCGCATCACGGCGAGCCTGGACCACCCGGGCATCGTGCCGGTCTTTGACGCAGGCGAGGACATTGAAGGGCAGCCCTTCTACACGATGCGGGTGGTCGCCGGTCAGGGCCTGGATGAGGCCATCGCACAAGCCAAAAATCCACGGGCCCGCAAAGCCCTACTCTCCGCTCTGCTCCGCGCATGCGAGGCGTTGGGCTTCGCCCATCAAGCTGGGGTCGTACACCGGGATCTAAAGCCCGCGAACATTCGCGTTGGGGTCTTTGGTGAAGTTCAGGTCATGGACTGGGGCTTGGCGTGGGCGCCCAACGAGGACCCTGAGTGGGCCCAAGTGCTCTCTCAGGCCGGAACCCGCACCCAAGCGGGCGTGATCCTGGGTACGCCCGCCTATATGGCGCCGGAGCAGGCCCGATGTGAGATGGCCACTCCGGCCTCGGATGTCTGGAGCCTGGGCCTGGTGATTCGGGAGGTCCTCTGTGGGGAGAAGGCCTATCCGGGGCCAAGCGTGGACCAGCAGCTCGCGCAGCTCTTGGCTGGGCCACCCAAGGAACTCAGCAGCGAGCAGGCCGACCCAGAGCTGCGCGCCATCTTGGCTAAGGCGCTGCAAGTGGACTCCGGGGAGCGATACCGCGATGCAGGGGAGATGGCGGAGGACCTGCGCGCCTACCTGATGGGCGACCGGGTCTCCGCCCACCGCTACTCCGTCAAAGATGAGCTGGGTCGGATGTTGGAGCGTTGGCGATGGCCTATCGGCGCTCTTCTCGCCGGCGTGGTGGGGATTGGAGTCGCTGGGGCCGTGGGGCTTGTCCAAGCCAAGGCGGAGCGTGCTCGCTTGGAGGTGGTCAAAGAGGAGCTGTCTGCGGCGCTTGAGAAGGCCGACCGCAACCTGTCGCACGCCCTGGTGTCCCAGGCGGCCTCGGCGGTGGACTCGGGGAACTGGGGCGTCGCGGAGATCTTGGGGGCTCAGGCCTTAACGTTGGCGGAGGAGCCCGCAGCGAGAGGCGTGTTGGCAGGAGCCCGTAGCGTGCAACGGCCCAGGCTTATCAGCACCTTGCCTCCTCCAGACTGCCAGATGAGCCTGCTGGCCTCCTCGGTACTGGTCTGTGCGGGGGAGGGCCGCATCGTCGCCTATTCACCGGTTGACCTGCAGGAGATCTGGCGGATGCAGGTCAACGTGGAGGACTTGGTCCTCACGGAGGGTGGAGAGCAGCTGTTTCTATTCTTGGAGGCCTCCAAGATGATGATCTTGGAGGCCCAGTCAGGACAAGTGCTCCACTCGCGGACCGTCGGCCAACTGGCGCGCTGGGGCCATAGCCAAGACCCTGAGAGGGTCCTCTCTCTGGGCAACGGGGACGGGACCCTGTACGTCGTGGAAGGGCTCGAGGAGCAGTTTGGGCGGTATTGTCTTGAGCGCCTGCAGGTCGCGAGTCTTCTGCCAGAGGATGTCTTGTGGGCGAGCTGCGGCTCAGGTCACTTGGCTCGGCTCGAGGGCGGGGAGGAGCAAGTCCTAGACATCGGGACATTCGTCGCCTATCCTTGGCGATTGGTGCCGAACCAAGACGCCAGCCGCCTGGCCTTGGGAGG
>JBLHMA010000070.1:0-17439 GCA_047621545.1 Cognaticolwellia sp. | reverse complement strand
CACGACGCGGTGGTGGAGCTGCTGCTCGAAGCGGGTACGGACTGCAGCTACCAAGACAGCTACGGCAATCAGGTGCTCTGGCCCTGCATGCGCGAGTACGGCGAGACCCGTCTACGGTGGTTGGAGCGCATGCTGGAGTTGGGGGCCAATCCACACCGACTCTCCAGGCACGGAGGAACAGCGATGGCCGCTGCCGTGGACATGGACATGCCGCTGGTTCAAGCGCTCTTCTCAACGGTTTCCGTGCCTAAAGATGCGGATGCTGCGGCCTACAAGCCGGTCGGGGAGTCCGCGGTCCTGGCTGCGGTGAGCGGGGACTATGAGTGGAAGAAGGTGCACGGCGCTCTCTGGGATGAGCTGGTCCCGCCGAACGGCCCGGCCCCCTCCATGCAGGGCGAGATGATTCGCTGCATCGGGCGTCTGACAGACGAGGCCTTCCGAAACGGCAACATCAACTGGGGGGAGATGCAGGTTGAGATGGTGGGCTTTCTCAAGCAGCACCTGCTTGCGGAAGGCGGTGAGAAGGAGCTGGTCGATGCCCTACGCAAGGTGGGCCAGCACACCCGCATTGACACCTCTGGAGATGGCTCGCCGCACTACCGGGTCAGCCAGGCCGTTGTCGCATGGTGCGTGGCCCGACCCAAGCTGATTCCGCGGGTCTGAGGCTGGCCCGATTCAGGGGCTCTGAAGGTCCGGTGCCTCATCGTGCTCGCCGCGACCACGGGCCCGTTTCCTGGCCAATCGCCGGGCATGCCGCAGGTCCCGGCGGGAGTAGTTCAAGGCGTCGATCTCGGCTCCCACAAACACCGCTGAGACCAGAGAGTAGAACAGGATCAGCAAACCGGCTGCGGCCCCCAAGGAGCCGTAGGCGGCCCCCAAGTCTGTGATCCGCGTCACGTAGAGCTGGAAGCCTTCGATGATGATGATCCAGGAGACCGTCGCGAACAGGCTGCCCCAGGTGCTCCATCGCCATCGCAGGGGCGTGTTGGCCCCCAGGCGGAAGGTGATGTTGATCGCCAAGTGGCCCAGGAAGAGGATCAGGGGCCAGCGCAGGATACGGATCCAGCCGACCACGACCTGGCTCATCCACTCGCGGTTGTGCATCACACCCAAGAGCCAGTCGCCAAAGACCAATCCGACGAGCAGCAGGATGACCGAGAGCATCGCTCCGATGGCCATAGCGATGGCGATGCCCCGCACCATCAAGAAGTTCCGGTCCTCTCGCGTGTTCCAGGCCTTGTTGACACCGAGGATCAGCGCGTGGCTGGCCCGGTGGGTGACGTACAAGCCAATACCAAAACCCACGATGATGCGACCGCTGGTCTCGGCGAAGGCGATGTTCTCGATCTCGGTGACCAGCATGTCGGCCATTACGCCCGGCAGGCCGTCCCGAACCAATTCTTCGAGCAGGGCCACCTCGTCCTGGAGCTCGAACTGGGCGAGTAGACCCAGGAGCGCGACCAGGAAGGGAAAGACGGAGAGCAGCAGAAAGTAGGCCACTTGAGCGCTGCGATCGATGATCTCATGCTCAGCGATCGATGCGTTCAGGGTACGCAGATAGTGGAATGCCTCCCTTAGGGCGGCCATCATGGGCGAGTCCCTAACACCACCAGCCGGGCGCTGTTGTAGCCCCCCTCTCTGCTGGTGGGAACCTCTACGCCCTGGGCGAAGAGCTGGACCTGGTCGAGTCGGTCCAAGGTGCCGCAGTCAAAGGCGCCAGTCTCGGGGGTGATGGGGCAGCGTTTGGTCTGGCTACCGCTTGTGACCAAGACGTGCACATCGGTGTGCAAGTGGCTGCCGCCCACCACTTGGCCCTGGAAGCGAAGTCCACTGCCAGTCTGCTGTCCAGTTGGAGCGGGTGCAGGAGCTGGACGCTGGCTGTAGAGCACGTAGAGGCGCAGAACGCCAAAGTCTTCCTGGCCCTCCGCGGCGGGACGGACCACCGCATCCAGTTGGTCCAGGGCGGCCGGCTCGTAGACGCTGGTGTCGACCAGGATGTACTTGAGACCGTGGCTCTCGAGCCACGCCAGCTCCTCGGTGTAGGCCTGTGGGGGGGCCATGGCACCCCCAGGAATGGACATGCCGAAGTGGGAGAAACACAGGTCCGAGAGGTTCTTGGCCAGGTGCAGACTCGGGCCGCTGCGTGGGGCTAGAGTGAGCAGGCTGGGGGCCTTGGCGCTGAGCTTGTCGCCCAAGACGGGAAGGGCCAAGCGCTCGGCTCCCGCCAGACTCTCGCTCAAGCCACCGAAGATCTGCGTCTCTTGGTTGCGGGTGTTGCCCTGTGGTCCAGCCGAGGGCAGCTCGGTGGGCAGCATGAGCACGGCGGCCCGCTCTGGGTCTTGATCCAAGCGCTCGACTATCGGGGAGGGGGAGAGATCCAGCAGGGGATAGGCGGTGAGCTGTCCGCCAGCGGCGGCGCCCCAATAGCCCAGCCAGATGGAGAGGATCAGGCCCAAGGTGGCCTCGATTGCGGGATAGCGCTGATGGAGGCGCGAGCGAGAGAGAAGGGGGCCGGCGCCAGCCAGTCCTGCTGCGCCAGCTACGACTAGCAACGCGATGTAGCGCCTTGGGAAGCGCACCACGGCGCCGAGTGGGCCTTCGAACCACCAGCTCAACCAGGGCAAATACAGGGCAAAACCAAGGGCAAGCAGGGCCAGCACGCTCAGCCAGGGGTGGCGTCGTAGGGCCAGGAGCACCCCGGCGGCGAGCAGAACCCAGTGGGGCCAGGGGGGCGCCCAGAGATCCGCAACGCGCCAGCCACGAGCGCCTGGGGAGCCAGCTAGTTGGAGGAGCTCCCCCCAGTCCGCGGCGTTGGCCGCTTGCAGTCCAGCGTCATCACCGGACTGGCCTATGCGGGCGTCCATGGTGCTCAAAATCGGCCAGAGGAAGGCGGCCAGGATCGCCAAGCCCACCAGCACGGTGCTCGCCGCGAGCAGCATCTGGCGAAGGCCTGAGCGGGTGCGGAGGGTGGTCAATATGAGCAAGATTCCCAAGGCGGAGAAGCTGGCGTAGTAGGCAGACTCCAGGCAGCAGGCGACGAAGGCCGCGCCGGAAAGCAAGCCCCAGAGGCGCTCACCTTGGGCGGCGCGCCAGGAGGCTCCCAAGCAGAGGGGCACCCATCCGATCGCCAAAACCTCCAGTGTGCCGTCCCGCAGAGCGCCGCCCATCAGGGGCTGTGTGGCCACCAAAGTCCCGGCGACCAGGGCCACACCCCAGCTCCCTTTCAAGGTGCGCACCAGAAATCCCGTCGCGATCACCGCCAGGATCGTGTGGACGATCACCAGAATTCGCAGCGTGGACAAGGCCCCGACCAAGCGCTCGAGGGGGGCAGCGGCGGTCAGCGTAGCGGCTGGAAAGGGGAGGAGATCTGCTCCGTTGGGGAAGCCTGCGGCGGTGGTACCCAAGGGCCAGGTGACCCAGCTCTGACCTAGCACCCATACGGACCACAGGCCGCGAAGGGCGTCGGAGCCGGGCTCGCCGGGGATATGGCCAGGTGCGCCCAGCAAGGGGGCATGCAGGAGCAAGGCAAGAGCCACCGCGGCCACGCCAAAGCTCAGGTGGGGCAGAAGATGTCGCACCGCTTGCATGCCCTGTGGTCTATCCCGCTCACCCGAGCAGTGACCTACCCCCACTCAGCGGGGTTAAACATGGGCGTCATGAAGATCTGTCCTAAGTGCGGCAAGACATACGCGGATGAGAACGCCGCGTTCTGTTTTGACGATGGCTTCCCGCTTGCGGTGAGTAGCGCCCCCAGCGACTCGCCTCCGGTGGAGAGCACGCCGGGCTCCGATGACGGCAGCGCGCCAAGCCCGCTGGCCCTCCCTGTGCCCCTGGGGGCGGTGCCTGAGCCTTCTGTGGAGCTCCCACGCCCTGGCCTGGAGCCCCTGCCCCTGCCCCCGCAGCTGCCCAGCAACCCCACCCTCATGCCCATGGACCTGGACCCCATCCCGGGGGTACGCGTGTCGCTGGGCGAGCACGAGTTGGGCGATCTCTTGGCGCTGGACAGTGAGAGCGCGCTCTTCGATCTGGGCCAAGGCAAAGCGGCTTGGATTCACCGCCCCGATCGCCCCGATCGTCAGTCCTTTGTAAATCGCGTGGAAGCGGCCAAGGCTGCACGGGAGCGCGGCGTGCTTCGTGTACACGAGCTCGGGGAGTTCAAGGGCTTGTCGTATGCCGTGGTGGACCGCCCCAAGGGACGCAACCTGGGTCAGCTGATGCAGCGACTACGGGTGCAGGGTGTTGAGCGCTTGGATGCGGCCGAGGTTTTGGACTTGGGGACCGGCTTGGCCGCGTCCATCGGCGCCCTTCAGGCTGCGGGGCTCTTGGTCGGCGATGTGCACCCCGGGCGCATCTGGGTGAACCACGAGGGTGGGACTCTGCTCTTGGGGGGGGTCGGTCATCCACCGGCGCTTCCCCCTCGGGCAGCGTTGGAGCTCTGGTCGGTCCAGGCCCCCGAACTCAGCATGCGCCGAGACCAGGCGGATGGGAGAGCGGATCTGTTCTCGTTGGGAGCCATCCTCTGGACCCTGCTGACCGGACGGCGACACACCCTCAAGTCGGACTGGGTACGCACGGTCCGGGCCACCCTTGGGTCGGCCCCACTGGACCTGGCCTCGCCTCTTCACGAGCTCTTGGCCCGGTGCATGCGCGCCGAGCCAGCGGAGCGGCCCGAGAGTGTGGCTGTGCTGGCCAAGGCCCTGGATACGATGCGCGGAGCCCAGCGGGGTAGCTGGGGAGCCAAGCTGTTGACCGCTTTCCCAGTCGGAAGTCCCAGTACCCCGAGCGCGCATGAGCGCGCCGTGATCAAGCAGATCACAGGGATCTGCACGGGTACCAGCGCCATGCCGGCCATGCCGGACGCCGAAGCGCTGGACCTGCCAGAGTGGCCGCTTCCAGAATCGGCCGTCTCTTCGGCACAGCTGCCGGTTGAGCCTGAGCCTGCTGCAGGCCCCGGGCTTGCCTCCCCCGAGTTGGCGGCTTTGGTGCCCGACCCATCGGCTACCAGCAGGTCCGAGGACGTCGCGGTTCCCGCGGAGGATGCTGCTGTGGACGGCGTCGCGAAGTCCGATGGGTCTGTCGCTGGATTGATAGCGCTCGCTCAGAAGTCTGAGCCTCGGGTGGTCGCGACCTTAGAACCCGTGCCCCCTGCCTCGGAAGACGTGCAGGACGATGACAGCTTGGGGAGCGGCTTCTTCGCGCAAGAGCCCGCCCCCAACGACACCCCTCTCGAGGACGGAGGTCAGGACGATGGCCTGCCGGCACCGGTGCCGCAGCGCTCCTGGGGCTTGGCCTTGGGTGGGGCTTTGCTTGGGCTGATGCTCTCGGCTGGGGTTGGCTATATTTTTTGGAGTCAGGCCCAAGACACTGGGGAGAACTCACCCGCAACACGGCCCATCAAGGCGCCCGTTGAGGGAGTCGAACTCTCAGAACCGCCCGCCTCCGGCGCCGAGCTTGTCGTTCCAGGTGCGGGTGCGCAGGAAGAGCCGGCCGCAGTCGAGCCTGAGCCTGTCGCAGTCGAGCCTGAGCCGGTCGCAGTCGAGCCTGAGCCCGAGCCCGAGCCGGCTGTGGAGCCCGATTCGCCCAAGAAAGAGACCCGGACTCGCCCAAGTGGCAACCGTCCAGTCAAGGGCACCCGTCCTACCGGAAATGGACGAAGCGGTGCTGCTAAAGGTGCTTCAAGCGCGAAGACCGGTGGTGAAGCTTCCGGGGGAGACGCTGCTGCCAAGCCTAAGGAAGAGGACGTGGCTCCGGAAGAAGGCTGGGAGGCTTCCCCCTGGGGAGAGGCAACCCAAGGCTCCAATAAGGATGAGAGGCCTGTAGATGCCAACGGCAATCCTTGGGGCGACGTCAAGTAGCAGGCGGGTTGTTAGCCGTTGAGTCAGCGGCCGTTGCGCCAGGGCTGGTCCAGCTCTTCCCGAGTGATCACTGAGACAAAGGCCGTGCGCCCGCTCAAGCCCTTGCGCTTGTTTAGGGCCAGCCGGGCCAGAGCGTAAATCTTGAAGAAGCGACGTAAGCGGGTCGCCTGCTTTGGGGTCAGGGGGACCTCGCTGGCGATGAGCTTGTCATCGGGCTTGCCGGCGTCCCAGAAACGCACCACGCCGACGATGTCGCGCTCAATGGTCTGCCCGGCCTTTAAGCGTGGTCCCAGCACCACCACGTCCAAAGGGTCGCCATCCTGACCGGGTACATCAGGGATGCAGCCATAGTTGTAGGGCGAGGGCAGGGGACTGATAAAGTCGATGCGCGGGTCATCGTGCAGCTCGCGCTTCACAAAGCCGCCCTTGGGCACCTCGATGAGGATCCGGGCGCGTTGGGGTAGGGCGGGCTGGGGCATGGCTTGGGCCTATCCCTCTTGGGACGGGCTATGCTACCCACTGGAGGATGAGTTCATGCGCGCACTGGTATTCAAGTTCAAGTCCCTGCTGCCCCTGGCAGTTGCCCTGCTCTCTATTGGGGCCCTGAGCGCGTGTGCTGGCGACGGCAACTTCAGCCAGACCACCGATGGCCCTGACGTCACCGAGGGCGCTGGGGAGCTCTCTTTGGCCGGCGCCACACTGGTCTGGACCGAGCTGGAGCCCGGGGTCAGCGTGGGCAACACCCTGTACTTCGAGAACGTGGGTGAGCTGAACCTGATCATCAAGCAAGCTCGGGTGACCTCCTCTGCCGGTGGAACCTTCTACTTGCCCGAGACCGAGGACAAGACGGTTGGCCCCGGCGACAGCTACGAGATGAGCGTTGTGGCCACCCTGCCCGGTGACCAGCCCAAGTCCGGGAAGCTGCAGGTCAAGACCAACGACCCGCTGTTCACAGACTTTATTGTGGACTTAGAGGCCTACCCGGTCGGCTGGGACACCGGGACGGATACGGGCGACTCCGGCACGGACACGGGCGATTCCGGCGCCGATACCGGCACGGACACCGGCACTGACACGGGCGATTCCGGCACCGACACCGGCACTGACACCGGCGAGTGAGGGGGGCCGCTCCAAAGGTGCTCGCTCGCTTCTCCACTGAGGAGCTGGGCATGCCGCCCCACGCCACCGTGCGCGCCTTGCAGGCTCTACCGGACGGGCGCTTGGCTGCAGGCAGCGACTACGGCATGGTGCTCATCGCTGGGGATGCTGTTCAGCCCTTTCCTTTTCCGCTGGGCGCTCGGCGCGAGATGCGCGGGGTCACCGCGTTGGCTGTGTTTGATGGGGCGCTGCATGCCAGCACGGAGCGGGGCTATTTCTCGTGGTCCTTCCGAGGGGTCGCCGCCGGCAAGGGCTTTCCGCAAGACGGCGCCGGGGGCTTTGACGACCTGCGCAGCCTCTACGCCGCTCCACAGGCGCTGCTCAAGGGCTGGCGTACCCACCTGGAGGGCGGAGAGGGACCCGGTGAGTGCATCAGCTTTTGCACAGGCTGGCAGGAGCGGGTCTTTGCCGGCACCTTGGATGGCTGCCTACACCAGGTCAACGTGGGGCCGGTGCGCCGCTTTGAGTCAGAAGGACGGGGGCGTCCTGTGCGGCAGCTCTCAATGGGCGCCGGACACCTCTGGGCGGCGGCCGCTGAGCAGCTCTGGCGTTGGGATGGCAGCACTTGGGAGGCTGGGGGATCCGAGCCCTACGCGCTGACCTCGGATGGGCGAGATCGTCTATGGGCGCTGGCGGAAGGCGGGCTCTGGTGCTCGGAAGTCGGTGAATTCCCGGAACGCGTTGCTGTTGATCTGGAGCGTCCCTGGCAGCTTGGGGTGCAGGGGGAGCACCTCTGGGTCGGGTGCCGGGGCAGTCTGGTAAAGCTGGAAGTCTGAAGACGGGCGGTCAGTCCTTCGGACGCCAGATCCAAGCCGGATGCACCCGCCAGCCCGTGCGCGTCTTGAGCGCCGTACGTGGGATGTCCACCTTCTCCGCGCGGTCGTAGTAGCGGTCAAAGTTGTACTTGATGGGCTTGTCAGGACAGAGCACAGCGTCCCAGTGGTGCTGTTCAAAACCTTGGGTCATCACGCTGGGCTTCTCGAAGTAGGGGCCACCTTCGTGCTGAATGTCCCATACGGCGATGAGCGGCATGCTGGGCTCTTTTCCGGCCAGGTAGGGGTACCAAGGAAAGTGAGGCGCGAACACACTGCCCTGGATCGCGGCGAGCTGTGCGACGACCTGGTTTCCGGCCTGCAGGTCCTCGTCCGTCGGGAGCAACCTCTTCTCCTCCCACTGGTCCTTAAAGCAGTCCTTGAGGGGCTTGCCGCCGGAGAGCTGACCGCTAAAGCAGAAGCGCTCGCTCAGGGTGGCGGTCTTGGGGCCGTAGCGCCACTTGAACTTGTAGCGGGACTCGGCCAGCTGCAGCCCCATTACCAGGGCCAGTGCAATGCCCCAGACGGGTTTGCCGCGCACCAGACCCGAAAGAAGCATCACGCCGCCGACCGCCAGCACCCAGTGGCCGGGCATGAGCACGTTCGTAAAGCCGCCGTGGTGGGCACGCATCAGAATACAGGCGCCCAGAGCGATCGCGGTGACGATGCCCCAGTAGATCCCCCCGGCGCTCCACTGTCGGCGTATGCCCAGAGCTATCAGGCCGCCGATTGCGAGGAGATTTGTGAGTATCAGCGAGGCCAGTAGCTCCTTCTCGGAGCCCGGCCAGGCCCGTGGGCCGTTCAGGGGATGGGAGCTAGGGACCGAGAGCAGGTAGGTCAGGTATTCGCCGTCGCTGGCGATCTGGATGGCCCCGGTGATGAGGAGCGCTGGTACGGCGCTGGCAAGAACAAAGGCCAGGGCCAACTTTCGATCTTGCCAGAACAGCCAGCCGACGATGCCCACTCCGAACAGCGCGAAGTTGTGCTTGGTCAGGAATGTCAGGACCAAGATCAGACCGCCGCCAACGACCCCGGGCAGGCTCTTGGTGCGGCAGAGCACCAGACTCCAGGCCAGAAGCCCCATGGCCAGCGCGTCCGTGCGAACCAGGTCGTAGAAGGTCCCAGACTCATCAAAGCAGCCCAGGTACAGGCCGGCTGCCACCACACCCCACAGCGGGGAGCGTCCCTCCCGCCACAGGGCAAAGATGGCGGCGCTGGCGGCCAGAAGGGTGCCGACCAGCGAGATGCTTCGACCCGTCAGGTAGCTGGGCTCTCCAAAGGCCGAGATCAGCCACGGGTAAAAGGGCGGGTAGATGTAGGGCACCCAGTCGGAGCTGGGCGCGGCGTAGAGGGGCAGGTCTTGCTGGAGGCGCAGCGCGTGCACCAGCATTCCGCCTTCCATCCACTCAATGTCGAAGGGGAAGTCCAGGCGCTGCAGGCAGATGGAGACCACCATCCAGGCGATCCACATGGCACCGATGGCTGGAAGCGTTGCGATGGCGTGGTCTTGCCAAGTGGGCTTTTGTGGACTCATGGAAGCCCCCCTTCTTGGGCCGGGCTGTACTGATTGCAGCGCTTGGCACGCACAAAACCGCAGAGCTGCATTCCAGCCGCTCGCGCCATCGCCACCGCCATCGAGCTGGGTGCGCCGACTGCGGCCAACACGGAGATGCGGGCCATCAGGGCCTTCTGGGTGATCTCAAAGCTCGCGCGGCTGGTGACCACAAGGATGTGGTGGTCCAGAGGCGTCAGGTCTTCGAGCAGGGCCCAGCCCAGAGCCTTGTCGACCGCGTTGTGGCGTCCAATGTCCTCGCGCAGGATCAGCAGCTCTCCTTTGGGGGTGAACAGCGCTGCGGCGTGCAGGCCACCGGTGGCCGAGAACCCAGACTGCTGGGCCTCCATCTTCTCCGGCAGGCTGCAGAGCATTGGCAGGGGGGCGCAGAAGGGGTGCTCCAGTGGGGGCACCTTGAGCAGCACGTTGTCGATCGTCGCCTTTCCGCACAGTCCACAGCTGGAGTTGGCGTAGAAGCCCCGCTGGGCGCTGGCAAAACGCTCTTGTGGGATCTGGGCCCCGCTGGCCAGATGCAGATCCAAGACGTTGTCCGTTGTCGAGGCCAGGTCGTGTACATGGGCCATCGCGCCGATGTCGTCAGATCCGTCGATCACGCCCTCGCTGTACAGAAAGCCCGCCGCCAACTCCTGATCGTGGCCCGGCGTTCGCATGGTCACCACCAAGGGCTTTCCGTCTACCCGAAGCTCCAGGGGTTCCTCGATCGCCACAGCGTCCAGCGCCTCAGGGGGGCCGGCGGGATGGCGTAGGACTGGCAGCTCTTGAATCACGAGAGGCTTTTAACGGCTCAGCCAGCTTCAGTGTTTCTGAGCGCCGCGCTTGGCCTCGGCAATCGCCTTGCGGGCCTGGGCCAGCTCTTGCTTCAGCTCGCTTACCTGGTCGACTGCCTCAGCATCCTGGTGGTCCCGCAGGCTCGCCGCCAGCTCTTCGAGCTCTTGGGCCGCTTGGCCATCGGGGTTGTTCGCTACCTTCGCCTCCAGGTCTTGGGCTTGGATGAGCAGGCTTGTGAACAGGCCGTCGGGTAGCTCGTGGCGCATCTCCAGCAAAGCACGGGAGACTTGGCCATGGCTCTCGGCGGGCTTGCTGGCTAGCTCCAGCGTGCCGGAGCCCTTCATGGAGATGGCAATCAAGTTGGCTGCAGCAGCCAACAAGGGCAGGAGCAGCAGCGCCGCCTCTGGGCCCGACCCAGTGCCGAGAAGGGTACTGCCAATGCCGATCGCAATCGCTGCCACCAGATAGTTGCCCGCTAAGGCGTCCCCCACCCTTGAGCTGCGTTCCAGGCCCACCTTCTTCCGCACGCGAACGTTCAGGCCCACCTCTCGAAGATCTGTCGCCAGCGCTCTGGCCGCCTCGGTCTCCAGGCCCTCAGCCGCGATGAACTCCAGGTTGGGCTGCTCAGTCCCTCGGGCCTGCAGTCCGTGGCGCAGCAACACAGCGTTGACCGCCACCATGTCTACTTTTCCAGAGGCCCACGGGGCCAAGTACAGGGAGAAACCGGCGCTGGAGGCGATGACGGTGGTGGGCATGAGCTGAGTCTATCGGGTTGGGCTTGCCATTCTCGGTATTAGAGCACTTCAGTGCTTTCTGGCTTCTCGGATGGCCTGTCGGGCTTGGTCGAGCTCTTTCTTGAGTTCGCTGACCTGATCGACCACATCGGCCTCTTCGTCTCTCCGCAGGCTGGCCGCCAGCTCTTTGAGCTCCTCGGCGGCTTGGCTATCGGGGTTGTTGGCCACCTTCGCCTCTAGGTCTTGGGCTTGGGTGAGCAGGCGGCTGAACAGGCCGTCGGGCAGCTCGTCGCGCACCGATAGCAGGGCCTGGGAGACTTGGCCGGTGGTGTTGGCCGGCTTGGAGGCCGACTCCAGCTTGTTTGAGCCCTTCACTCTGATGGCCACAAGGTTGGCAACGATCAGCAGCAGGGGCGGCACAAAGGCTAGGAGTGACCAATCTATGCCCATGGCACCACTGGACACCACGGAGAGGAGAACTCCCATCAACACGGGCAGGGCGGTGAACTGCATTCCGATGGCTTGGCCAACCCTTGCGCTTCGCTCTAGGTCAAGCTTCTTACGCACCCGCACATGCATCCCAATTGCGCGCAGGTCTTCGGCCAACATGCGGGCTGGCTCTGGCTCGAGCCCTTCTGCCGCGATGAACTCCAAGTTGGGCTGCTCTGTCCCTCGCGGCTGCAGTCCGTGGCGCAGCAGCACCGCGTTGAGCGCCACCATGTCCACTTTCCCTGCAGCCCAGGGGGCCAAGTAAAGGGACAGACCTGCAGCGGAGGCGATGACGGTAGTGGACATGGATCCGAGTCTACTGGGTGCAAGGCCGAACCACCCTCCTCTCGCCCACAGCATGCTTCCCGGGTAAGCAGTCGCTCAGGAGGTCTCATGACCGTGAGCACCTACGTTGGCCCTGTGGTCGTCACGCTGGCCTACATTCTCCTCTACTACGGCTTTGTCGTCCATGTAGGGGTCATGAAGGCGCGCCGAGCGCGTGTGTACAAGGAGAAAGGCGAGCCCTACGACCGGTACTTCACGCCGGATCGAGAGATGTTGGCCGCCGACCGCATGCAGCTGAACACTCTGGAGCAGATGCCGCCTTTTCTGGTGCTTCTCTGGCTCAACGCGGTGTTCGTTGGCCCTATGGGGGCCACGATTGCAGGGGGTGTCTATGTGCTGGCGCGCGCGGCCTATCCCTTGGCACTGGGCAAGCGCATGGGCCGTGGTGTGCGGGCCATGGTTCTGGCGTCGACCGTGCCTGGGTATCTGGTGATTCTCTACTTCATGGGAGCGCTCAGCTGGGCCCTGATCGATGTACTGACCTAGCGTCTCTTCAAAGCCTGCATGCACGGACTGCTGACAATAGATACAGACCCAGCGTCGCCTGCCTTCCCGTTTCCCCCACGGGACCCCAATGGACATTCTCCAGATCCTCTCGGACCGTTTTGGCTTCGACGCCTTCCGGCCCGGCCAAACCGAGATCGTGCAACACGTCGTTGACGGCGATGACGCCTTGGTCGTCATGCCTACTGGCGCCGGCAAGTCGCTCTGCTTCCAACACCCTGCGGTCGCCCGCGGCGGCACAACACTGGTGGTCAGCCCGCTGATCGCGCTGATGAAGGACCAGGTTGACGGCCTGACTGCCAAGGGCATTCGCGCCACATTCATCAACTCCAGCCTGTCGATGTCCGAGCGGCAAGACCGGATGGAGAAGCTGCACGCTGGGCACTGGGAGCTGCTCTATGTGGCCCCGGAGCGCTTCTCCCCGCGCTTTATGCGGGAGATCCAGGATGTGGACATCCGCATGCTGGCCATCGACGAGGCCCACTGCTTGAGCCAGTGGGGCCACGACTTCCGGCCCGACTACCTGCGCCTGGGCAAGGTGCGCGAACAGCTGCTGCGCTCAGGCAGGAGCATGCCCACTGTGGCCTTGACGGCGACGGCGACGCCCAGGGTGCAGGATGACATCGTCAAGACCCTGGGTCTGGAACAGCCTCGCAGGTTTATCCAAGGCTTTGACCGAACGAACCTGGCCCTGGAGGTTGTTCAGGTTGGTGGGCTTCGCGACAAGCAAGCCCTCGTGCCAGACTTGGTTCGGGGCAGCACTTCGCTGGTCTACTGCGCGACGCGAAAGAACGTAGAAAAGGCCACAAAAGCGCTGCGCGAAGCCGGCGTGAAAGGGGTCGAGGCCTACCACGGCGGGTTGATGCCCGACGCACGCTCCCGAGTCCAGGACGACTTCATGTCCGGGCGTCTGCGCTGTGTGGTGGCCACCAACGCCTTTGGCATGGGCGTGGACAAGTCCGACGTGCGCGTCATCGTGCACTGGGACATCCCGGGCACCATCGAGGCTTACTACCAGGAGATCGGCCGTGCAGGCCGCGACGGATTGCCCAGCCGGGTGGTGTTGCTCTTCAACAAGAACGACAGGCGTACCCAGGAGTTCTTCATCACCATGGGCCATCCACCGGCGGCCTACGTTCAAGCGGTCTGGGATCGCATCGCGGTCGAGGCCACCAACCCGGTCTTCCTGACCCGGGAGCAGCTCGCTGAGCGCCTGCCCGATGACGCAGGCGGGGACCGCACAGCCTCCAGCTGTATCTACGTGCTCCAGCGGGAAGGCTGGGTGCGTCGCATCCACCCCGCTGATCGACCTGCGCGGGTCATCCTAAGCACCCATCCGCCGGCTGGCGTGCCCAAGGGCCGTCGCGGGCAGGTGCTCGAAGAGATTCGAGACCGGCTCCACGAGTTCCCGGGGGACGCCCTCCAGGTCAAGCCAGAACGCTTGGCCGAGCACCTCAGCATGGAGCGTGACCAGCTCACCGCGGCCCTGCGTGGACTGGAGGAGCGCGGCTACCTGAGCTGGCGGCCGGCGGAGCGCATCGGCGGGGTGGAGCTGCTACGCCCGGGGGAGCCCCTGATCCTGGATGAGAAGCGCCTGCAAAAGCGCCGCCAGGAGGAGTTCGCCAAGCTCGACAAGATGTTGGACTACGCCGGGGCCCGCTGCCGGCGTCACTTCCTGCTGAGCTACTTCGGTCAGGTCCCCCCCTACGAGCGCTGTGGCACCTGTGACATGTGCCGACAGGGGACCGCCAGTCCTACTGGGCCGCGTGTACTGGATGCCCAAGAAGAGACCCTGGTGCGCAAGGCTCTGGCGTGCATGGCCCGCATGGGCAAACCCTTCTCCTCCAAGATGATCTGCAAGGTGCTCAGCGGCTCCGCGGACAAGTCGGTGCGAAGCTTCCAGTTCGACCGCTTGAGCACCTACGGAATCCTCAAGGGGCAGCGCGTAGACGAGCTGGAACAGCTGCTCGGGGAGCTCACTCGGGCGGGTTGCATCGACAAGGTCTACACGACCCGGAACATCAACGGCGCAGAGCGCAGCTACGCCGAACTCTCCTTGAGCGAAAAGGGCGAGCGCGTGATGCGCCAGCAAGAGCCTGACTTTGAGATGGTCTGGCCCAAGCTCAAGACCCGCAGCTTGCCCCGGCCCCCGCCCCGACGTCCCGGAGAGCCCCAGATAGCGAGCGACCTGCTGGTCTACCTGCGCGAGATCCGCCGCAAGGTCTGTACCCAGGCCGACGTGCCGGCCTACGTGGTCGCACCCAATCGGACCTTGGAAGACATGGCCACCGTGCGACCGACAACGCGCAAAGCCATGCTCGCTGTGCACGGGATGGGAGAGGTGCGGTTTTCCAGGTACGGAGCACCCTTCTTGGATGCCATTCGGGCTTGGACTACCAGCGCAAAGGGAGCCGCGCTGTAGGCTTGGGGCATGTTGTTTCTAAGTCTCTTTGCCTGCGCTCCCACAACTCTGGTCCCGTTAGGGGACCTGGAGTCCTCCAATGCCCGCGTCTGGCTGCAGCAGACCAGCTCCGGCTGGTCGCTCTTCTCGGATGTGGAGGTGCCAGTGGACCGCGGATGCGGAGACCTGAGCGACCTGGAGAGCGTCACCTTCAACGGGGAGTCTGCCGCCCTGCGCGCCGCGCGCAAGATCGACGGCGAGTGCGAAGGCCCCCAGGCCAGCATCGATCTAGCGGATTTTGAGGGAGAGCTGAGCGTTGAGTGGGTGGCCGAGTCCGGCACGCGCGCTCTGGCGGTCAAGGCTGCGACCGGCCCCACCAACCTGCGCCTGAGTAGCCCAGAGAACGGAATTGTCGATGCCGACCAGGACATCGTGCTCAGCTGGGACAGTCCGCCGTCGATGGAAGAAGTTCGCGTCATCGCCCAGGGCCCAGACGGGATCGTGCAGATGTTCGACGGTGACTCCGTCGGTACCGACTTCATCGTCTCCGGACATCCCATCAAGGGGAAGCTGGGCCGCCTGGAGTTCAATCGCATGGACTGGGTACCCAGCATCTCCGAGTGCCCGGACGGCTGGAGCTGCAACGTCTGGGATGCGATCTGGGACGGCCCGATGTTGGTGCCGCTGCCAGCCGAAGGAGCGGAGTAGGCACGCTCAGTCCCAGGCCCAGTCTGAGACTGAGCTCCGAGCGCTATTTGTACAGGCTCAGGCCAAAGCGCTCAAAGCGGAATTCGCCCAGGACCGGAATTCCAGCCTCGCATGCGTCGTAGCTCAGCCAGATGAAGTGGGCTTTACCCTTGATGTTCTCGATGGGAACGCCGTTCCAAGCACGAGAGTCGCTGCTGTTGTCCCGGTTGTCGCCCATCGCGAAGACCTGGCCCTTTGGGACCTGGTAGGGGCCAAAGTTGGCCAAGGAGCTGGAGAGCAATGGGGCGGTGTAGATGTCGTGAGAGACGCTCCCGAGCTGCTCCTTGAAGTGCTTGGCCTTGTTGGACTGGCAGCGGTTGTTCCGGAAGTTCTCGGGGCCAACATAGGTCTGCTCTTGGGCCACATCATTGATGAAGAGCTGGTTGTCCACGACGTGGATCACGTCGCCAGGCAGTCCCACCACGCGCTTGATGTAGTCCACTGTCGGGTCCATCGGGTACTTGAAGACCACGATGTCGCCGCGCTCTGGGATGCCGCGCTCCGCCAGCGTGATGTTCGTTCCGGGGATCGGCGCTTTGATGGCGTAGCTGAACTTGGTCACCAGCAGGTGGTCGCCGATCGCCAGGGTCGGGATCATCGAGCCCGATGGAATGCGGAAGGGCTCTGCGATGGAGGTGCGGATTCCCAGCACGATCAAGATGGCGGGAACCCACGTCTTGAACTGCGACCAAGCCCACGGACCAAAGCCTTCCTCGTCGTGCTCGTCGCTCAGCAGGTCCGCGTCGTCAGCCATAGGGGGGCGCTCCAGTGGTGGGGGTCTAACACAGCTGAGGAGGCATACGACCGGTGCAACTCCAGTGTTTCTCGCGGGTCATGGGCTTATGTCTGAACCGATGTTTGATCGACTCCGCCAAGCCATGGCCCAGCCGCCACCTCCGCGACCCCTTGAGCAGAGCAAGGTGCGCCATGCTGCGGTCGCCCTGGTCTTGGCCAACAGCCCCCAAGGCTGGTCCCTGTTGATGATGAAGCGGGCCGATCGAGAGGGGGACCCTTGGTCTGGCCACATGTCCTTCCCGGGCGGTCACGTGGAACCGAGCGACGCCGATCACCTACATGCGGCCATGCGCGAGGCCAGTGAGGAGATGGGGTTGCGCCTGAAAACCCGGGACTGTCTCGGAGAACTCAGTGCTGTGAGCAGCCCGCGGGTGCGTGGTGGGCCCAAGAAGCGGGTGGTTCAGGCCTTTGTCTTTGCGCTCCAAGAGCAGCCTGAGCTGACCCTGAATGCGGAGGCAGCGTCGTCCAACTGGTTTCCCCTCCAGGAGCTCTTGGACGGCGTTGGACGGGGTCAGTTTGAGTTCGAGTGGAAAGACAACGCCCTGCTCTTGCCACGCATCGATCTGCAGGGAGAGCGGATCTGGGGCATGAGCCTGGGCATGCTGGACGAGCTGCTTGAGCGGATACGGAAAGTTCAGAAAGTAGAAGGAGAAGCCGGATAATACTCACGATATTGTTGGCTTGTGGACTTGGCGTCGCGCCGCCGGTCCAGGCCGCGGACTACTGGGCGCCCACCGCAGAGTACCTCCAGGCCTACGGATACGGCGTGCCGGTGCCAGACCAGGCCGGACTCGGCAAGTCCTCCAAGCCGGTTGACTACCGGTGGTCCCTCGCCGCAATGGCCTTGCAGAGACGGGATCTGTAGACCAGCCTGGGCATCGAGGAGCCCATCGTCGTGGGACACAGCATGGGCGGAATGTTGGCTACACGCTTTGCCCTGCTCTTCCCGGACCAGGCCACCCCAGCTCCTCCTGGTCAACCCCATCGGTCTGGAGAACTATCTGGAGCACTCGGGGTACAAGGATATTGTCTACTTCCCATAGAATGAGCGAAAAAGGACCCTCGAATCCCTGCGCGCCTGGAGGGCTTGGGTCACTTGCCGTAGGTCAAGGACTTTGACCGCTACAGCGCATCCTTAGACCAAACCCTGGAGTAGGCCTTGGAGTGGGCGCTGCGCGTGCAGTGTCGCAGTGTCGCAGTGTCGCAGTGTCGCAGTGTCGCAGTGTCGCAGTGTCGCAGTGTCGCAGTGTCGCAGTGT
>JBLHMA010000069.1:0-17587 GCA_047621545.1 Cognaticolwellia sp. | reverse complement strand
GCGCATTCCCGGGGGTTGGAAACAAAGCGATACGCGGGGGAACAGCTAGAGCCTTGGCATTCGCTGTGAATCAGGCTTGCATGGAAGGAGGAGACCTATGCTCTGCTTGCTTGCCGCCTTTGCTTCTGCTGAGTCAACCACCCCTAGCCAAGTGGTGGAACCCGAAGGGGAAGCAGAGGGCTTCGTCTTGGCCGAACTGTCTAGTCGAGTCTCTGCCGATCCGCTCTTCACACAGCATCGGATGAACGTCCGTGTCCCGGTCTTGGAGTGGGCGGGAGGTGGCGTTCTGTTGGGCAGCACCATCGGGTGGGGGCGCTGGGGGGAGCGGTCGCTGCGTTGGGGCGGGTTCAATGCGAGCGTAGTTCAACGAGCAGCTTGGGGTGGTGTGCTTCTCGCTGAAGGGGATCTGACCCGTGCGCGCGTTCAAGACAGCGTCGGGTCGGCGCGGCTCTCAGGGCTTGCTATGGCAGGGTGGCAAGGGGAGCAGCTCGGAGTTGGGCTGGGTACCGGTCGTTCCTGGTGGGGCGGAGAGTGGCTCGCTTATCCAGTCTTGTGGGTGGAATGGCGCCCGCTACCGTGGCTCAGACTTGCCTGCGTTTTTCCAGTTTCCGCCGAAGTTGAGCTGCACGGAGAACACCTAGGGCTCAGGTCTCATGTTCGCTCTCAAGGGCGCAGTCTTGGCGCTGGAGAATCGGCCCTGGAGCTGTCATGGGTAGATATGGGACTCGGGCTCTGGTGGCAGGGCGACCAGCCCCTGCGTGTCACCATAGAGGGAGGGGCGCTCCGAGTCGTAGACGGTCTGACCGAAGCTTGGGTCCCCTGGATTGGCTGTCGGGTGGGGCTGGTCTACTAAACGGACCGTCTTGAGCTGTTGGATCGAATTGGCGCTCTGTCGCCTGCCTCTACCGCCTCTGAAAGGCCTCCATCAGCCCCCCCGTGCCCAGCTCCGCGCTGTAGCGCAGCTGCTGACCGAGCTCCTTGTTGCGCATCGCGCGCATCACCCGCCGGGCCACATACTTGGGGCGCCCGTAGAAGGTGCGGTAGGCGGCGCGCGTGTGGGCCTGTAGATCCGGCCAGGAGAAGTCCGGATGCTCGTAGAGGTGGTTGCCGCTGTTGTGGATGGAGAAATCCACCGTGTCCATGTCGATGTGGCGGGCCCACTCGTGCCATAGGGGGGTGCCGGGCAAGGGCATCGTGATGCTGAACTTGGCAAAGTCCACGTCCAAGTCCGCAGCGAACTGGGCGGTCTCCCGAATGGTCTCCGGGGTCTCGCCCGGCAAGCCGACCATGAAGTAGCCCAGGATGGTAAAGCCATATTTGCGTGCCCACCCCACAGCGCGGCGGGCTTGGGCGACGGTCGCGCCCTTCTTGATTCTCTGTAGAACCTCGTCGGAGCCGCTCTCGAAACCAAAGGCCAACAGCCTGCAGCCGGCCGCGCGCGCGATGCGGAAGAACTCCTCGTTCACGTTGGCCACCCGGATGCCATTCGTGAGCGACCAGGGCATGTCCAAGCGCTGGCGCATCATCTCCTCGCAGGTGGCGATGGCCCGCGAAGTGATGGTTGTGAAGCTGTCATCCACCAGGTTGAAGGCCCGGAAACCATGGGCCTTGGCGTGGGCCAGCTCGGCAACAAAGCGGTCCGGAGACTTATGGCGCCAGGTGCTCCCAAACACGCCCTTGGTGCAGTACACGCACTGTGCCCGGCAGCCACGCGAGAACTCCAGATCGGCCACCGGAACCGTCTTGGCCACCAAGCTGGGGGTCTGGTAGCGCTTCAGATCCACCAAGTCCCAGGCGCCCATCGCCAGGTTGTCCAGGTCCATGTGCAGGGGTCGATCGGCGTTGGTGCCGCTGCGGTGGGTGATGCCTTGGATGTCTTTGAAGGCGACGCCGTCCGCCAGCTCTAGGATGCTGTGGTCGCCTTCGCCGCGCACCGCCACGTCAAAGTCGGCCTTCTCCAGTGTCTGATCTGGTCGGGTGGAGGGGTGCACGCCTCCAGCGATGATCAGAGCCGATGGGCAGGCCTTTCGTGCGGCCGCGGCGATGTTCTTGGCCTGTGGGAAGAGCGGGGTTCTAAAGCTCACGCCCACCATGTCTGGGCGCGCCTTTGCAAAGCGCCGCTCCAACTCCGCGGGGTCTGAGGCGCTGGGGTCTTCGGCCTCCAGGTCCCAGAGGGTGACGCTGTGCCCCGCTCGGCGCAGAGCTCCCGCTAGCAGCCCCAGGTTTAGGGGCGGCGAGAGGGTGATGGCTGCCGCTACCTTGGAGTGGCGGTAGTAGGCGCCCATCGAAGGATTCACCAGGACCACGTGCATACAGGCAGTGTACTCCCCCTGCGGTACTCTGCGCCGCAGAAGAGGTTGCCCCGTGTCCTTTGGAGTCGGTGATTTTCTGCGCTTGGGCGCCCTGGCCAGCTTTGGCGCCTTTGTCGGCCTGCTGACTACGCCTGTGCTGGGGCCATTGTCTCTGCTGGCCTCGCTGCTCTTTGCGGTGGGCATGCTCCTGGGTCCAGGTCACCTGCTCTACAAGAAGCGCTTCCCCGTGAGCAGCCCACCTTGCCCAAGCTGCGGATCTCGAGTCGGTTTCGCCGACGAGGTCCCCGGGGATCCGGTCAGCGTCATGCGCTGTCTTTCCTGTGAGGCCCTGGTCGAGGTGCGTTTGGCCGATTCAAACCAGGACCCACGGCCGGACATGGCGGTGCTCCAGCGGGCCTTTCCATCCTGGTCTGGCCGCTTTGAAGTGGCCCAGCCCCCTGCAGAGGACAAGCTAACGCCCCTGCCACCAAGCCAGGGTGCGGGAGAGCCCCTCTCGTAGGTCGACTTTGGGACGCCATCCGGTGGACTGGCGCAGGAGACGGGTGTCCAGAGCTTGGTGGGGAATCTCACCCTTGGGCTCGCGGTCGGCGGTCTGTGCCGGAGGTCCTCCAGCCAACTCCACCAGGGTTTGAGCGACCTTTGCCACGCTGGCGACCTGTCCCCCGCCGATGTTGAAAGCTTGGCCACGGTGAGTTGCGGCAAACTCCAGCAGCGCCAATGAGGCCATCGCTGCGTCGTCCACGTAGAGCCACTCCCGGCTCATCGCGCCCGTTCCCCTGAGCACCGGGGGCAACCCCTGCAGCAAGCGGCTGCAGCAGTGGGGCACCAGGCGCTCGGTGTGGGTGTCTCCGGGGCCGTAGAGGTTGGCTGAGCGGCTGACCACGATGGGCAGACCGAAGTGGGTGGCGTAGCTGCGGGCCACTAGATCCGTGCACGCCTTGGAGACGTCGTATGGGGCGGTGGGTGCTAAAGGGTGGTGCTCTTGTGTGGGCAAGGGCGCTGGCCCGTAGGCCTTGTCCGAGCTGGCCACCAAGATGGCGCTGGGCGGCTTGTTGGCCAGGCGGCACGCCTCCAAGAGCAGCCAGGTGCCCCGAAGATTGGACTCGAAGGTGCTCAGAGGGCTGTGGTTGGCCGTGGGCACCTGGGTCTGGGCTGCCAGGTGCAGGACCTGATCTGGCTGGTACTCCGCCAGGATCCGCTCGGACTCTGCCAGGGATCCTCGCACTTCGATGCAGCGCTCGATGAGCCCTTCGCTGTACAGGCGGCTGGCTGGGTCACGGTCGTGCACCAACGCAATGACCTGGGTCTTGGGATCCATCGCGGAGATGCAAGCGCTGCCCAGGATCCCTGAGGCGCCTGTGACTAAGACACGAGCCAAGGGCGTACTCCTTCCTGCCAGCTCTGCTCCAGCTCTTGCAGGTCACGGGGGGTGTCCACCGACATCCAAAAGCCGTCGTGTGGGTAGCCGGCGAGCTCTTTGGCCAGAGCCAAGCGTCCCAGTGCGCCCTGCTCCAGTGGTTCATGCCTCCGGAGTTGCCCCAGCGCGCTCTGCTCAAAGAGAAAAAACCCACCGCTGATACGTTGCGTTAGCAGCGGTTTTTCCTCGAATCGGATGACCCGCCCAGCGTTCAGCTCCACCACACCGAAACGTGAGCGCGGGCGCATGGCGCAGAGGGTGGCTTGAACCTTTTGGCGGGCATGGAAGGCTTGTAGTCCCGCCAGATCGACGTCGCCGACGCCGTCGCCGTAGGTCACAAAGAAAGGCCCCGGATTCAGGTGGGTACTGGCGGCCAGAATTCGTCCGCCGGTCGGTGTGTCTTGGCCGGTCTCGACAAAGACGATGTCCCAGTCTGCCGGAGCGTTCTCGGTGAACCAGTCACGGATGTAGTCGCCCAGATAGCCCAGGCAGAGCACGAAGCGGGTGTGCCCTTGGCGCGCGTAGATCTGCATGACGTGCCACAGCAAGGGACGGTCACCGACCGGCACCATGGGCTTGGGCATCTGACCGGTCAGGGACCCCATTCGGGTCCCGTAGCCGCCGCATAGAATCATCACGTCCACATTGAGAGTCTACCGCTCTTGCCGCATTGGGTACCCTCAAGTCTGATGGAAAGGAGCCCCTCCATGATCTCTCGTGTTGAACAAGTGAAGCGGCAAGGCGGCTCCCGAGCTGTGCATGTCTGGGGCGCGCAGTCCGATGACTGTGCGCTGGCCTGTGAGCTGGGCGGGGCGCCTGTCTTCCAGCTGGACTCCGGGGGGTTCTGCGCGGAGTGGAACGCTGTGGTTCAAGGACAGATCAGCGGCGGAGCCTACAGGGTCAGCCACAAGGTGTTGCCTTGGGAAGAGGTGGAGTGGCGAGAGCTTGGCCGCGCGCTCTTCAAGGACCTGGTGGTGGATCGGGAGGAGGACGAGTATTCGCGGGATCCCACGTGGGGCACCGACGAGGTCGAGGATGGCTACTTGGAGGGCCTCAAGAGCAGCCGCTCCGAGTGTGTGACCCGTCTCAGGTTGGCAGAAGAGGACCATGTGTTGGTCATGTGCGCGTGGCGCGTCTTTGACCGTCAGCGTGGACTACTCAAGGCCCGCTTCGGCCTGGGAGAGACGGACTCCGAGAGCGAGGTCACCTCGGTACTGGACACCCTGGCGCTCTCCCTTGAGCGTCGAGCAAGGCTAGAGGGGCTGCACACCGCTTCCGTCGCCTGGTGGTAGCGCAGCCTGGGCTTTGAGCCAGTGGTGGATCTGCGGGTAGACCTCGATCCGTGCGGTCATCCCCACCACCAGGTCGATGTGGCCGTACTCGGTGCTCAGCCCGGACTGGGTGCCCAAGATGCGTACCTCACACTGGGGCAGAACCTTACACGCCGCAGTGACGTTGGCCTGCGGGGCGACACGATCCACGCTCCCTGCGAGCACCAAAACGGGTACCTCGACCGGGGTAAGCCAGGGCTCCCCTTCCATGGTGACAAAGTCGCCGGTGCTCAGCCATACATGGACCTGTCTGACCATTCCTCTGGAGACATCGCCCATGCCTACATCTGAGAGGCCCTGAGCCAGCTCCAGATCCAAGTTCTCAGGATTGGAGAGAAGCTGAACCATGGGGTTGAACTCAAAGACGGCGTCGATGGCGGCGTAGGTGGCACGGCTCTGGGTGGTGCCGTAGGCTGGTATGAACCGGCTGGCGGTGCTCGCGACCTGGTGAACGGGCTGCTGCTCGGCAAAAGTGGCCGGGCTGGCGATGCTCACGCCGGCTGCGATGGGCGTGGGATCCCGCGTCAGGGCGGTGTAGAGCAACATCCCGCCCATGCTGTGGCCGACCCAGAAGAGCTGCTCATAGGGACTCTGGGCCAAGACAGATTCGACGATCGCTGGCACATCGTAGTTGGCGATGTCGTCGAAGGTATAGGTAGAGGCTCCTCTTCTGGGGGGAGCCGTTGAGCCCATGTCTCCGCGCATGCTGGCTATCCATACATCCCAGCCACGGGACTGCAGGTAGGCAGCCAGGCTGATCTCCTCGGCGTAGTCCCAGTTGTAGTGGTTGGTGCCCATGCCGTGCATCAGCAGCACCGGGGGGCCTTCATTGGGGAAGTGACGCAGTTGGAGATCCCAGCCGTCGTGGGTGGAGGCGTGGGTGATCTGGGCCGGCGGCAGGCCTGTGCTCGGTGGAGTCGGCACGGAGCGCGCGCAAGCTGTGAGCAGCACCCAGGTCAACAAGAGGCAAGTCCCTTCCAGAGGCACGTCATACCCTCTGTTTAGAGGGGCCTAACGCTCAGACCGTGTCGGTGGACTCGCCGTCGGGTCCGCACACGGTGTTTCGGCCCAGGTTCTTGGCTCGGTAGAGCTGGCGGTCCGCCGAGATGAACAGGCGCAGGGCGTTCTTGTGCCACGCGCCGTCCGTGCTAGATACGCCAAGGCTCGCGGTGACCCGGAGCACTTGGTCCGAGAAGGGAATGCCGAGACCCTGGATGAGCCGGCGGATGCGCTCGGCGGCCCGCATAGCGGCCTTCAGGTTGGTCTCTCGCATCAGGACAACGAACTCTTCGCCGCCATAGCGCGCGAAAATCTCCTCGCGGCGCAGGTGCTTCTCGACGTGTTGGGCGACCATACGGAGCACTTCATCCCCGCAAGCGTGGCCGTGCTCGTCGTTGATGCGCTTGAAGTGGTCCAGGTCCACGACGACCAGAGAAAGAGGCACGTTCCGACGGTCGGCGTGCGCGAACTCTTGCTCTAAGCGCTCGGTCAGGTAGCGCTTGTTATATGCGCCCGTGAGGGGATCGCGAACGGCGCTCGAGTAAAGTCGCTGCTGGAAGCTCTCTTCCAGGTGATCCTGGTAGGAGAACTTAAGGATGACCGTGCCGCCCACTTGGATGCGGTCGCCGTCTTCCAGTGGATGTGCGCCGCGGAGTACGGAGCGCCCGTTGACCAAGGTGCCGTTGGTGCTGCCCGCGTCCTGGACTGTAGGCTTGCCCAGTTCGTCGATGTTTACTTCGGCGTGCTGTCGACTGATGCCTTCGGCCTCGATCAGAAATGTGCAACTTCTGGAGCGCCCGATGGTCGTTTTGCCCGCTTTCAGGCGGAGCATTCGTCCAATTTCAGATCCGCTCAGAACAATCAAATAGGCGTTGCGCTTGACCGCACCCTCGCCAATGAGGTTGTTCAGTTTACGGACCTGAGTCTTCTCGGAGTCGTCGTTCATCGGAGCCGGGGATGCAATTTAAATATGCATACTGAGTGTACCCCGAAGTTGGGCTACTCAGGGGCCAATTCCATCTCAAGAGGTCGACCGGGCAGCGACTGGTAGCGGTTCAGCAGCTCGGTCTGGCGGGTATCCATGTTCTGTGGTCTGCCGTCGATCCAGACGCCGCTTACTTGGGTGCGCAGCTCCAGAGGGTCCCCTTGCCAAGCCACGATGCTGGCCTGGGCGCCCACTCTCAGCACCCCGTAGTTTTCCAAGCCAAAAGCGTGGGCTGGGATCGAGGTCACAGCAGCGATTGCGGCCTCGTAGGGGAGTCCAGCCCGGACGGCATTTCCGGCGTACTGAGAGAGTTCCCGCCCATTCATCGCGCTGAATGTGGAGAGGATGACGGGAACGCCGGCTTGGTGTAGAAGCGTGGCGTTGTCGGCCCGGCCATGCAGGCTGTCAAAGCCACCGGGCCCATCGTTGAAAGCATTTAGGATCACGGGGATCTTGGCATCTGCGAGTGCTGGGGCATGCATCCAGGCCTCGGCGGCGCCAGACAGAATGAGCCGTAGCTTGGGGAAGTCGGTGGCAAATCTCAGCAGGGCTTCGATGTCGCTGGACCGGTTCACCCGAACGACCAATGGCATCTCGCCGCTGAGTACCGGAAGGAGGGCCTCGAGATCGGACTTGGGAAGGCTGTATTCGCGGGTCTCGCCCTTGGCATAAGCGGGCCGGCGCTGGTTGTACTCCTGGGCATCCTCGAAGTTCTCACGCCAAATCTGGAGCGTGTTCATGGCCAACCCCAAAGACGACACCATCGCGACAGGAGCCGGTTGCAGGGCCTGACCTTGAGTCTGTCCTGCCAGTGAGGCGAATGCAGCTTGTCCCGATATGCTACCGCCGGTCGGGGTAATCACCACGCCGGTGATCCCGCGTACCCGAGTGACAGGGATAGCCGTGGCCAGGGGGTTGTAGCCATTGGCCACCCAATGGCTGGGTCGGCCACCACCGCCTGTGCGTGAGCCACCCTCCATCTCTACTTCGACCAAACCCAGCTGGCTGAGGGAGTCGATAAAGCCCGGGGTGATCAGGCTGCCACTCAGGTCCACAACGGGGCAGGCGTCGCCGCGCCAGCCGGCGACTGTCTCGCTGCCAATGGCCACGATCTTCTCGCCGGCGATGGTCACGTCGCCGCTCGCGATGCCTTGGGGGGTCCAGATCTGGGCGCCGCGTAGGGTCTGGCAGTTGGGGGCAGCCTGTGCAGCGCAGCCGAGCAGGCTGCCGACCAGGGTGAGGAGCAGTGTCATTGGCGGATCTCCAGGGCTTGACCCAGCTCAAAGTCGCTCCAGGGCTGTGGGCCTTGGCGCTGGTCGTAGAGCAGTGCGCCGTCGACCAAGACCAGCTCTGCGCTGGTGTAGACCGAGAAGGGGTCGCCGTCCCAGATCACCAGGTCGGCGCGCTTGCCGGGCTCCAGAGTTCCAACTTCGTCCTGAATACCCAGGGCCCAGGCGGGGTTGATGGTGATCCACTGCAGCACCTCGTCCTCGTTTAGAGGAATCCCGGCCTCCTGTGCGGAGCGCCAAGCTTTTGCGGCTTCTTGGTTCAGGCGGCGAATGTCCACCGCGGAGTCCGAGTGGATCACGGGTCGACCGCCGGCCGCTTGTACGAGCGCTGCGTTGTAGGGGATGCCGTCGTAGGCCTCGAGCTTAAAGCCCCACCAGTCGGCCCAAGTGCTCACAGCGATCTCGCGCTCGGCGAGGATATCCGCGATCTTGTAGGCCTCGAGCGCGTGGTGAAAGCTTCGGATGGAGAACCCAAACTCGTCGGAGAGCTGCATAAAGCTGAGCATGTCGTCGGCGCGGTAGCAGTGCACGTGCACCAGGATTTCACCGTCCAGCACGCCGACCAGGGTCTCCAACTCCAAGTCTCGGGCGGGCGGAGGGGGCGGGGCTCCGGCGCCATCC
The DNA here is from genome assembly GCA_047621545.1 of Cognaticolwellia sp. Lineage (GTDB taxonomy): Bacteria > Myxococcota_A > UBA796 > UBA796 > CAJQPC01 > CAJQPC01. The sequence goes on along the minus strand of JBLHMA010000069.1, from coordinate 8,633 downwards.
CATTCGTCCGCCTCGGCCTGGTAGTCCTCCCAGGCGCGCTTGTGTTCGGTGGCGCGGGCAAAGGCCATGCGCTGGCCTTCCAGGTTGCCCATGCGGGTGCTGGGTCCGCCGCCGTCGCCGTAGACCCGCTTTGGGTTCTCGCCGCAGGCCATCTTCACGCCCTCTGGGGCGCCTGGAAAACGCATTGCCCGGCCGCCTCGGGCTGGCACCAAGTGCAGGGTGGCACCGCGTCCGCCGATCAAGTTCGCGGAGCCGGGCAGCACTTGGATCGTTGTGGTGCCTCCGGCAACCGCGCGTTCGATGCTGGGGTCTTGTGGCCAGAAGGAATGCTCGGCCCAAACCCCGCCGGTGGTGGGTGAGGTGGCCTCGTTCCCGTCACCGTGCGCCTTTGCATTGGGTTTGGGGTAGACACCCATGTGCGAGTGGGTGTCGATGAGACCCGGAGTGATCGTCCTCCCCTGAAGGTCCAGGATCCGCGCGGAACCGGGAGGTGGGCTGCCTTGGCCAAGCGCTCGGATGCGGCCGCCCTCCAGCTCAATCCAGCCTGGGTCCAGCACCTGTCCCGCCGCCGTCATCACGCGCGCCCCGCTGAGAACGAGCTCCGCCGGGTGGGGCTGAGGGGCCATCTCCACCGCTGCAATTCCCTTGGCCTCCAGCTCCGCCAGAGTGGGAGGGGGCGCCCCGGCGTAGGGATCCTCGATGCTGTCGGTGGGCTTGGGGCAAGCCGCGAAAAGTGACCAGATCAGCAGGTGCATTGGGACTCCGGGGCAAGATCCTTCCACATCCTGGCTACTCTGTTGTGCAACGGCAGCCAAGGAGGGCACAGCGTGGAGCGGATCAACGCCACTGGGGGGATCCTTGCCATCTCCTGTGTGGGGCTGACCACCGCCGTCCTGTCGGTGGTTCTGCGCACTGGCGAGGACCGCTTGCCCGGTTTGCTCTTGCTGCTCGCCGAGCCCCTCCTCTGGACCCTGTTGGGGTGCGTCGTGGTCTTGGGCGTGCGCCGCCGACAGCTCTTGGTGGGTGGTGCAGGGGCCCTCTGTTGGGTGGTCTTGGTTTGGTGCTTGCGCACGCCGGCTCCAGCCGAAGCGGTAGATCTGAGCCTTCCGGGGCCCTCGCCGACCGTGCGTGCGTGTGTGGGGCATGCTCAGACTCCAGAGGGTCCGGTGCTGGCCTGCGCGCTTTGGACCTGTTCTTTTTCTGCCGCTCTATCAACTTGACAGGGCGTGGATAGGGCCGTCCTGGCGGGTCAGCAGCGTGCGCACGGAACGGCTGGCGGATTCGGACCACTTGGCTCTGGTGGTGGACCTGGTCTCCTCTGGATAGCCCTCGACCAGCGCATCCCGCCCAGCAGGATGTGCTCCCGGTGCGGGACCAACAGGCAGCCTTGACACAGCGTGGACAGGGTCATCCTGGCGGCTAAACAGCGTGCGTACGGCAGGGTTGGGGGGCTCGGACGCCCGGCCGCTGGTGGTGGACCTGATGCCCCTTGGATAGCCCTTGGGCATGGACATTCAGCGCGGTTTTGGGTCTGGTGAGCTCTTTGAATTGGTCCCTTCGCAAGGGGAACCAACGTCACCGTTGCGCCCAGAGCAGCTGCCTCGGGTCATGGTGGACGTGATCCATGATGGCCATGTCATCCCGGAAGAGGCGCTGGTGGACGGGCGGGGTGCGTCCATTGAACTCTCTCGGTTTCACGATGCCTATGTGTCCGAGCGGGACTGGGGCGCGAGCGTGGTCGCCGGCCATGTCGCCCGCGCCTTGGGCCTTCCTGGCTACCACCGCATCAACCTGGCCCGGGTAGTCATGGACTTTGGGCGCTTCCCTGGGAGCACGCCGCGCAGCGCACCGCACCTCCAGCGCTTCGCGATCAACTACCCCTTCTCTGAGCTGCTGAGCTTCCGCCAGAAGCGCACTCTGCTGGAGCGCTACTACGACCCCATCTCCGATGAGATGGACCGTGTCGTGGCGCCCCGGCGCCTGAAGTTGGCCATCCACACCTACGACCCGTACAACGCCAACGGCACCCTGCGGGCGCCCGTCAGCCTGATCACACGGGTGGACGGCCTACACATTGACGAGGTCACGGACGCCTTCGATCCGGTCTACCCCCATCAGCTGGGCGAGTGGACGGCGGACCGAATCCTGCGGAACCGCATCAGCTTGGTGGTGGAGAAGGCCGGCTTTGGGGTGGCCCACAACTTCCCCTACACCCTGCCCGAGGGCAGCATCGAGGTGCGGGCCCAGGTCTGGCGCTTCTTCAGCTTTTTGCAGCAGCGCTTCGTGGCGGAGCACCCAGGCTCGGCGAATGACGCGGCGTACCAGGCGGTCTGGGCCATGCTCACCGACACCAACAGGCGAAACGCCGAGAGCATGTTGCTTCGCGCCTACCTGCACCAGTTCCAGCGGCCACCGGTGGGAGAGGACTCCAAGTTTGAGCGGGCGCAGCTTGCCTACGAGAAGGTCCAGCGCTTTCTCAACGCCAACAACCGCAGCCTGGTTCAGCAGTACCGCTACGCTCCCTGGCGACCCAGCGCGATGGCGGTCGAGATTCGCAAGGACCTGGTCTTTGACCATGACGAGAGCGGGCATCCGGTGGGGGAGCCACTGCAGAACGCGCTCCATATTGGAGAGGCCATTGCGGCGGCCGTTCGGGTGTATCTGGACGAGGACAAGCCGCTGAGTCTTTAGGAGGGGGGGCCGCAGGCTGAGCCTCTTCTCTTTCCCGGCCCTTTCCCGGCGGGTCAGTCCAGAATCACCAGCTCCTGCTCGTAGCGTTGGCGGGTGCCGTTGCTGTAGACGGACACCACGCGCAGGGTGTTCTCATCGTCCCAGGTCGCGTCCGTGACCCAGGCGGTGTAGCCGCCCTCTTCGACCAGGACGCTGGCATTCTGGTGAATGTGGCCGGCATAGGCCCCAGCGATGCGGCCCTCCAGGGGGCCGGTCAGGTCGGTGATGGACGCCATCTCGACCTCGTTGAAGGACCCGAGGTGCATGGGGTGGTGGGAGAAGAGCAGGATGTCCTCGGCTTGGGTGGCTTCTAGGTCTTGGAGCACGTCCGCCAAAAAGGGCAGGCTGCCGCCGGGCACGTCGTGGAGGTAGGCGAACTCTGAGAGCAGCCCAGTTTTGCCGCGGGCGTTCCAGTCCAGCCCCACCCATGTCAGCCCCCGGTGGGTAAAGACGTGGTTCTGCAAGGTCATGATCTGGCCGTCTTCTTCGACCTCGATCTGCCCGCGTCGGTAGTCCGGATAGGTGCTGGCCAAGACCTCGTACTGGGGTGCAAAGACCTCCTGAAACCTGGCCTCGTCACCGAATGCGATCTCGTTGTCGCCCAGGATAGGGAACCAGGTCGGAGAGAGCCCACCCAGCTGCGTAGCCGAGGTCTCCAGCCCAGCTCCCCACCCAATGTCTCCAACCACCACGACCAGCTCGATGCTGCGGTCCTGTTCTTGGGCGTTTATCCAGTCCACAGCCGTCTCCAGGCGCGCCTCATGTTCTGGGGAGGAGGAGATGTGCGGGTCTGCGAGCACGACGAAGCTGAACTGGAAGTCCATCTCCTCAGCCACCGAGTCGCGGGTCGAGTCCGCAGGCGAGGACAGACAGGAGAGCAGCGCAGCCAGTGATGCCAGTGAAAGCATAGACATCAACCCTCTCCAACCGGAATGCTCAGCTCCGGAATCTCCACCTGCGCCATGCGCTCCAACAGGGGCTCCAGAGTGTCGTCGAAGAGGATCAAGTCCGCGTGCTGGGGCCGCACAAACTTCTCCTCGACTCCCTGGGCAATCATGGCCTGGAGTGGGCCGTAGTAGCCGTCGAGATCGAGCACGCCGAGGGGCTTGCGGTGGTAGTTCAACATGCCTTGGGTAGCAGCCTCCAGGATCTCCTCCCAGGTGCCAAAGCCCCCAGGCAGAGCCAAGAACGCGTCGCTCATCTGGATCATCATGGACTTGCGCAGGGGCATACCGTCGACGACGTAGAGCTCGGTCAGGCCGTGGTGGGCGACCTCGCGGTCTTCCAGGAGTTTGGGGATAATTCCAATGACCTCGCCGCCAGCCTCCAGTGCTGCTTCGGCCAGAGCGCCCATCAAACCCACGCGCCCGCCTCCATAGACGATGCCTATTCCCTGCTTTGCAAGGTGTGTACCGACGGCTTGAGCGAGCGCGTAGTACTTGGGGTCGGCGTGCTGTGAGGAGCCGCAGTAGACGGCGATGCGGCGGAAGGTGTGGGCCATGGGGTCAGCCTTGGGCGCGGATGCGCCGGAGAAGATTGGAGATGTGGGTCCGCTCCCAAGCCTGAGACTTGGCGTAGGCGGGGTGCTGGCGTTCCCGGTGACGGAACACGCGGCTGTGGATGACCCGGCGGCCGCCCACGACCTTGGGTGGGATGGCCAGGTGCAGCAGCTCGTGGTGCAGCAGGACCTCCAAGACGAACTCCGGTACGCTGGCGTGGTCCAGCACGGGATGTACGCGTATGCCGACGCCATCGCAGGCGCCGAGCTGGATGCGGCGCCTGGGTGCGCGTGCTGGCCAATCTCCCCAGCGCAGAGGCGGCGCTTCGGTGACCTCGGGGATGAAACGCAGGGCCAGGGTGCACAAGGGGAGCAGGTCGTGGACCCGGCCAAGGGGTGCGTGGACGGCTGGCTTGACCTCTTCGCGCTGCCCCATGTGAAGCGCGCTTAGGCGTGCCCAGGCCACTTGGTCATTCTTTAAGACGACCGACGCGATGTCTTTGGGGTGGGCCAACACCGTCTTGGACACGCGCAGCTCTAGGCCATTGGGCTGCTTCTTCCAGCTCAGGACCCGTGTGCGGTTGTTGGTTCGCACGACCGTGCAGCACTGAAAGCGAGGTTCGGCGTCCAAGATGGCCTGGGCCACGCCCCACAAAGGGCGCTCAGAGGGCAGACGAAGCAGGGGACCGGGTCCCCCACGTTGGACGGTGAGGCGCATGTTGAGAACCCTCTCTATCCGCTCGGATCACAGCAGCCGGTCTGACGCGATCACAAGACCTGACGAGCACCCAATTCGGCCTGAGGGCCTATGCTGCGTGTGCCGATCTCGGCCCTGGAGGTTCAATGCCCAAGACCATCGCCATTACGGGTGCCTCGGGACTGCTGGGCAAAGCCCTGCAGCGCGCTCTAAAAGCTCGGGGAGACACGGTCCTGCGCTTTCGACGTGGACAGGCCAGTGGCAGCGACGAACGGTCTTGGAGCCCGGGGGAGGGCTTGGATCCGAGCGTTCTGGATGGCGTCGATGCGGTCATTCACTTGGCTGGAGAGCCCATCTCCCAGCGCTGGACCGATGCGGCCAAGGAGCGCATCCTGGGGTCTCGGGAGGGGGGCACCCGCAGCATCGCAGAGGCGGTGGCCGGATCTCCCCACAAGCCAACGTTGGTGTGCGCCAGTGCGGTCGGCATCTATGGAGCGGACAGACCGGATCGCGTCGACGAGGGCAGCACGCCCGGGGACGACTTTCTGGCTCAAGTCTGCTTGGCTTGGGAGTCTGCCGCAGAGCCGGCGCGGGTCGCGGGAGCTCGAGTGGTCCATGTGCGGCTGGGTGTGGTCCTGTCCACGGACGGAGGGGCTCTGGAGCAGATGCTACTGCCCTTCAAGCTGGGCGTGGGCGGTCGGGTAGGCGACGGAAAGCAGGCCTTCCCATGGGTGCACATCGACGACGCGGTCAAGGTCTTCCTGTTGGCTGTAGACGACGACACGCTCCAGGGACCCGTCAACGCGGTTGGACCAGAAGAGCTCAAGAACATTGGGTTTACCAAGGCTCTGGGCGATTCTCTGGGGCGCTGGACCAAGATTCCGGTGCCTGCAGCGGGCATCAAGCTCATCCTTGGTGAGATGGGGGAGAAGCTGTTGCTCAAGGGCCAGAACGTGCGGCCAGGTGTCCTGGAAGCTCGGGGCTTTGCGTTCGAGCATCCCAGGATCCAAGGCGCTTTGATGGATTTGTTGGGCTAAGGGCTCGTCCATCGACAACCGACGCATTTCGGGCTCCCCTGAATCTTCCCTGGCAGCGTTGTTGCGCCTTGAAAGGCCACGGCCTTCCTGCGTTGCTTCGCCTTGCCAGGACGGACCTGGGAAACTCCTGGATGCAACGGTTGTTCTTGGGCGGACCCTAAGGCTCAGCTCTCTTTCAGGCTGGCCTGGACCCTGGCCACGTTCTCGGGGTCGCTCAGGAAGTGCTCTAGGTGCAGGATCTTCTCGGGGTCGATCTGCCCCAGTGGCCCCAGCACCATCCAGTCGGAGATCAGGGCCCGGCTGTGCCAGCCTGTGTCGCCCTTGTGCATGGCCGGCACGTCATACGGCTTGTTCATGCAGGTTCCTTGTAGCCGCTCGGGGTCGGCGTCTTTCAGGAAGAACCAGATGTGCTCTCGGCTGCCCTGAGTGGTCTCCAGGCCCAGCTTTACGATGAACTGGAGCCATTCCTTGTCCCGGAAGCTGCGCCAGAGGATCAAGAAGCGGTCCAAGCGGGCGCGGGCCAAGGACCTGCGTCGGGCGGTCTCCATGTCGGAGACGTAGAGCAGTGGGTGCGCGTCCATCATGGGCCGGTAGCGCATCAGACTGCCGTAGTTGTGGCCCCAGAGCTTGCCTTCTTCCTTGGTGAGCAGCAGGCCGCGCTCTCCCAGATGGATGCCATCTCGGTCGTCCATCCCGCCGTGGTCTACGGAACCTAAGATCTCCAGGGCCTTGGCCACCGGCAGCCACACGATGGGCATGTCTTGGCCGATGAAGAAGTCCTCGTCAGGCTCCGGGACGCCGTTGTCCAACATCAGGCTGGCAGCTGTGTTCAGGAGCTGCGCCATGGTGCCCGCGTCCTCTCTCGGGATGTCCACCATGTCCAGCTCAAGCAGCCCGCAGCGGTCCATACCGTGGGTGTGCAGCCAGCAGCGGTCTCCTTCCCAGACGGCGTGGACGGTCCAGAGGCTGTTGGGGTGGGGCGGCACGGGACTGGCGGCAGCCTCCTCCAGCCAGCCCATCGGGCGGGCGACAAAAGAGCTGTGGTCGACCACACCTGCGGCGAGTGGGGCCATGGCTTGTAGCAGCCGAACCTGAAGATGGAAGCCCCCCAGTGGGTCCAGGTCTGGCAATCTCAGGGAGATGCCCAGGCTGCGGTTGCAGGCCTTGAGCGCCATGGCCTCGTTCTCGTCCAGATGTCCCAGTGTGGTGTGTACGTCCACCAACTCCTGGTCGGTGTGGGTCGCGTAGATCTGCAGCGGAATCTCATGCTCTTCATCCCTCCAGATCGCCGAGAGTTCCCACTCCCAGTCTGGGTGCGAGGGCGTGACGGTCTCGGCCTCGACGATGGGGAAGTCCAGGGACTTGAGTCGCTCCAGGACACCGTTGACACCCAAGGTTGGGGCGTGGGCAGGCAGTGCGGCTTCCAGGATGGAGGGCGGGGTCATTCGGTCTTCAGGGCTCATGCGTCCTTTCTACCTCTGGCGGCATCGCGGTAGGCTCTCCGCAAAGGAGGCCTCATGGCCATCGACCGCAGAGATTTGCTCAAGTCTGGAGCTGCCGCCGCCTTGGGCGCTGCGGCCCTACCGGGCTGTCGTCCTGTAGAGCAGGACAGCGGAGTGGCGCCTGGGCAGATCGACCACGTCGTGGTGCTCATGATGGAGAACCGGAGCTTCGACCACTTTCTTGGGGCGCTGACCTTGGTCCAGGGCCGTGATGAGATCGATGGATTGGTCGGCACTGAGAGCAACCCCAGTGAGCTTGGCGAGACCGTCACCGTCTACCACCTGGATGTCTCCTGTCAGGAGGACCCACCACACTCGTGGCACTCCAGCCACGAGCAGTTCAACGACGGCGCCAACGATGGTTTTGTGACCAAACACGAGGGCAACCACGGCTACGAGATCGGCCGCCAAGCCATGGGCTACTACACCGCCGACGACCTTCCGGTGCACTACGCCTTGGCGAGTCACTTCTGCGTGCCGGACCGATACTTTTGCTCGGTCATGAGCAGCACCTGGCCCAACCGAATCTACGGCCACACTGGCACCTCCAAGGGCATGGAGACCAACGACTTTCATCCCGACGGCTACGATCAGATGAACGTCTACAAGGCCCTGGAGAGCGTTGGGGCTGACTGGCGCTACTTCTACACAGACGCGCCTTTTCTGGGTCTGCTCAAGGACACCTGGGACGCCTCCCGAATTGGCTACATCGAGGAGTTCTTCGCCGCCTGTTCCGCTGGTCGGCTGCCGGAGTTCACCTGGATCGACCCAGGCTTTACCTACAACGATGACCACCCTCCGCACCACGTAGGCTTGGGGCAGCTCTTCATCGCCTCCATCTACGAGGCTTTGGCGCAGTCCCCAGCATGGGACCGCACGCTGTTCATCATCAACTATGACGAGCACGGCGGCTTTTACGACCATGTGCCGCCTCCCCAAGTGCCGGACGACTACCAGGGCTTTGAGCAGCTGGGCTTTCGGGTCCCTGCGCTGATCATCGGCCCGTGGGTCAAGCAGGGGGTGGATCCGACGGTCTACGACCACGCCAGCATCCTCAAGTACGTGTGCGAGCGCTTCGGCATTGAGCCTTGGAATGCGCGCATCGCTGGGGTCAACTCCATCTCCCAGGCCCTGGACACCGATCGCATGGCCACCGGGATCCCGCTGGA
>JBLHMA010000068.1:0-17607 GCA_047621545.1 Cognaticolwellia sp. | reverse complement strand
ACAGCATTCTGGGCAGTGCGCTGGCGACGGGGGATTTGAATCAAGATGGGCAGCCGGACTTGGTGGTGGCATCTGCCCAACACTACGACGGCGGAATCTACGGGAGTCATGTCTTTGTGGCATTGGGGCCCATCGCTTTGGAGAGCAGCGTGGACGCGTTGCCGCTGATTCAGAACGGCGGGGACACCATCGGGACGAGCTTGGCCATTGTGGATGGATTCTTGGCTGTGACTGCGCCGAACGAATCTGTGGATGCCGATAGCCAGGGTGCGGTATTCCTCTTTGATGCCGATCCTGGCGCGGTTTCTACTCCTCTGGATGCAGCCGGGGAGGTGCGCTTCGATGGCCAGTTTTACCAAGCATCCACGCAGCTTCGCCCTTGCGATGTTCTGGGAACTGGACGGGAGGGGCTGCTGCTTGGTGGAAGCTTCGGCCTGGACTACCAAAGCGGTGTGTTGTGGGCAGAGACCCTGCAAGAAGGCCTGCTTCTGGTAGACGAGAGCGATCTTTGGGTCGTGGACAGCTTCTCGGCGCAGCTTGGGGCCTTCAACTTTAGCTGCGCCGATAGCGATCAGGACGGCTACCCCGAGCTCTGGCTACATGCTCGGAATACCGGCGAGGTGCTGGCTTTTGACTCGGAGTCTTTTGGGCAGGACCAAGACGAGGCTTTCATCCGCCTCCGTGGCGGCAGCGGGGACAGCTACACCGACGCGCAGGTCTTTGGGGATCTTGACGGCGATGGGAGCGTGGACGTTGTGGTAAATGACCCATCTGCCCAGACCTATGGCGCTATCTCGGTGATCTACGGTCCTCTGAGTGCCGGCAGCTACAGCCTGAGTCAAGACAGCCTGCAAGCCCAGAGTGCGAACCCACTGGGTACCGGCATAGCGGGCAGCGATGAAGGGCTGCTGGTCTCGGACCGGTACGGGCAGTCGCTCTACTGGGTCCCTGGCGGACCCGGAATCTGAGAGCAAAAGCGTCGCCTACTGTCTCAAGACGCTGGCTCAGTTGAAAGAAGCCCGCTCACCCACGCCGAACCCTTCTCGGCTCAGCGCTTCTTTGACCTCGCCGATGGTCAGAGAACGGAAGTGAAAGAGCGAGGCCGCTGTGACCGCGTGGGCCCCTGCTCTGCATGCGTCCACGAAGTCTTCCAAACGACCTGCGCCTCCAGCTACGATGACTGGAATCTCAACCTTCTCACGTACATAGCGCACAAGGTCGGTGTCAAAACCAGCGCCGGTTCCATCTCGGTCCATGCTGACGAGCATGAGCTGCCCGGCTCCGAGGGACTGCAGGCGCTCACACCACTCAATGGCATCCAGGTCAGTGCTTCGCCGCCCACCATCACTGTGGACCCGCCAGCCCGTTCCAGCCCAGCGCGCATCTACGGCGGCCAGGACTTGGGCACTCCCGAACTCCTTCGCCAATCGATCGACCAAGCCGGGGTCGTGAATCGCGGCGCTGGCGACAGAAACCGCCGTCGCTCCCGCATCTAGGAGTTCGCCAAAGCTCGCCTCGTCCTTGATGCCCCCACCTGCAATCACAGGGACTTGGCAGCAGGCGGCCAAGCGGCTGACCTGGTCCAAGAAGCGGTCGTGGTATGCCGGATCGGATCCAATGTTGAGGACGATCAATGCGTCTGCACCCATCTCCCCGTACAGGCAGCCTGCGGCGACGGGGTCACCGGCATCCTGCAGGTCTCCGAACTGCATGCCCTTGACCAAGCGGCCCCGCTGTACGTCCAGGACCGGGATGACCCGGCGGATCAGCACGGTGGGTCCTGGTACTCGCAGACCTCTTTCAGGAAAGCCATCGTGTCGGGCCGGTCCACCAATCCCTGCAGCAGGGGCATGGGACTCTCGGTGACCGGAAAGAAGAACAGCGGTACCCGGGTGTAGTGCTGGGCGTTCTGGACTACGCGGCGGTCGTCTTCGCTGTCGCCAAACATCGCGCAGAGTTCGCTGTCGGCTGGCAATAGACGCAGCAGAGCCTCGGGGTCAGGCTTGCGCACTTCCTCCATCGTGGTGGCCCGAGAGAACTCAAAGCCCAAGGTGTCTTGAGCCCGCTCAAGCTCCCAGCGATCACGGCCTGTGCATGCAACCACTTCAAAGCGCGTGCTCAGAGTGTGCATCAATCCGGGAGGAACAAGCAGGGTCTCGTCCTTCCAGTATCCGCCCCTGTAGAGAGCCTGGCCAGCCTCTTGAAGGTCACCGGGGTCGTGGCCGCATTGCTCCAGCACGTCCTGAACGTTCTTGACCTGACCGAAAATCTCCGGCCTTCCTGCCCCGATCCAGCTGGCGCAGGCCCGGGCGGTGTCCCAGTCGCAGTTGAATCCGCCATTGCTCTTGAAACGGTGGATGTCCTCCAAAGAGGCATCGCTCAGCTCATGGATGATTCGGTAGAAGCTAGGGCGCACGTCGATCAGCGCGCCGTCGATGTCACATGCAAGTACTTTCACCGTCTCCCCCTAACGCGCTCCAAGGGGTATGGAGAGGGCTCGCCCTTGGAGCATCATGGCCCTCTCACCCGCGCCCTTGTCGTAGAAAACCCACACGATAGCCTGGACCCGTTGCTCTTGGAGCGGGGCTTTGACCAGGTTGTTCGCCTGAGTCAGGCTCCCGAAGCGGAGGAGCTACTCGCTGAACTTCAGGCCCACAAGAGCCAAGTCCTCTTCAAGCGCAGCCGCGTGCCAGTCACGCGACAAGTCATCGAGGGTGCACCGGATCTGATGGCCATTCAGCTCTGTTGCATCGGAGATGACAGCATCGATAAGCAGGCCTGCGCGGACCGCGGCGTTCTGGTGTTCAACGACCCCATCTCAAATGGCCGTTCGGTGGTTGAGTTGGTGATCGGTCACTTGATCAGCCTGTCCCGAGGCATTCACATCTCCAACAGCCAGACCCATAGAGGGGACTGGCAAAAGAACAACCGAGGCCGTTTTGAAGTGTTCGGAAAGCGTCTGGGCATAGTCGGTTTGGGCAACATCGGTCGCGGGGTTGCAAAGGTGGCTCAAGCCCTCGGAATGGAGGTGCGCTTTCATGACAACCGCCGGGTAGCTCAGGAGGTGGGTCAAGAGATGGGGTGGACCAGTGCGGATACTCTCCAGACCTTGTTTGCCGAGTGCGACATGGTGACTCTGCATCCAAGCGCAGAGGACTTCCGAGGTGGCTCCAATGCCGGCTTGGTGACCCGGGAGCTGCTCATGTCGCTGGGTGAGAAACGTGCGGAGAACGCACCACGCATATTCTTGAACTTGTCCCGAGGGTTCCTACACGAGCCCGCAGACCTGATCGCCGCTGTCCGGGCCAAAGTGATTCGAGCCGCAGCTGTGGACGTCTACCCGCAGGAGCCTCGCACTCCCGGACCTGGCTGGGACAACCCCTACGGGGGCTATCCCCAGGTCGTCTGTACGCCGCACATCGGCGCGGCGACCCAAGAGGCACAGCCCCGAATCGCTCAGCGTGTGGCTCAGACCACCCTGTCTTTTTCAAGGACAGGCAGCATCCGCGACTGTGTTCTGGCCCCGCGTACCCAAGTCAGTATGTTGGATGACCTGCGCCCAGGTCGGGCAGTATTGGTGGTCGCCCATGGGACAACTCGTGGCACAAAGCGTGCCTTGGACCAGGCAATTTTCGAGGCTGGCGCGGACAATCTTCGCTCCGAACACCACGATCTGGAGCGGTGGTCGATGGCACTGGACATCAACCTTTTGGACCGCCCATTGCCTGCCAGTGCTTTGGCACTCATCGTACAGCGGTGCGCAGAGCTGAGCGCTGACACTGACGCTGTGCGGTCGATACGTCAGGTCGTGCAGGCCTGAAGGGTCCCCAGAGGAAGAACGCCCCAGAGTCCAAGGAATCTGGGGCGTTCTTTGATTGCCCTACGGAAGGGCCACTCAACTACTCAGCCGAAGGCTCTTCGGTCTTCTTGGCTGTCGGCTTGCGGCGCGCCGTAGTAGTGCGCTTCTTAGGAGCGGCCTTGGCCTCTCCCTCCACAGCTTCCTTTTTGACGGCCGGCTTACGACGACGGGTGGTCGTCTTCTTTGTGGGCGCATCCGTGACATCGGCTGCTTGGTCAGACTCAGCGCTTTTGGCAGCAGTCGTCTTCGCAGCAGCAGTCTTGCGGGGAGCGCGCTTTTTCGGGGCAGCCTTCTTTGCCGCTGGTGCAGCCTTTGCCGCCGGTGCAGCCTTTGCCGCCGGTGCAGCCTTTGCCGCTGGTGCAGCCTTTGCCGCTGGTGCAGCCTTCTTGGGGGCCGCAGCCTTTGCCGCTGGCGCAGCCTTTGCTTCTTCGGGTGCTGGGGCAGCCTCACTCGTGGGAGCAGCTGTTTCCGTCGCCTTGGCAGTAGCGGTCTTGGCAGTGCGCTTACGTGGAGCACGCTTCTTCTTGGGGGCGGGGGTCACCTCAGCGGGCACCTCTTCCTCAGCTTTTGCCGCAGTCTGAGCATTCTTCTCAGCGGACAGAACAGCCTCAGCAGCAGCGGCATCATCCTCAGACTTACGCGAGCGACGTCGGCGAGTCTTCTTCTCTGCAGGAGCATCGGCCTTGACGGGCTCGGATGCCCGAGTAGCAGGCTTGACCGCAGGCTTGACCGCCGTCCTGGTCGCAGGCTTGACCGCAGGCTTAGCCTCGGTGTTGCCCTCAGTCCCTGAGCGGGAGAGCTCCCAAGCCATCAACTCTTCGATCTCGCGAGACTGGTCCTTGCTGCCGTAGAGCAGCTCAGCCAAGTCAGGCACGCGTTCCTTGAGGTTCACGCCCATCTCTTGCAGCTTCCGCATAGCAGCCACGTCCAGGATCTTCATCAGACCCTTCGCGTCGGGGGCGCCGAGCTCAAAGGCTGCAAAGAAGGACCGGACGGGCTCGCCGTCGCTGTGCCGGAACACGCCATTGGTGTGCATCACGTTGATCAGGGACTTGACCCGGCGAGCGCTCAGCTCTGGGGTAGCAGCGCGAACGCGCTTTGTGCTGTCCTGGGTGACCCACTGGATGTTTACGCGCTTGTTCTTGGCCGAGCGCTCCTCGATGACCTGCATCATGGTGTCGGCCAAGCTCTGACGCATCTCGCGGCTGAGTACCTCGAAGTCCTCGGACTTGAGGCTCTCGTAGAGCTTGCGAGCTCCCGGGGAGAGGTCGACCACGGGGGCCTCGTCTGCACCAGCTTCTTCATCGATGGTGTCAACCAAATAGCCGCCGCCACGGGCATCGCGGGTCAGGCTCACCAAGCCCTGCTTCTTGCAGTATTCGACGAAGCGCGCGAAGCTGGAAAAGCCTAGGTCAGCATCGGAAAAGGCAGGTTCCTTACGGAGAATCTGCTCCTTGATGCGGGAGGCATGGTAGGCTTTGGGGTCTTCTCGCTGCAGGGCAGCTAGAGCCTCGGTCACCAGCTCCATCGCGTCCTCGCGGCTCAGCGATTTGGTGGGCTTGTCAGCCCCCTCGGAGCGGCGACGGGTGCGCTGGGTCGTTTCTTGGCGCAGGGTGTCGTAGAAGATGAACTCGTCGCAAGCCTCGACGATCAGGCGACTGGTACTGCGGCGTGTGCCCAGTCCAATGACGCGTTTGTTTAGCTCACGGAGCTTCATGATCAGCGGTGTGAAGTCCGAGTCGCCACTCACCACCACATAGGTGTCGATGTAGGGGCGGGTGAGCGCAAGCTCCATGCAGTCCACGACCAGGGCCACGTCTGCACGGTTCTTGTCGTTCATACCGTGGGCCGAGAGCTCAAATAGGCTCACGGATTCGAACATCATGTCCTTCTTGAAGCGCGCAAAGCGGCCCCAGTCTGCGTAGGAACGAGCGACGAGAACGCGGCCCTTTTCACGCAGGCGGTTCATGATTAGGCCGACGTTGCATTTGCCGAGCCCTTCTTTTTCGGTTCCGGCGGCGATGTTCTCAAAGTCGATGAGAACGGCAATGTTGGGTTCCAAGTGTCTTCCTTGGGGTGCGCGCTGGGAGCTGTCTAGCTGTGGAGCTGTGGAGCTGTGCAGCGCTGGGGTTGGGGATGGGCGGCGTGGCCACGTAATTGTGGCGGCAGGCCCTCCCGCGACCTCTCCATAGCACGGCGGGGCGTGGCCGGCCCATGGACGGGTGAATAGGACCCACCCATGGCTTTCCAACGCTTCTCGGGCAGCGCCCGCTACATCGCCGACCCTGACCTACTCTCTTCGGTCAACGCCGCAGTCGCTCTCCAGCGACCTCTCGTTGTCAAGGGCGAGCCCGGCACAGGCAAGACGCTCCTCGCCCACGCGGTCTCCGAGGCCTTGGGCATTCCCCTGATGAGCTGGCATGTCAAGAGCACGAGTAAGGCGGTAGAGGGCCTCTACACCTACGACGTAGTGCAGCGCTTGAATGACTCCCGCTTCGGTGACGGGGACATCTCGGACATCCGCCGCTACATTAAGATGGGCCCCATGGGGCAGGCCTTTGCCAGTGAGCGCCAGGTTGTGTTGCTTCTGGACGAAATCGACAAGGCCGACTTGGAGTTCCCCAACGACCTGCTCCGTGAGTTGGATGAGATGAAGTTCTTCATTCCAGAGCTGGACGAGACCGTGGCTGCCAAGCACCGCCCAGTGATGATCATCACCTCAAACGCCGAGAAGGAGCTCCCTGACGCTTTCCTGCGGCGCTGTGTGTTTCACTACATCGGCTTCCCCGATCGCCAGCGCATGGGAGAGATCGTCAAGGTGCACCACCCTGACCTGGACCAGGTCCTGCTCGCCAAGGCGATGGAGCGTTTCTACAGCCTCCGAAAAGTAGACGGCTTGCGCAAGAAGCCGTCTACTTCCGAGTTCTTGGACTGGCTCACGGTCTTGGTCCGGGCGGGGATAGAGGCTGAGGACATCGAGAAGAAGCTTCCGTTCTTGGGTGTGCTCCTCAAGCAGGAGAAGGATCTGGAGACCTTGGACTTGCGCCGTCGCCGAGGCCACTGATGGCCGCCGACCCGGGTCAGCTCTTTCTGCCTCTTCTCTACAACTTGCGCGCCCAGGGCCTGCGGGTTGGCACTGGCGAGTGGCTGACTTTTCTGGAAGGCATGTCGGTGGGCTTGGCCAGAGATCTGGACGACATCTACCGACTCGGGCGCGCAGTGCTCGTGCATACGGAAGCCAACTATGATGCTTACGACATCGCCTTCCACGCCACATTCGCTGGAGTGGACCTCAAGCCGCAGCTCAAACACGCTCTGACCTCGTGGCTGATTGATCCCAAAGCCTGGGAGGAGGGGAGGGCGCCGGGAGAGCACGGTTTTAAGTCTCTGGAGGAGCTCCTCAACGCCTTCAACGAGACCCTGAGAGAGCAGAAGGAGCGCCACGAGGGCGGGAATCGCTGGGTCGGAACCGGGGGGACGTCGCCCTATGGAAACGGCGGCCAATCCAATCAGGGCATTCGGGTGGGCGGAAAGGGTGGTGGGCGGAGCGCAGTCCAAGTGGCTGGGGATCGGCGCTGGGCCAACTACCGCACCGATGTGCGTCTGGACGTACGTGACTTCAAGGTGGCTCTCCGTACGCTGCGAAAGCTGCTCAGAGAGGGCTCCGAGGTCCTCGATCTGGACGGCACCATCGACCAGACGGGCAAGAATGGCGGAGACATTGACCTGGTGTTCAAGAAGGATCGGGCAAATCGGGTGCGCTTGGTGCTGCTGATGGACGCCGGGGGATCCATGGCGCCACACACCCAGCTGGTCTCTCGCCTGTTCACTGCGGCCTCGGAACTCAAGCATTTCAAGAGTTTTGAGCACTACTACTTCCACAACTGCGTCTATGGTCAGCTCTTTCGGAACTACGAGACTTGGGATCGACGGCCCACTCAGGAGGTTCTGCGCGAGCTGACCCCGGAACATCGGGTCATCTATGTAGGCGATGCATCCATGGCGCCATGGGAGCTCTTCCAAGACAGCGGCGGATTCGGCGAGCGCGGTCCCGCAGGCATCGACTGGCTCAAGCAGCTCAAATCGGCCTGTCCCCACAGCGTTTGGCTGAACCCGGATCCCCAGGCCTACTGGCGTCACCCGACCGTCAGCGCCATCGGGCAGATCTTCCCCATGTTCCCGCTGACTCTGGATGGACTGCGCTCAGCATCCAAGAAGCTGCGGGCCGCCTGAGTGATCCTCCTCGCCCTGCTGGCTTGTCGAACGGCCGGAGAGCGGGGAGATCGGGCCTGGGCGGAGCAGGATGTGGATGGCGCCATTCGGGCCTACTCGCTGGGCCGGGACATGAGCGATAGGCAGAACCAGCGCTATGCCCGTGCCTTGCTGCAGGTCGGGGACCCAGAGGGGGCGGACCAGGCCATGAAGATGGTTGTGATTTTGAGCGGCGATGGCCACGTGGTTGAGGTCCTTCGAGAGGAGAATCCAACCACTGCATTGGCCTTAGCTGAGTTTGGTTTAGGAGAGTTTCCAGAGCCTGCCCTCTTCCTCAACGCTTGCACGCTGGCGCTCCAAATCGGCAGCCCAAGCGCCATGCAGCACTGCACCCAGGCCGCCCTGGTCCTGCCAATGGATCCAGTTCCACGCTTGGCGACCGCTGAGCTCAGTCTCCAGCAGGGTCTTTTGCCCAGCGCCCGTGAAATTCTGAGAAGCGCAGGACAGCTGGATTTGGCGCGTGACCAACGCGTCTGGCTCTCCTCTCTCTGGCAGGCCGCGGGGGAACCTGAGCAAGCCTGCTCTGCCGGCTTGATCTTAGGTGAGGATCTCTACCCAGTGGCTGCGGCCTGCCTGTCAGCCCAGCACCCCGCCGGCGAGGCCATGCTTGGCCGCCTAAAGAGTCCGGAGGCAGAGGCGCTGCGTCTCCGCCTGGCGGTTGGCCGAGCCGAGGTGGCTACGCCAGGCCCTCAGCAGGCACGGCAAGTGGCCATCGCTCATTCAGCACTACGCCAATGTGCGGCACTGCAACAGAGCGCCGGGGTGCTCACCGACGCAGCCCGTCTCGCACTGGTAGAGGAGGATCAAGCGCAGGCAGAGTTGCTCTTGAGTCGTGCCATGAGCAGCCGGCCAGCCGAGCTTGCGCCCTGGTTAAACATGGCGCGGTTGATGGCGCGGGATGGCAGAGGGGAGGAGGCTTTGGCGCTCTTGGATGCTGCGCCCTCTTTTGGGCCAACCGAGGACTTGGCGCTTCAGTTGGAGCGGCTCCAGCTCGCGCAGTCAATCGGTCGCTTGGATGTGCTCGCTCTCCAGGCCGTCCTGGACGCTTGCGTCGAACGAGGTCAGGCGCGGTGCTTGGCGGAGAGCAGCTACTTAATGGCCATTCACTATGCACATGAACTAGGCAGGTCGGCGAGCCACCTGGACACAGCGGTCATCTATGGTGGGGTCGCTTTTGGGCTGCGAGCGTTGGGAGAGCCGGCCCTTCTTCCGGTGTTGCGATCACCGCAACTGGGTGCTTGGGATCAAGATCCGCGTTTTGCTGACATCCGGGTGCAAGCCCAGAAAATGCCGACGCGTTGAGCGATCCGGAGAAGGGGACACCCCAGAGTGGATTCTAGGGGCCTTGTCGCGTAGCCTGACTGGGCTATAAGGCCGGCTCTTGATGGGGCGTCGTCAAGTGGTAAGACACCAGGTTTTGATCCTGGCATTCGCAGGTTCGAATCCTGCCGCCCCAAAATTTTTCTAGCACGAGAGGCTGGCATGTACGGTGAGATCAAGCTCCTGACCGGCAATGCCAATCCGGCTCTCGCCGAGGACATCTCCAAACACTTGGGGGTGTCGCTCGGCCGAGCCAAGGTCGGACGCTTCTCTGACGGCGAAGTTCAGGTTGAGATTTCGGACAACGTGCGTGGACGCGATGTCTTTCTGCTTCAGCCTACTTCGGCGCCTGCCAACGACAACCTCATGGAGTTGCTCATCCTGGGCGACGCATGCAAACGCGCAAGCGCTGGCCGAGTAACCGCGGTTGTTCCTTACTATGGCTACGCTCGTCAGGACCGCAAGGCTGCGCCTCGTGCACCCATCACAGCGAAAATGGTGGCGGACTTGTTTACCGCTGTCGGGTTCAACCGGGTGCTCACCATGGACCTGCATGCTGGGCAGATTCAGGGCTTCTTCGACATGCCCGTGGACAATCTCTACGCTACTCCCCGGCTGATGACGGCCCTGCGTGAGCGTTTGGTGGGTGTGAGCAACGTAGTCGTGGTCAGCCCGGATGCTGGTGGTACCGAGCGTGCTCGGGCCTATGCGAAGCATCTTGGGGCCTCTTTGGCTATCGTCGACAAGCGCCGTTCGGGTCCCAATGTGGCCGAGGTCATGCATATGATCGGCGACGTGAAGGGTAAGTTTGCTGTCCTGGTGGACGACATGATCGACACCGCTGGCACCTTGACCAAGGCGGCCCAGGCCATCATGGACAATGGCGCGAAGGAAGTGATCGCTGTTGCGACACACGCGGTACTTTCCGGTCCGGCTGCGGCCCGCATCATGGAGTCGCCGTTGACCGAAATCATCATCAGCGACACCATTCCGCTCTCCGACGCAGCCAAGGCCACAGGCAAGGTTCGCGTGGCCAGCGTTTCGGTACTCCTAGCGGAAGCCATCCGTAGTATTCACCACTCTGACTCGGTCTCACGACTCTTCACAGTGTGAGGCTTGCCTAAGGGGTGGGGATCCGATACATGCGCGCCGCGGTGGAAACCCACCGCACACATTGCTGCCGCGTCGGGTCGTCTACGAGATTGACCCCGGAGCCCAGGGCGCGACTGGCTAGCCTCTGTTCATTTGAACAGAGTGCTTACTGCACGCTCAAAAGGCGCGAGGGCTCCCGCCGAATTCGGGAATTTCTCATGGACGCCACCCCGCTGTCGGCACAAAGCCGCTCGGATTTTGGGAAGGGGGCAGCGCGCAAGCTTCGCGCAGCCAGCCGCATCCCTGCGCTGGTGTACCGCGATGGTGCAGACCCAGCTCACATCAGCATTGATCCAGCTGAGCTCCGGCTCATCTTTCAACGCTCCAACACCCCCAACACCATTCTGGCCAGCGACACGGGCGCAGGCGTCAAGAACTGTGTTTTGACCGCCACTCAGAAGCACCCTGTCAGTCGCCGCCTCCTCCACGCAGACTTCTTTGAGGTCCGTGAGGACGAGAAGTTGCTCGTCGAGGTCCCTGTGGCCCACGTCGGCAGAGCCAAGGGCATCGTGGTCGGCGGTAAGATGCTGAATCTGCGTCACACCCTGCCTATCCGGGCCTTGCCTCAGGACATCCCTGCCGTCATCGAAGTCGACGTGACTGAGATGGACTTGGGCGACATGCTGCGTGCTTCCGCCGTCGTTCCTCCCGAGGGCTGCGAGGTCATCACCAAGATCGACTTCAACATCTTCGCCTGCAAGGGCCGCCGCACTGACGCGGCTGCAGATGCCGCAGAAGCGGCCGCAGCAGCTGAGTAAGCAGGGTTTTCCAAGTGCGATTTATAGCTGGATTGGGCAACCCCGGACGTAAGTACGATGGAACGCGGCATAACGTCGGGTTCTTGGTCGTCGACCGTCTGGCAGAGCGCTGGAGCATCGACTGCGCGAAGGTGCAGCACGGTGCGCTGGTGGGCTCTGGCCCCATAAAGCAAGAGAAGGCGGTGCTGCTAAAGCCCCAGACCTTCATGAATCGTTCTGGACATCCCACGCGCTCAGTGGTGGGCTATTTCAAGGGGCAGATCGACGATCTGATCGTTGTGCACGACGAGTTGGACCTCCCTTTTGGTGCGGTCCGCATCAAGATGGGTGGGGGACACGGCGGACACAACGGTCTTCGTGATCTGCACAAGCACATGGGCGGCCCGGGCTACATCCGGGTTCGAGTCGGCATTGGCCGGCCACCAGAAGGGTGGGAGACCGCCGACTATGTGCTTGGAAAGTGGAATGCTACGGAAAAAGACAGCCTCGCTGAAGTGGTCGACAAGGCCGCAGATGGTGTGGAGTTGTTTCTTACCGAAGGGCTGGAAGCTGCCATGAATCGCTTCAATGTGCGCCCTGGAAAGGGCCGCAAGGGAAGCAAGCCTGCTGCGGATCAAACACCGGCTCCGGCCGGAGGAGAAACACTATGAATCCTGTAGTATTTGCAGTACCCGTAGCCGCCGTATTGGCGCTGCTGTTCGCGGTCTGGAAGTCTTCGTGGGTCAGCAAGCAAGATGCTGGCACCGAAGTGATGAAGGACATTGCCGAACAGATTCAAATCGGTGCCATGGCATTCTTGGCCCGTGAGTACAAGGTCTTGGCTGGCTTTGTGGCTGTGGTCGCAGTCATCTTGGCTGCTGCCTACTGGAGCGTCGACGGCCAAAGCCCGCTCATTGCCGTGTCCTTTGTGCTGGGCGCTGCTGCTTCTGCCTTGGCCGGCTACATCGGTATGAAGGTGGCTACGAACGCAAACGTTCGTACCACTGCCGCTGCACGCAACAGCCTTTCTGAAGCCCTCAACGTTGCCTTCTCTGGCGGCTCCGTGATGGGTATGACGGTGGTTGGTCTCGCCATGTTGGGCTTGACCGGACTGTTCTTCCTGTACCACTTCACCATTTTTGGGGACGACTGGGTCACCATTCTAAATGTTCTCACCGGGTTCTCGATGGGCGCTTCGTCCATCGCGCTCTTCGCCCGCGTGGGTGGTGGTATCTACACCAAGGCTGCTGACATCGGCGCCGACCTGGTCGGCAAGGTCGAGGCAGGCCTGCCCGAGGATGACCCTCGCAACCCCGCTGTCATCGCTGACAACGTCGGTGACAACGTCGGTGACGTGGCAGGAATGGGTGCAGACCTCTTCGAGTCCTACGTTGGCGCAATCATTGCTGCCATGGTTCTGGGCCTAAGTCTGGTTGTGCAGAGTGGTGAGGATGACCTTGCTCCTGTGATTCTTCCGCTGCTCATCGCCGGTGGCGGCATCATTGCCTCCATCATCGGTACCTTCTTTGTGAAGACCAAGGAGGGTGGAAACCCTCAGGTCGCACTGGATATCGGTGCCTTCGGTGCAGCTGGTGTCATGGCCGTGGCGACCTTTGGGTTGTCCTACCTGTACTGGCCGGCAAGCGGCGCTACTTATGACACCCCTGGATCCCTCGTTGTGGAGTGGTGGCAGGTCGGTGGCGCAACGGTGGTCGGTCTGGGCGCTGGCATAGTCATTGGCTTGGTGACTTCCTACTACTGCTCGATGGGCAAGCGTCCCGTGATGAGCATTGCCGAGAAGTCCAAAACTGGCGAGGCGACGAACATCATCGCCGGGCTGGCAGTGGGCATGGAGTCCACAGCGGTTCCAGTTTTGGTCATTGCAGTAGGTGTGGTCGCATCGAATGCCTTCGCGGGCATCTACGGTGTTGCCATTGCAGCTTTGGGCATGCTCTCCACCACTGGCATTCAGCTGGCGGTGGACGCTTACGGTCCCATTGCTGACAACGCTGGCGGCATCGCTGAGATGTCGCACCAGGACCCCATCGTTCGCGAGCGTACTGACCAGCTGGATGCTGTGGGCAACACCACCGCAGCCATCGGAAAGGGCTTCGCTATCGGTTCGGCTGCGATGACCGCGTTGGCACTGTTCGCCGCGTTCATGTTGCAGTCGGGTCTGAAGACCATTGACATCAGCCAGCCCATCGTAATGGCTGGTCTCTTCGTGGGCGCCATGCTGCCCTTCTTGTTCTCCGCGATGGCAATGCGCGCGGTGGGCGAGGCTGCGATGGAGATGATCGAAGAGGTTCGTCGTCAGTTCCGCGAGATCGACGGCCTTCTCGAGGGCACCGCCAAGCCTGATACGGCGCGCTGTGTGGATATTTCCACCAACGCGGCCATCAAGCAGATGGTGTTGCCTGGCCTACTGGCTGTGATTTCGCCTGTCTTGGTTGGTTTTCTCTTCGGCAAGGCGGCCCTTGGTGGCCTGCTTGCTGGCGTGACTGTCTCCGGCGTCTCGATGGCCATCTTCATGTCCAATGCTGGCGGAGCCTGGGACAACGCGAAGAAGTCCTTCGAGGGCAAGGGCTTTCAGATGCCTGACGGAACCTTCGTTCAGAAGGGAACCCCTACTCACGATGCTGCCGTTGTTGGCGACACCGTTGGCGACCCCTTCAAGGACACCGCCGGTCCTTCTCTCAACATTCTCGTCAAGCTGATGAGCGTCGTGGCACTTGTGATTGCGCCCCTGCTCGCCAACTTCGACGGCCTCTTTAGCTTTTAGGAATTTTCAAATGCTGATCCAGCACGAGTACGAGACCATCTACGTGGTCA
Organism: Cognaticolwellia sp.; assembly: GCA_047621545.1. GTDB lineage: Bacteria > Myxococcota_A > UBA796 > UBA796 > CAJQPC01 > CAJQPC01. The sequence goes on along the minus strand of JBLHMA010000068.1, from coordinate 3,435 downwards.
AGCCTGAGGTCCCCGAGGACACTCTGAAGACCATCAGTGAGAAGGTCGAGACCATCATCGGCGGAAACGAGGGCACTCTGCTGTTCTTCGACGACTGGGGCAAGCGCAAGCTGGCATACCCAATCCAGAAGAACTCCAAGGGACACTTCGTCTACGTTCGCTTCGTGGGCCCTGGCACCCTCATCGCCGAGCTCGAGCGAAACTTGGGTATCGACGACAAGCTGCTCCGCTTCCTGACGGTTCGTCTGGCTGTGGACGTTGACCTGTCCGAAGCTCAGGCTGCCGCCGAGGAGATCGTGAAGCAGAAGGCCGAGGAAGCTGCAAAGCGCGCCGCTGAGGAGGCCGTTCGTGCCGCCGAAGAGGCTGCCTACGCTGAGATGGCACGCAAGCAGGCCGAAGCTGCTGCTGCCAAGGAGGCTGCCGCTGAGGCTGCCAAGGCCGCTGACGCTGCCGAGGCCGCCGCCGCAGCAGCCGCTGCTCCCGCCGCTGCCGCTGACGCTGACGCCGCCGAAGCTGCTCCCGCCGAAGCTACCTCCGAGGAGGGCTGAGTCATGAAGGTCATCCTGCAGGAAGACGTGAAGAACTTGGGTGTGGTCGGCGATGTTGTGAGCGTGGCCGACGGCTACGGGCGCAACTTCCTGATTCCACGCGGTCTGGCGATGTTGGCTGATGAGCGGAACGTCAAGCGCCTGGACCATCAGAAGCGCGTGACTTCAGCCCGTCGGGCCCGCATCGAGAACGTCTCGAAGGCTCTCGCTGCCCAGCTGGCTGAGGTGGCTGTGTCCATCAAGCGCGCTGCTGGCGACGAGGACAAGCTCTTCGGTTCGGTCACCACCAAGGACATCGCAGAGGCCTTGGCCGCTGAGGGGTTCGAGGTGGATCGCAAGTCCATCGTCCTGGACGATGCCATCCGTAGCCTGGGCGTGCATCATGCTCAGATCAAGCTGCCAATGGGCATCGACACCAGCGTGAAGGTCTATGTGATTCGCGAGTAATCGCGTCTCAACGTCAATCGGGCGGCGCGGACACTGAGTCCACGCCGCCCGCTTTGTTTTTGGTCGTGCGCTTTTGTGGGTCGGGTTTCGGTGAGGGTACTTTTGGAGAAGCGGTTTTTGGGGAACACCTGAGGTTTGGGGTTAGCCTGAGCCCCCCAAGAGAGGTGTGTGTGGAGACCCGACAGTTCCCCCAGTCGCTGGATGCTGAGCGCGCCATCTTAGGGGGGCTACTGCTGGACCACGAGCAGATCCCCTCCATTGGTGAGGTTTTGGTCCCTGAAGACTTCTACACCGCATCCCACGCCAAAATCTTTGAGTTGATGCTTGCACAGAGCTCCAAGGGTGACCCCTTGGATGTGTTGGGCCTTCACGACTACATCGTGGCGAGCAACACGGCCGAGGACTTTGGTGGCCTCTCCTACATCACCTCTCTCCCTGAGCAGGTTCCAAGCACGGAGAACCTGGAGTACTACGCCAAGCTGGTCAAGGAGAAGAGCGTTCTTCGGCAGCTCATCCGCGTCTCCGCCGAGATCAACAGGAAGGTGATGGACGGCTCCGAGGACTTGGCCGAGTTGCTCAATTTTGCTGAGCAGGAGGTCTTTCAGGTCGCCCAGCAGCGCTCCAAGAAGGACTGGCTGCCCTTGAATACGCTACTCGATGAGCAATTCGAGAAGCTGGAACAGCGGGCGTCAAACAGTGGCGAGGTCACCGGCATTCCCACTGGGTTCATTGATATGGACCGTATTTTGGCTGGATTCCAGCGCTCGGACCTAATCGTCTTGGCCGCGCGCCCCGCGATGGGAAAGACTGCGCTTGCGCTGAACTTCGCCCAGCGGGCTGCGATCGCTGGCTACGGGGTGGGGGTTTTTTCCTTGGAGATGGCGGCCGGTCAGCTCGCCATGCGTGTTCTGGGCTCCGAGGCCCGAGTGGACGCTGGAAAGATGCGTACCGGAATGTTGTCTAAGGCCGAGGACTGGCCGGCCTTGGAGGCAGCAAACGAGACGCTCTACCACGCCCCAATGTTCATCGACGACAGCCCAGGCCTGAGCATCACCCAGGTACGCTCCAAGGCCAGGCGCCTAAAGGCTCGCAACCCGAACTTGTCCCTGATTGTCATCGACTATCTGCAACTGATGAGTGCGAACGCCCAGTCTCGTGAGCAGGAGATCTCGGCCATCTCTCGTGGCCTGAAGCACATGGCGAAGGAACTGGACCTGCCCGTCTTGGCTCTTAGTCAACTCAACCGCGCGGTTGAGCAACGGGCCGACAAGCGGCCGATGGTCAGTGATCTGCGTGAGTCAGGGGCCATCGAGCAAGACGCCGACATCATCATGTTCATCTATCGAGATGAGTACTACAATCCGGACACCACAACGGAGCCCAACGTCGCCGAGATCATCATAGCCAAGCAGAGAAACGGGCCGACCGGGACAGTAAAGCTCTTCTTCGAAGGCAAGTTCACTCGCTTTGAGAACCTGGAACAGAACCAGGGGTATGTCGGGTGAGTCCTCTGCTCCTTTGCGCCGCGGCATGGGCACTGGAGCCCGGCGATCAGGTACAAGTTGAGCTGGTCGGGGGAGGGGAGATCCAGGGGTCGGTGAAGAGTGCCGGACCGACTTCGCTGATGCTCACAGGGGGGAACCAAGAGCATCGAGTCAGTCTGGCATTGGTGGAGGGGGCATGGATCAATGGGGAGCAAACCACCACAGCTCAGCTCAAAGAGGAGGCTGCGGAGCTCTACCACCGCCAGAGCTTGGAGCTCTCACGCCTCAAGGATCACAGCCCAAGGCCGCTGGTCGTCTTCGGTGCTTCCATGTTGTGGCCAGGAACGGGCCATCTTCTATTGGGAGAGCGTGGGTTGGGACTTGGATATGCTCTTGTAGAGCTGATGCTCGTCTGTACCGGGGCATTTTTCGCCTACACCGAGAACTACCAATCTCTCGTCCCGCTGATTGGCGTGGAGACTTTGTTCCGCGTTTACGCGGTCAGCGATGCGACTGGCAAGTCAATGCGCCGCCGCGCACGAATTCAGGCGAGTCCTTTGGCCGGTGGCATGCATCTCTCATTGTGGGTTGCCCTCGGGCCAATCCGCCAGCCGGGGCTTGCCTCGCCTTGACTCCACAGCATCGCATCCACTAAAACCCAGTGGTCGCTGCTCTATTCTCGGAGCGGCATGCTGCGTTGTGGGGTCCTCGCCCCGGGAGTGGTTGGAGCACATGGAACAGGCCGATCTGCTGGAAAGTTTCAAGGGTCATCTTGAGGAGTACGCCAAGCTCCGCACCTTTATCGATCGTGCGCAGGAGCAGAGCGGGAAGTTCTCTGCTGCCACCATCGAAAAAGTGGTGATGAAGAACGAAATCTCATCCCTTGATGTCGCGGACAGAATTCGTCCGCAAGTCACCGAAATCGAGGAGGTACTTACCTCGCTGCAAGAGCAGAT
>JBLHMA010000067.1:0-17614 GCA_047621545.1 Cognaticolwellia sp. | reverse complement strand
TCCTCTGCGCGGTAAGGGGCTCTTTCTATGTGCCTCTGGTCTGGAGTTTGTGCACCCGATCACTGACGAGCCGCTGAAGCTCAGCCGCCCGGCTCCCGAAAAGTTCAACATCACCTTCGCCCGCGAGGCCAGACGCTGGACCCGCTACGAGGAGCTCCACATGGACCGCTTGATGGATCTACGCGCCCTGCTTGATACGCACGTACCGGCAGACGAAGTAGAGACCTCGCACTTGGAGAAGATGCGGCGTCTGGCCAGAGCGGAGACCGGCGATCCCTGCGCGCGGGACCACTTTGAGCCAGGACACTTCACCGCTTCGAGCTTTGTCCTATCCCCTGATAGCGCCTCGGTGCTCCTTATTCTCCACGGGAAGCTTCACCGATGGCTGCAGCCTGGCGGACACATCGACCCCGAGGACGTCGACGTCCTCGCGGCCGCCAAACGCGAGGTGTCCGAAGAGGTCGGCATCACCGAATTGGCGCAGGTGGGTTCGGGTCTCTTCGACGTGGATGTACACCGCATACCGGCGCGCAAAGAGGACCCTGAACACGAGCACCACGACCTACGTTTCTTGTTTCAAGCCGCCTCCCTGGACGCCGTGGCCGGCTCGGATGCCAAGGCAGCCAAGTGGGTCCCCCTTACGGACGTGGCCAACATCGAGAGCGATCAGTCAGTGATGCGGGCCATCGCGAAGCTCACGTGATGACATGGGGCACGGGCTGCCCCTGAACGTGAGCAGCCACAGCTTGAGCCAGCTCGCGTGCCACCGCTTCCCCCAAGTGCACGTGGTAGCCAGCCGCGTGCGGTAGAAGAAGCGTTCCTGGGCGCCGCGCCAAAGCCTGCAGTTCAGGGAACGGCTCTTGGGGAAACACATCCAATCCGGCCAGCACGTGCGGCCGATCCATCAAGGCCTGGACGTCTACGCATCCCCCACGGGCCGTGTTCACCAGAACGGTCCCGGGTGCCATTGCATCAAGGCGTGCTGCAGAGATGAGCCCTTGGCTTGAGGGGGTCAGTGAGCAGTGCAGACTGAGGAGCCCGCAGCTCTCGATGAGCTGATCCACGCTGGTTTCGTGCCCAGCCTGCACATCCGAGGTCAGCACTTCTGCGCCCAACACACGCCAGAACTCCGCGGCTCGAGCGCCGATGACTCCCTGCCCCACAATGCCCACTCGCAGACCACGAACCAAGCGCATTGGAAGCTGGGGCAGCTCGCTGCGCGCCCACCGACCCTGCTCAGCGCGGGCCTGGAGTGCAGGTACCTGGCGAAGCAAGCTCAAGCCCATCGCCAAGGCGGTGTCCACCACCGCATCCCGCCGGGCCATGGGGGACCTGGAGACCACCACGCCCGCGCGCTTGCAAGCGGGCACATCGATGTGGTCGTAGCCACTGGTAGTGGTCACCACGAGCTGGAGCTGAGGGGCCTGTGCAAGCAGGGCTTGGTCTACCCGAACCTTCGAAGTCACGGCGAGGAGCTGCACATCCTGCATCGGCGGCCGGGGACCCGTGTACCGGTGCACCTGGACGCCATGCTCTCCCAACAGGCGCGCCTCCAAGTCCAAAGAGGCGTCCGTCTCGTAGGCCGACTGGCCCCAGCGCAGCAGCTTCATGCCGGGACGACCTGGATCTGGAGGGCCAAGGCCTCGCAGGCACGCTCATCCAGCTGCGCTACGCCGTCGCTCATTGCCGACTGTGCCCCACAAGCCATGGCAAAGGCGACCGCCTCTCGGGCAGGACGACTAGAAGCGTGGATCAGTCCCGCGCAGAGGGCGTCACCGCAGCCGATCGTATGCACGACATCCACCTTGGCCGGCATGACTCTAAAGGTCTTGCCCTGCCACCTGAACCAGGCCTCGCCCCCACCATCCGTCACCACAGCGTTCCGCGCTTTGCGGCGGGTGAGTTCCAAGAGCGCGCGCTCGCCGTCTAAGGCGCCAAGCGTCTCTGCTACCTCCCGCATATTGGGCTTCGCGAGAAACACATCTCCGCCCATCGCCAGCTCCAAGCCCTCTCCATCAGCGTCGACCACAATAGGGATTCCCAAGTGGGCCAAGCGCCCGTAGAGCTCGGGACGGGAGCAGCTGCCCCCCAGAACGATCAGCTCCGCTGGGAGCAAACAGCGCACTGTGGCCACGATGGCGTCTACCTCTGCATCACGCAGCGCCACCCTTGGCCCGTACACCGTGGTGTCCTGACCGTCGCTGTCGTAAATCGTAAAGCCGCGGCGACTCTCCTCCCGAATGGGCACCATGCGCGCGTCGATTCCCTCCCGTTCAACAAGCTCCTCGATCTCCCGCCCAGTGGCCCCGCCCACTGCACACACAGCAATGACCTCGGCTCCAAGAGAGGTGAGCGCACGGGCCACGTTGAGGGGCTTTCCGGTCGCTACAACCTTTGCTTTGCGCTCAGGTCGCCACTCCCCTCCGGCAGCAAAGCCTGGCACGTGGAAGAAGTGCTCGACCATCGGGTTGGCGGTGACGGTGAGGATCATGGACTTGGCTCCGGTTCAGCCAGCGTATCCCGCCACATGTCCTGGTACCCAAGGGCCCGGAGCTGATGCTCAAGTTCTTCTAGCTCTTGCTCCGAGAGCACCCAAACCTGATTGAGGTCCAAGGGCTGGTAGCCGGACGCCGTACGCAGCGCGGCCTGCTCGGGGTGTTCGCGCAAGCCGGTGACTGGCACCTCCTGTACTGGAAAGAGTGCTGCTCCGTCGAAGGCAACCTGAGGGAGGTGCCAAGCAAAGTAGGTGCCCTGCTGCGTTGGCAGCGTGACCCCTATGATCCAAGCTGGGACAAGAAGCTGGGGATCGGAGAGTTCGGTGCCGTGACCCCAGCGGCCCCCCTCTCCCAAGGACTCTCCGTGGTCACTGATGACCAACACCCGAGTCCCCGCTGGAATGGCCTGCAGGAGCGGAGCCAAGTCTTGAGCACTGCGCTGGACTGCCAGGGCGTAGAGCTCCGCTGGGTCGACGATGTCCCGTGAGGCTGGGTCTCGCAGGTATTCATGTGGACCGAGGATGTGCAGCCAGAGAAAGCGACCGTCGAGCCCCCGCTCCACGTCTTGAGTCGCTAGGGCAATCAGAGCTTGGTCACGGGCACGCCAAACACGAGGAATACGACCCGTCCAGCGCTGCAGCCGGTCATCGGCCAGAAAGCGCAAGAGCACCGGATCACGCCAGTCATCCGCGTGCATATAGGAGTCAAAACCTCGGTCAAAGCCGAGCTCCCTACGAAGATGTGGATTGCAGACCCAGGCTGAGCTTGCATACCCTTGACCTGAGAGGCGCTCGGCCAGCAGCTCCCCCATCGGCCGTGTGATGCCTGTCTCTCCTCGCCGTCCACCCCCGTGCTCCACAGCGCTTACCCCCAGCATCAGACTGTCCATAGCGGGCAGCGTCCAGGGTGCGGCGCTCACTGCTTGCAAGGGCTGCCGGTCAAGCAGCTGTGCGGCGTGATCGAAGCGCAGGGTGTCCACAGTGATCAGGACCAGTCCTGGGAGTTCCGGATTGTCGGCCTGTACCGGCTCTACCCTGGGGTGCTGCCAAGCCGAGAGCAGACCCAGGACCGCAAAGGCTCCAAGCCCGATCCGGGGTAGGCCAACAGCCAACAGACCTACGAGTGACCACCACGGGGACCCGAACAAGACCGCCAAGGCCAGCGCGAGGAGCCCCCCCGCGGCGAGCCGTTCCCCGTACTTGGGCAGCGACAAGAGCAGCGCCAAGACACACCAACCCAAGAGGGAGACGGGTAGATCAAGCCATGCATAGGCAAGACCCTGGGCCGGCAAGAGCAGACCCAGGGTGGCTTCGAGCAAGGCGAAGAGCCCGGCGCTGACCACAGCCCACAATGCGCGCTCTCTGAGCTCCACGTCTCACCCTGTTGAACCTCCTTAGGCTAACGAGGCCACTTTGATCGGGGCGGCCAATTTATGTCCGCCCCCTCGGTTAACTTGGCGCATCGGAGGGAGAAATGGCCAAGGCCAAGACCGTTTATGTCTGCAGAGAGTGCGGTGCCCGCGACCCAAAGGGCGGTGGCCGCTGCATGCGTTGTGGGACTTGGGGCAGCTTCGAGCCACAGGTCACCGGAGGACCTAAACCGACGCTGAACAGCAAGGGGCCAATCCCTAGTCCCCGCCCTCTCTCCGAAGTGCCAATGAACGAGGGGGAGATCCGCCTACGTGTCGGCATCGGAGAGCTTGACCGCGTGCTAGGTGGTGGATTGGTCACCGGCTCCTTGACACTGATTGGCGGAGATCCAGGCGTGGGAAAATCCACACTACTCCTGATGGTCCTGGCCGCATTCGCAGACCGAGGCATTCCAGTCCTCTACGTCTCCGGGGAGGAGTCCGCGCGGCAGATCCGACTGCGCGCCGAACGACTACGAATCAGCGGAGAGTGCCTCTACTTACTCCCGGAGACCAACCTCGACATTGCCATGGCTGCCGCCGAAAAAATGGGGCCCGCCGTGTTGGTTCTGGACTCCGTTCAGACCCTCTACACAGGTAGGTTAGACGGAGTTCCCGGCTCGGTATCCCAGGTCCGAGAGGTCGCTTCTCGAGCCATGACACTGGCCAAGACCAGGGACATTCCAACCTTTTTAGTTGGCCATGTCACCAAGCAAGGCGGTATCGCGGGCCCCAAGGTGCTCGAGCACCTAGTCGACACCGTAATTTACTTCGAAGGCGATGGACGCTCTCACCTTCGGGTGTTGCGGGCGACCAAAAACCGCTTCGGAAGTACCGGGGAGTTGGGCTTCTTCGAGATGGTCGCGGAGGGCCTGAAAGAGGTTCCTGATGCGAGCGCTCGCCTACTCAAAGAGCGCGTCGTGGGCGCCTCGGGGACCTCAGTTCTCGGCGCACTGGAAGGCAGCCGGCCCCTGCTGGCCGAGGTCCAGGCTCTAGTGGGACGGCCTACGCCCGCTACGCCGGGCCGAACCGTCCTGGGCCTGGACAAAGCCCGCCTCAACATGCTGCTGGCTGTACTAGGCAAGCAGGGCCATCCACTGCATGACCGGGACGTGTTTGTCTCCGCCGCTGGTGGACTGCGCCTGCAGGAGCCTGCTGCCGACCTGGCGATCGCTGGAGCCCTTGTCTCCTCGCTGATCGACAAGCCCATCCGACCCAAGACCCTGGTCTTCGGCGAGGTCGGCTTGGTTGGGGAGCTCCGCGCGGTACCTCACCCGGGGCCACGCCTGATGGAAGCCATGCGTCACGGCTTTGATCGGGTGGTGTGTCCAAAGGGAGCGGAGGCAGATGCACCGGATGGGCTGGAAATCGTGGCTGTCTCGTCTCTTCGCGAGGGCCTCGACGAGCTCTTTGGGAGCTAAAAGCTGATCCAGTCCCCTACAAAGATGCCCCCCCCCTTGACCCCGATAGGTTCTGCGGGTAGCAACTGAATCACCATTCAGTGAATGACGCTTCATTCAGGAGACCGAGATGGACGGCAGTACCAGCTACAACATCGACACCCGTGACATCAAATTCGTGCTCTTCGAGCAGCTCAAGGTGCAGGACGCCCTTGCAGGAATCGAGCGCTTCGAGGACTTCGACAAGGAGACCTACGAGGCGATGATCGACGAGACCCTGCGTCTCTCCCAAGAAGTCTTCTGGCCGGTGAACCGCGCGGGCGACGCGTCCGGCGGTTGTGTCTTCCACGGCAACGGCAAGGTCACCACTCCCGAGGGCTACCCCGAGGCCTACAAGATCATGGGCGAGAGTGGCCTCGTGGGTCTATCTGGCGATCCAAAGTGGGGAGCCACCGGCCTGCCGGAGCCTGTCGCTATGGCTATCGGCGAGGTCATCACCGGCGCCGCACCTGCCTTGAGCACCTACGGCGGCTTGGCCCGCGGTGTGGCCAACCTTCTGGCCCACCATGGGGCTGAGTGGATGAAGGAGAAGTGTCTAGAAAACCTGAACACCGGCATGTGGGGCGGCACCATGTGCCTGACCGAGCCCGGTGCGGGTTCCAGCGTAGGCGACTCCCTGACCAAGGCTGTGCCCTCGGACGAGGAAGGCGTCTATCACCTGACCGGTGAGAAGATCTTCATCACCGGAGGTGACCAGGACCTCAACGAGAACATCGTGCACTTGGTCTTGGCCAAGCTGCCCGACGCTCCAGCGGGCTCCAAGGGAATCTCCATCTTCTTGGTGTCCAAGTTCAACTTCGACGACGGCTCCCGCAACGGCGTGTACGTCGCCGGCATCGAGCACAAGATGGGCCTGAAGGCCTCGGCCACCTGCGCCCTGGCGCTCGGCGCTGATGAGCCTTGCAAGGGCTACCTGATCGGCAACCCCGGTGATGGAATGCGCATCATGTTCCACATGATGAACGAGGCCCGCATCGCAGTGGGTATCCAGGGCTTGGCCAGCGCCGCAGCCGCCTACGAGAATGCCAAGGCCTACGCCAAGGCACGCATCCAGGGCACCTCCATCAAGGAATTTAAGAACCCTGACGCAAAGCGCGTGGCCATCATCGAGCACCCCGATGTTCGCCGCATGCTCATGAACATGAAGGTGACCATCGAGGCGTTGCGCTCGATGAACTACACCACCGCCCTTCGCTTGGTGCAAGCCGAGTCCACCCAGGACATGGACGAGCGCAAGCAGAAGATGGCATTGGTGGAGCTGCTCACCCCAATCTGCAAGTCCTTCTCCTCCGACAAGGGCTACGAGATCGCGACCGAAGCGATGCAGATCTTCGGCGGCTACGGCTACACCGGCGAATACCCCGCCGAGCAGCATGTTCGTGACGTGAAGATCGCCTCCATCTACGAGGGCACCAACGGCATCCAAGCCATGGACCTGGTTGGCCGCAAAATGCGGGCACAGGGTGGCATGGTCTTCATGAACTGGATGCAGACAGCACAGAAGGACATTGCAGCAGCAAAGTCCACTGGCCAACTCGACGCCGAAGCGGATGCAACCAACAAGGCCGTAGGCTTCCTGGGCGCTGCCGCGATGCAGCTTGGCAAGCTGGGTGCCGAGGGCAACCTGGAAGGCGCCATGCTTCAGGCCACCCCCTTCCTGAACCTCTTCGGAACCGTGGTCTTGGCCGTGCACATCCTGGACCAGGCCACCGTGGCCATCGAAGCACTGAAGGGCGGTGATGTGAGCGAGAGCGACCGCAAGTTCTACAAGGGCAAGGTGCTCAACGCCAAGTGGTACTCGTCCAACAACCTGCCTGCCGCCGTGGCCATGTCCAAGGCCATCCAGACTGGCGACGATGCCTGCATGGATGCTGACCTGTTCTCCTGAACCGACAGCCCATCAAAAACGGGGACTCACCATATGGTGGGTCCCCGTTCTTGCGTTGCCTCCTGCTCTGAGAGCAGGAGGCCGCTCAGTAGAGCAGGCAGCGCTCCCTGGCCTGATCCCAGTCGGCTCGCTGCGTGTCCCACGCGCGAACCCAGTCCCCAGGTGGGAGACCCGCTTCGATGGCCAAGCGTCCCTCCGCGCTCCCGCAGAGAAGATCGATGGCGATGGGGTTGTCGATGAACTCGTAGGTCTCCGTTCGCCAAGCAAAGTTCTTAGGATCGCAGCGACGAGCGGCCTCGATGACCACCCAGCCCAGGAGAAGGGCATGCAGGGCGTGTCGGTTCGTGAGGTGGATCTCCACGCCACCACAGAGCTGACCGGCGTGCTTCTGGAACTGGGGTAGAAAACTGGCCGCTCTAAAGGCCACCCCCTCGAGTCCTGCATCCTGAGCACCCTTCTGACAGAGGGAGGCGAACTTGCGCGGGTCCAACCAGGGTGCGCCCACCAGATGGAAAGGACGGGTTGTGCCCCGTCCTTCCGACAGGTTGGTCCCTTCGATGAGACACAGCCCCGGATAGATGATGGCCGTCTCCAGAGTCGGCATGTTGGGGCTGGGTAAGACCCAAGAGGCGCCGGTCTCATCGATGTACTGATCCCGGCGCCAGCCAGTGCACTGGACCACCTCCAGGGCGCAGTCCACCCCGAGCTCCTTCTGAAAGTACAGACCGAGCTCGCCCATGGTCATGCCGTGACGGTTGGCCAAGGGGTAGGCGGAGACAAAGCTCTCAAAGCCCTTCCCCACCACATTGCCTTCGACGCTCAGGCCATCGAGGGGGTTGGGCCGGTCCAGCACGAGCACCTTGGTATCGGTGGTCGCTGCGACCTCCATCATAAAGCCCAAGGTGGCCTGGTAGGTGTAGTAGCGGCTGCCGATGTCCTGGATGTCGAAGAGCAGCACATCTAGATCCCGCAGAGTATCCGGATCCGGACGCAGGCTGTCCTCGGAGTCACCATAGAGCGATACAACAGGGACAAGCTCCTTCTCCTCCTCCACACCAATCATATCCTGCGCGGTAGCGGCGACCCCATGCTCTGGCCCGAAGAGACGAACCAACTCCACACCGGCAGCGGGCAGCAGGTCGGTGGCGTGGCGGAAGCCTCCATCCACAGCCGTGGGGTTGCAGCACAGCCCCACACGGGCCCCCTTGAGAGAGGTGACATCGTCGAGCAGGACTTCCAGACCGCTGCGCATAAAGGGCTCCAAGGGTTACCCGAAATGTAACACCAGCGGCGGGGTGCGATGGCCCCGGAACCACAGCCAATTTACAGCCTTCCAGCCCTTGCGGTGTATCCTCTAACTGGACGGAGGTTCCCCAATGATCACGCTGACCGCCCTGCTCGCCGGCTGCGCTGGCCAGGTTGAAATTCCTGGAGGCTCGAACGCCCTCGCCTTTGACGGAGACAGCTGCGTACAGGTCCCGATGGACAACGCAGCGCTCAGCGATGAGATGAGTATTGAGCTCACCTTGAGGGCATCGGCCTCCGCTTCAACCTCGGACCACCAGCCCTTTCTGACTTGGCCAGGGGTGGTGGCGATGGTGGAGTTGGACGACCACCGCGTTGCCGCAGGACCGGAGAACGATCCTGGGAGCGGCGTGTACAGCACGCAGAGTTTCCTGGACGGCGGCATTCACCACATAGCCGCGACCTGGGATGGCGAAGGCAGGATTCAGCTGTTCACCGACGGCGAACGGGTTGGATTCGGAACCTACGCGGATCTTCGGGGCGAATCCACTCTGAGCATAGGCTGCTGGGACAGCGAGAACGCCGGCTTTGAAGGCGTGATTGACAACGTCCGCATCAGCTCTGTGGTCCGCTACGATGACAGCTTCAAGCCAGCCTTTGAACCCTTCATCGCCGACCTGGATACCACAGCGTTGTGGACCTTTGACGAAGGTGGAGGCGAAGTGGCCGCAGACAGCGCAGGCCAATACGACGGGACGCTGATTGGGGCCGAGTGGGTTCCCTTTGGTGCAAGCACTGACACGGATGAATGATGCTGATCTTCCTGCTGAACTTCCTGGCCTGCCCCAAGCCGGGCGAGCTACCCGAGACCCCTCAAGTGGCGGTTGATGTCCCCGAGACGCCCGAGGTGCCACAGGCTCCCGAAGCACCACATGCAAAGTTCGTCGGGACCCACAGCTCCCCTGAGTGTGGCGAGGACCGCAAGTACCCCCGCCAAGTCGTTCTCTCCCACGACATGAGCTACACGCTGACCGATCTGGTCAGCCCCTGCCCTCCCGGCGGCACATGCGCTTGGTCGGGCGTCGTCACAGCCAAGGGCACCTGGGCTGTCGAAGGTCCGATGGTGCTCTTCACGGAGGGCAAGGTGGACAACCCCGACATGGGCGCTCCACGGCCCGACAAGCTGACCCTGGGCCAGACAGGCCAGCTGATGGAGGCACGCTGCCTCTACGTTCAGAGCAGCGGACCTACGGGCCAAGGTGCCCCTCCCGCTCCCTGAACTGGGCTGCGTCGTACTGTTCAGCTGCTTAGCGAAGAGTCCAAAGCAGCCAACAGTCCGCCTCCAAGTCTGCCTTGTTGCCAAGCCCTCCCATCCAGTAGGCAGACGGGAGCCAAGCCCTTTAGGGATGAACTCACCCAGAGCGCCTCGGCCTGACCCAGCTTCACTGCTTCCACACGCACCGGAATGCCCGCAGCCTCTCCAGCGGCCAGCAGAGCGCCTCGGGTCACACCCGCCAAGATCCGCCCATCCAACGGTGGGGTCAGCAGCTCTCCCCGCACCTCGGCGAAGACGTTGCCCTGGTGGGTCTCCAGCAGTTGCCCGTCAGAGTCGACCCAGAGCAACTCATCCACACCGCGCGTGGCTGCGCCTCGCTCCCAATGGCCTCGACTGCAGTGCTTGGCTTGGGCCAGCTCCAAGTCCAAATCGTTCGGCGCGACCGAGGCCAAGGTCAGGGGCCTAGCCCACCGCTCTTGATTCCAAGGCGAGACCCGAATCCACTCCAAACCCTGTCCGATCTGCACCCGCAGCACGCCCCGGCCTGCACAGTGAGACGCAGCGTGGAGCAAGCGCTGCCGGAGAGACGCCATGTCGGGCTCAGAAATCCCCATGAGTCGACAAGATCCCTGCAAGCGATCCAGATGCTCCGAGAGGTAGAGCGGGATCCTTGACCGGATGCGCAAGGTCTCAAAACACCCCACCCCGCGCTCAATGGCAGTAGATGGCGCCTCTTTCTGCTGGGCCAAGCGTCCGTTTCGCCAAACAAGGTGCAGTGACTGATCCTACCTACAGGTGTGTATGAAAAAGACTGACAAATCTTGGACTGTTCAGGCTTGAATCCAGATGCTTCAATCCGAGAAGAACAAAACGGCGCTGCTATGCCTTGGCGTTTCCTTACGCAAGCGTAGCTCCTGATTTTTCTCTCGGAGTCCCCATGTTTCTCTTCGCCATAGCCTGCAGCACTGCACCCCAACAGGTCGGGGAGGCGCCAGTCTTTACCGATACAGAGGCCTATGTCGAGCGGGAGATGCTGGTCGCCATTCGGGACGGGGGTGACGGGGTCGCCACTATGGAAGTGCAGGAGAAGTACGGCGCGGTGGTGATGGAGAACATGGAAGGTCTGGGTGTTGCCCACCTGCTCTTGCCCGACTTGGCTGAGGTCCGAGACGTGCGCACGCTGATGGAGTCGGACCGAAACCTGGAGTTCGCCGAGCCTAACTATCTGACACGTGCAAGCGCCGTCGCACCGAACGATGCCTACGCCGACTACCAATGGAACCTGGACATGGTCGGGGCTTACGAGGCCTGGGACATCAGCGACGGAACCGGCTCCATCGTAGCGGTCCTGGACACTGGCGTGCGGGCCGGCGGGCCGGACGGCATCACCACCCTACTGGGTGGATACGACGCCTATTACAATGACGACGACCCCAGCGACAACGACGGTCACGGCACCTTTGTGGCCGGCACCATCGCCCAACGCACCAACAACGGACGCGGTGTAGCCGGCATGGCGCCTGGAGCCGCCATCCTCCCCGTCAAGGTGCTCTCCGACCAAGGCTTTGGTGACGTGCGCGCCCTAGCCAACGGCATCGTCTACGCCACCGACCAAGGGGCCGACGTCATCAACATGTCCCTGGGCAGCCCCTCCAGCTCCCAGACCGAGTACCGGGCCATCCAATACGCCTACGACCGGGACGTGGTCCTAGTCGCCGCCAGTGGAAACGAGTTCGCTCGAAGCGTCAGCTACCCGGCAGCCTACTCCGAGGTCATTGCAGTCGGCGCTGTTCGCGCCAGCGGCACCCGGTCCCCCTACTCCAATACGGGCAGCGGCTTGGAGATCGTCGCACCCGGTGGAGACCTGAATCGGGACGACAACGGGGACGGGTATGCAGACGGCGTGCTCCAGGAGACTATCCAGAACGGCCAGTTCACCTACGTGTTCTGGGAAGGCACGAGCATGGCCACACCACACGTCGCGGCCGCCGCGGCGATGATCAAGGCTGCTGGCGTGAACGACCCCGAGGAAGTGCGCGAGATCTTGGCCTTGAGCGCCAGAGATGCCGGCAGCGCCGGCTACGACACCAGCTACGGCTACGGCATCCTGGACGTGGAGGCCGCTCTACGGCTGGTCGTAGACAACACCATTCCTCCAGAAGTTGACCCTGAGCCAGAAGAAGAAGAGTCCACCCCACAGGTCGACACCCAGGCGCCCACCATCTCGAACGTCGATGGCATCGTGGACGGCCGCAGCTTCACCCTGATGTGGACCACCAATGAGCTGGCCACCAGCGGCATCGAATTCGAAGACTACGGGCTCTACGACACCCAAGTGTACACGACCAGTCACAGCATGCGTTTCAACGGAAACCCAGGCGATACCTACGCCTTCAAGTTCGTGAGTGTTGACGAAGTGGGCAACCGCGGCGAGACCGACTGGTATCAAATCAGTCTCTAAAACCTAGGCAAGAGCCTGCGGGCAACTGCAGGCCAGCTCCGTGATGAAGGGGCCTCTTGACGTGTTTGAGACACGAAGGAGACCGAAGCGCACCACAGGACGACACCGAGTCCCTTAGGGCCATCGACAAACGCGTTCCGGCCAACTGCCCCCTGAAGAACCCAGCGGGCGCTGGGCCTAGGGCCCAACTACGGGCCCCTAGAAAAACGCCTGTATGCCCGTGATGTGCCGACCCAGAATCAGGTTGTGGATGTCGTGCGTTCCCTCGTAGGTGAACACAGACTCCAGGTTAGCCATGTGACGCATGACTGGGTACTCGTCCAGAATACCGTTGGCTCCATGAATATCGCGAGCCACCCGAGCGATCTGAAGGGCGACGTCCACGTTGTTCATCTTGGCCAGGCTGATCATCGGCGGCGTGATGCTGCCGTCGTCCTTGGCCTGCCCCAAGTGCAGCGCCAAGAGCTGACCCTTGGTGATCTCGCGCAGCATCCAAGCCAGCTTGTTCTGCACCAGCTGCCGGGCGGCGATGGGCCGGTCAAACTGAATCCGGCTCAGGGCGTATTGCACCGAGGAGTGGTAGCAGGCCATCGCTGCACCCATGGCGCCCCAGCTGATGCCGAAGCGCGCGTTGTTTAGGCAGGAGAACGGACCGCGCAGGCCGCGGACATCGCCCAGCAGCCGGTTCTTGGGAATGCGGCAGTCCTCGAAGACCAGCTCGCTTGTGACGCTGGCCCGCAGGCTGTGCTTGCCCTTCATCACCGGAGCGCTGAAGCCAGGATCACCCTTCTCCACAATGAAGCCACGGATCTCGCCGTCCAGCTTGGCCCAGACCACAGCCACGTCAGCCAAGCTGCCGTTGGTGATCCACATCTTGGCGCCATTGAGCACGTAGCTGTCGCCGTCGTCCACAGCGCGGGTCAGCATGCCCGACGGGTTGGAGCCATGGTCGGGCTCGGTCAGACCGAAGCAGCCGATGAACTCACCCGAGGCCAGCTTGGGCAGGTACTTGTTCTTCTGGTCTTCGCTGCCGAACTTCCAGATGGGGAACATCACCAGGGAGCCCTGCACGCTGACAAAGCTGCGAATTCCTGAGTCTCCACGCTCCAGCTCTTGGCAGATCAACCCGTAGGCGATGTTGCTCATCCCAGCGCAGTCGTAGCCCTGTAGGTTGGCCCCCAACAGCCCCATGTCGCCGATCTCCTTGACCAGCTCCATCGGAAAGGTACCGTTTCGCGCATGCTCTTCGATGATCGGCAATACGCGCGACTCTACCCAGCTACGGCAAAGTTCCCGCACCATGCGCTCTTCATCAGAGAGGTGCTTGTCGATGTTGTAGAAATCGACGCCGCTGAACTTTTCCATGGGGGCTCACTCGCTGGCTGAGGGTCTCAAGATGGCGCATGTCTATCGCGCCACACTTCAACGGCCAGTGCCCCTTTAGTGAACCGTCTCTCTCGACGGTGCGCACGTAGATCCACCAGCCAAGAGCACAGCAAAGGCCCCGGCTGCGTCCAGCTCTTCTCCGGTGTCAGGACGCCCCTCTTCCAATGGCCCCCCCCGGTCCGCCGCGCAGGCCTGGCTGGCCGCCAAAGATCCAAGAAAATCTCCACGCCAGAGGGCAGTCCATGCCCCGTTTAGGCCGACTCCAGAAGGGCCTTGGACCACACCCAGTTGAGCGTGGCATCCACCACAGCCAAGACCGATTGCAGCGACGGCCTCGGCGCCTTCCTGCCTGTCCTCGGCGACGGTCAGAAAGCCAATTCCGCCGTGTACGCGGTCCAAGTGCTCCTGTGTCCCTGGTGGTGCAGGCTGCAGAGCGCTCCCATCCATCTCTCGCGCCAGCTCTCGGGCAAAGAACATATCCTCAGCAGACACCGCAGCAAAGATGCCTTGGGCCTGAACGTAGTGGGAATCTGGGCGCGTTCGTTCTTGGGCGCAGCCGCCACACGCAAACGGGAAGAAGAGAGCCAAGAGCATTCATGCACCATACTCCTGTACCTGATGGACAAGCTCCTAGACAGAGCCCTGGCCGCCCTTGCCCGACGGGTCTGGCCAGACCGAAGCGAAGTGCGTCTCAGAAATGAGCTCACGCACCTGCGCTCCCGTGCGCAGCTCGCACTGATCTTCTTGTTTACTGTGCTGGGACCCGGTGTTGCCTTGGCCTGGATCGGCATGAGCGCTATCGGCGCAGAGTCATCGGCCGTGTGGGAAGAGGTGCGCCAGGAAGGCGACCGCGAGCTGCGCGACGTGTTGAAAGAGGTCGAAGAGCTCTTCACGGGCTTTGAGGCCCAGGTCAAGACGCGCCTGGTCTCTGGGCGCTCCCCCGTGCACAGCCAGTCCTCGATCTCACCGTTCCTGCTCACCAGCCTTCGCCTGGATTCCAGCGGCAGCCTAGCAGCGCCTTTCACCGAGGAACCCCTTCCTCCTCTACAAGACCAGAGCTTCTACTTCTCCCCCATTTGGCGACAGGCTCAGGCCTTGGAGAAGAACGCCCCCACCGCCTCCTCGGCCGCCTATCTCCAGGCTTCGCGCAAAGCAGAGTCCATCCACGAGGAGGGCGAGGCCCTGTTCAACGCCGCCCGCATGAAGGCCAAAGCCGGGGACACCGAGAAGGCCATCGGCATGTATGCCGACCTGTTCGCCGACTACTCAGAGGTGAGAACACTGCACGGCTTCCGCCTGGGTGACCTGGCCAGCCTCAAGCGTGGAGAGCTGCGCATGCAGGACGACCCCGAGATCGGTGCAGCAGACCTAAGAGAGCTGGTCGAGCGCCTGTTGAACCGCCGCTGGTCCCTGGGCAGCGGAGCCCTGGACGCCGCCGTCGCCGCGCGAGCACTGGAGCTGGTCGAGGACGTTGCCGAGAAGGACTGGCTCGCCCGCTCACGAGGCCGCCTGGACTCCCAAGTCGAGCAACTCTATTGGGCAAAGCAGCTCTACCCTGAGCTACGGGTCTTTCACCCGGAGGGGCGCGTTCTGCCCGTCGCCCGCGGCGAGTTCAGCTACCGCTTGGGCACCAACGCCTTGTGGGCGACCATGTGGTGGGGCGAGGACAAACCGGACTTCTACGCCTTTGCCCTTGATATTTCCGCATTAGAGAAGGAGATCCAAGCGCTCACTCGCAGCGCCACCCGCACCTCCGAGACAGTCAATATGGTCGTCATCACGGCTGATCGCGACGCCCCCGAGGACACCTTGACCCGCCGCAGTCTGAGCCCCTGGCTGCGCGGCTACGAGCTGGCCGTCCACCCACGGTCCGCCACCGACCTGAAAAACTCACAGCGACGCAAGTCTTTCCAGCGGGCGGCCATCCTGGTCCTGGCCCTGGTGATCATCGTAATGGGCGCCGGCCTGACCCTGCGCTTAGTCGGCCAAGAGCTCACCATCGCGCGCAGCCAGTCGGACTTTGCCGCCAACGTCTCCCACGAGCTCCGCAGCCCCATCACTCAGATCCGGCTCAAGGGCGAGTCCCTGCAGCTGGGCATGGCCGAGACCGAGCAGGAACTCAACGATCACTACGACGCCATCGTGCGGGAATCCGAGCGACTCAGCCGCCTGGTCGACAACGTCCTGGACTTCGCAGCGATCGACGGCGGCCACAAGACCTACACCTTCAGGCCCGTGCCCATCGCCCAGACCATCGAGAGCACGGTGCAGTCCGCCCGCTACAGCATGGAGATGCGGGACATGCACCTAGATCTCAACCTGTCTCCACACCTCCCCGTCGTGGTCCACGACCCCGACGCCATCGCCCAGGTGCTGCTCAATCTGATCTCCAACGCCGCCAAATACGGCAAAGAGGGCGCGTGGATCGGGATCAACGCAGAGATGATCGACGAAGAAGTAGTGATCTCGGTGAGCGATCGCGGAATCGGCATTGCGCCAGAAGAATTGCCCCATCTCTTCGAGCACTTCTACAGATCCTCGGACCCCGCTGCAAGACGCCGGAAGGGCACAGGTATTGGGTTGAGCATCGTCCAGTACATCGTCGAAGCACACGGTGGCCGTGTCGAGGTCTCGTCAACGCTCAACGTCGGCTCGATCTTTGCACTACACTTCCCGCTCACCCCGCCTACATCGGCATAGCCCCAAGGACCGCAATGGCGCGCATTCTGTTTGTCGAGGACGAAGAAGAGGTCTTGGAGACCGTCAAAAAGTTCTTCTCCCGCCAAGGCTTCGATGTCTACGGGGCACGCACTGCTGCCGACGCACTGGAGATCGCCGACCGCTTTCCACCAGACGTCGCTGTGCTAGACGTGATGCTTCAGGAGGGCCCCGAGGGCCCAGACGGCATGGACGGCTTTGACATCTGCAAGGCCCTGCGCGCCAACAAGTTCAGAGGCCCGGTGATCTTCGTGACCGCCCGTACCTCCGAGCAGGACAAGCTCCTGGGATTTGAGCTGGGGGCGGACGACTACGTCACCAAGCCCTTCTCGCTGAAAGAGCTCCAGGCCCGCGTCCAGGCAGCCCTGCGCCGCGCTGGCGGCGCCCGCTCGGTCTACAAATTTGGCCCGGTCGAGGTCGACTTGGACAACTACGTGATCCGCCACAGCGGACTCGAAGAGCGCCTGAGCAACCGTGAGCAGGAGCTGCTGCGCTTCCTCATCGAGCACAGCGGACAGGTTTTGCCCCGCGAGCTGCTGCTCACCAGCATCTGGCAATACAACCCCAACGTCACCACCCGCACGGTGGACACCCACATCCTCAACGTGCGCAAGAAGCTGGGCGACGACGCACAGAACCCCCGCTTCATCGAGACCATGCACGGCGTGGGCTACCGCTTCATCGCTGAAGAGGGCTGATGCTGAGCTGGGTCCTGGCCGCAACTCTGATGGGTCAGGACGTACGCGCCTGGCAGGGCCTACACGAGGGCCTGCTGATGGAGGCGGCGGACGGCGAGCTGAGCGAGGCGACCGCTTGGTACGAAGGCTGGATTGCTGGCCTGCCCGCCGACGATCCCAGCCAAGCAGAGCTGCACTACTGGTTAGGGCGAGCGGAGTACGCCCAGGGCAACTACGAAGCCGCTCGAAAGGCCCTGCTGGTGGCTATGGGTGATCCGACAGTGCGCTTGCAGGCCCAGGTCTTGCTGGGCCAGATGAACGCCCAAGAGCTCCAAGTGCGCAGGCTGCCCATCGCCTACGACTTCGCAACGGGGACGGGCCACTTCCTGCACAGCTGGCTGTACCCCGACAAGGGCGGCATCCGCAGCGAGCTGCCTCCGCAGAGCGACAACCCCGCACTGGCCTGGCGCACCCGCGTACTGGAGCGAGAGGACGACGCGATCGAGATCTGGTTCGACCCGGATCTGGAAGGCCCCGAGCACATTGAGTTTCGGGTACACGCCAGGAACTTCCGCGGCCTACTGGTCTTGGCGGCCGACG
>JBLHMA010000066.1:0-17909 GCA_047621545.1 Cognaticolwellia sp. | reverse complement strand
CAGTCGCGTGGCATGCGAGACCATGGTCAAGACCGGCTTTGTGTGTGTGGCTGGGGAGATCACCTCCAAGGGCACCGTCGACATCCCCCCCATCATCCGTCGCGTGGTCAACGAGATTGGCTACGACCATTCGGACAAGGGCTTTGACGGCAGCACCTGCGCCATCATGGTGGCCGTGGAGCAGCAGTCTCCCGACATCGCTCAGGGCGTCAACGAGAACGACGGCAAGCACTCGGAGCAGGGCGCTGGCGACCAAGGCATGATGTTTGGCTACGCATGCACCGAGACCGAGCAGCTCATGCCCATGAGCATCCACTTCTCTCACCGCTTGGTAGAGAAGATGGCCGAGCACCGCAAGTCCACCGTGGACTGGCTGCGCCCCGACTCCAAGTCGCAGGTGACCATTCAGTACGCCGGCGGCAAGCCCATCCGCGTGCACACCATCGTGGTGTCGACCCAGCACAGCCCCGATGTCTCCAGCGAGGAGATCGAGCGCTACGTGCGTGAAGACCTGGTTCCTCAGGTCATTCCTGCGAACTTGCTCGATGCCGACACCGTCTACCACGTCAACCCCACCGGTCGATTCGTGGTGGGTGGTCCCATGGGTGACGCAGGGCTGACCGGCCGCAAGATCATCGTGGACACCTATGGCGGTCATGGCGCCCATGGTGGCGGTGCTTTCTCCGGCAAGGACCCCTCCAAGGTTGACCGCTCCGCTGCATACCTGGGCCGCTACGCTGCCAAGAACATCGTGGCTTCTGGCTTTGCAGACCGCTGCTTGGTGCAGTTGGCCTACGCCATTGGCGTTGCTGAGCCCGTCTCCGTGATGGTCGACAGCTACGGTACCGGGACCGTCTCCGACGAGAAGCTGGCCGAGTGCGTGCGCGAGCTCTTCCCAACCAAGCCTGCAGAGCTCATCGCTCACTTGGGCCTGAAGGCTCCGATATACCGGAACACGGCGGCCTACGGTCACTTTGGCCGCGACGGTCTCAGCTGGGAGAAGCTGGACAAGGTCGACGAGGTCAAGGCCTTCTTGGGCTAAGATCCATTTGGTTCGAACACGAGACCCTCTGCTTCGCGCAGGGGGTCTCGTGCTCTGGGGACTGGTACGCTGTGGGATAGAGCCGGACCAGCACAACCTCGGCTAAGGAGCGTCCACTGCGCCTCGATTTGTGACCTACAAAGGCCGCCGCGCAGAAAACACAGCGTTCGCCGCCAAGAGTCCGCCCACCAGGGCTGCTGCAATCACCAGCATCTCGACCAGAGAGCTTAGGCCCAGCAAGGTCTGTGCTTGGGTGAGGGCTTGCATGCTGCGAAAGCCAATGGCACCGGGCACCAGGAGCAAGATGCCAGGGACCAGCGTGACGCTCGCTGGCAAGTCCCTGATGCGGGCTTGGGCGTTGGAGAACAAGGCCACCAAGAAAGCGCCGATTCCAGGGCCCGCCCGTGGGCCGAGCAGCTCGACGGCCAAGCCAGTGCCTTGGACTGCGATGACGGCAGCCACAACGATCCAAAGCAGGTCGGCCTTTCTGGCTTGGAAGAGGATGGCGAAGGACACACCAGCGGTCAAAACCACTGGCCAGCGCAGCCAATCAGGTGCCGCTGCGACAGGCCCAAGGGCCGGGTCCAAGACGGCACTGGCCATGCTCAGGCCCAATGCACAGCCCAGTCCGAGCTGCAGCAGCACGATGGCGCCGCCTGCGAAGCGCGCGCTGCCCGCGGAGAGGTGCCCGCTTGCGAGCTCAGCGATGGCGGTCGTGAGGGACAGACCAGGGATGAAGATGATCAAGGCCGCCAGGGCTGCACGTTCTGGCGAGATGGCCCAGATGGATGCGGCCAGACCAGCCAGCAGGGCAGCCAGAGTCCCGTAGACCCAGTGCGCAATACGTGCATGGTGTGGGTTGCGCGCCATGCGACCGCTCAAGAGGGAGAGCATGCCTCCTATGGTGCCGGCCACGAAGGCCTCGATTGGGGGACCTCCGAAGAGCAGGCCGGCGATCCCGGAGCTCACAGCCAGAGCGATGGCCATCACTGTTGCAGAGTAGGGGCCCGCTTTCTGCTCCTCGAGCACCTTAAGGCGAGACAGAGCTTCTCCAACGCTTAGGCGCTCGCGGCTCAGAGCGGCACCCAGTGCATCCACGGCGACCAGACGAGAGAGGTTGCTCTCTCTGGGGCTCACGCGAATCATGTGCGTCTGGCCATCCACCTGGAGCATCAAGGCGGTAGGTAACGAGAAGATGACCACATCAATGTCCAGTGTGCCGCACACCCCTTCCAGGGTGTCCTCCAAGCGATGTGAGGGAGCACCGGACTCGTGCAGAGTCCGAGCCAGGCCGACAACGAGCTGGGTGGTGACGGGGGTAGCAGGCATGTAGTCTTCTTGCATCATTTGACCGGCCTCTCAGCTGATGAGCTAAGATACATCCGGAATCGTCTGCATTCTACCGAACAGTTTACGGAATACTATGGAATTTCCAGTCTTAGACCGAACCGACCGCTCTCTTTTGCGCTTGCTGCAGGAAGATGCTCGGCGGCCATTCAAGGAGTTGGCCACCAAGGTCGCTTTGGCGTCGTCGACGGTGCACGAGCGCGTGGCTCGCTTGCGGAAACAGGGGGTGCTGCGTGGGATTCACGCCGACGTCGACCATCGGGCCTTTGGGCTGCAGATTCAGGCCATGGTCTTTGTTCGCCTGCGCAAGGGCATGGACAAGGGCATGGACAAGGGCAACGGATTTGCCGAGCAGATCTGCTTGGCGCCGTGGGTCTTGAACGTCTACCACCTGGCCGGACGTCAGGACTTTGCCCTGCACATCGTGGCCCGGGACACTGATCAGCTACGCGAGCAGGTCATGGCCATCACAGAACGGGAAGAGGTGCGGGGCGTGGAGACCAGCTTGATCTTCGAGCACAGGCGCAGCCACGTCATGCCGGACTACTCGGACTGAGCGTGCTCCGCAGCCTGCTCCAGTACAGGGCCCGGCTAACAAGCGAGGCGTTGCAGTTCCCCTATCGAGGAAGGGAGCCGCCGTGCGCGTAGGCCGCGCCGAGCAGTCCTCGGTAGAAGCGTGCTGCTGTCTTTGGGCGGCGGCGCTCCAGCTCGCGCAGGGCTTCGTAGTCCAAGACCAGAGCCGCTCCGTCCAGCTCGGAGATCGCCAGCTCGGGGTCGCCGCCGCGGATCCAGGCTGCGATTCCAGCGACCTCGCCCGGGCCACGCATCACGCCCTCCTCTGCAATGGCACCACGCAGGACCAGCTGAAGGCCCTGACCCAGGTCCACCTCTTCGCCTCGAGAGAGAGGCTTGTAGTCTAGGTAGTGGCGCAGGATACGCAGGTCGTAGCCGGTGAGGGGGAGGGAGATCCGACCATCAGCTAGGCGCTGCCGGTCCTCTTCCAGTTCCTTCCCAGAAGGCAGGGTCGGGTCCAACACCCGAGTCAGGGTCACCGTGATGTTGTCGGGCCCGCCGCGCTCGTTCGCCTTGTCCACCAGCTTCTGGGCTGCGATATTCAAGTCGGGGTTCTCTAGAATCAACGCCGCGATCTCCTCGTCTGTGATGGGCCCGGTCAGGCCGTCGGAGCAGAGAAGAACGACATCAGCGTGGGCAAGGGGCTCATCGAAGACGTCGGGATCCAGCTCGTTGCGGATGCCCAACGCTTGGTAGAGCATGTGCTGGTAGGGCGAGGTGGCGTACTCCTCGGGACTCATCATGCCGGAGCGCAGCTGGGAGGCGGCGACGGTGTGATCGTCCGTGAGCATACGAAGCTGTCCCTCGCGGAGGATGTAGGCGCGACTGTCGCCCACGTTGACCACCAGCAGGTGACCACCGGCTACGACACCGAGCACCAAGGTGGTGCCGCTGTTTGAACCCTTGGTCAGCTGCTGGACGCGCGAGGAGCCCAGCTCGGCGACTTGCTCCAGAGCACCACCGAGTGCTAGCCGGTTTCGAACGTTCGGGTCGGCGTCTACCTGGGCGATGATCTCCGCCAGCGCCCGCTTGGCGTCACGGATCAGTGCGATGGCGGCGCCACTGGCTACCTCGCCTTTCTCTAAGCCGCCCATGCCATCCGCGACGGCCATCAGCCCCAGCGCGGGCAGAATAATGCAGGCATCTTGGTTGGCCTGGCGGTGTACGCCTACGTCAGTCAGGGAGGCGGAGTGAACGAGCTTCAACTGTAGGTCCTTGGAGCGGTGACAACCGTACCACCAGCGGTGCAATCAGGCTGCTGCCATGGCCGAGAAGGGGGCCCTTGGGCGTGCTTGACACGCTCTCTGGGTTGCCATACAAGATTTGCCCATTTAGCGCCATTGAAACAGAGAGGTCGCACCATGTCGGACAGCAACGAGGTTCTCTTCGAGATCACCCAGGCTCACCTCAACACCGGACTTCGTGGGTTTCCCGTGGGCACGGTGCGGACCTCTTTCGTGAGCCCGGACAAGGGGCTGCACTATGTCGGCTACCCCATCTCCAAAGTCTCGAACTTGGACCCCGAAGCTGCGGTGTACTTGCTCCTGAAAAAGGAACTCCCGACGGATGAGCAGCTCGTGGCCTTCAAGGCCGAGCTGGTCGAGCGCTCTCAGGTCAGCCCAGCTGTGCTCAACATGCTGGCGCAGCTCCCGAAAGAGGGGCATCCCATGGAGTGGCTCCTGGTGGGCCTGAACCTCTTGGGCATGACCGGCAAGAGCGCTAACAACGACTACTTGGAAGATGGCATGAATGTCATCGCCAAGCTGCCGACCGTAGTGGCGGCAATCTTCCGTCTGCGCGAAGGATGGGGCGCCCCCATCGCATCCCAGCCTGAGTTGGGCTTGATTGAGAACTTTGTCAACATGCTTGGCGTCCCCGACGCAGACCCTGTCAAGCTGACCAAGCTGCTCCGCGTCTTCTACGTGCTGCATCTGGATCATGGCGGCGGCAACCTAAGCACCTTTGTCGGCAAGTCGGTGGCCTCGGGCTTGGCAGACATGTACGCCAGCTTGGGCGCTTCGATGGCCGGGCTGTACGGACCCCGTCACGGTCGCGCCAACCAGGACTGTTTGAACTTCCTTCGCAAGGTCGGCACGAACAACAAGGACGAAGTCGAGGCCTTTGTGCGGAACGAACTCGCCAACAAGCGTCTTATCTTCGGATTCGGCCACGCTGTGCTGCGCTCCGAGGACCCCCGCGCGACCATCCAGTACAAGCTGGGCGAAGACATCTGTGGCGACGACCCCCTCTACAAGACCGCCATCGCCATGCGCGAGCGGGCTGTGAAGGTGCTCAAAGAGAACCCCAAGGTCTCCAACCCTTACCCCAACGTCGACGCGATCAGCGGCACCTTGCTGCAGGCCGTGGGCTTGGCCAATAGCGACTACTACACCGTGCTCTTTGGCCTGAGTCGCTGCTCCGGCATCGTCGCTCAGATCGTTGATGAGCGGGTGAACTTCCGGAACGGAAAGGGCGTGGCTATCTACCGCTGCAAGTACATCACCGAGAACCAGCCGAACCGGGACTGAGGTAGATCATGAAGCCGACCATTTTGTATACGCAGACGGACGAAGCGCCTGCGTTGGCTACCTATTCCTTTTTGCCAGTCGTTCAGGCCTTTGTTGGCGCGACCGGAGTCAAGGTTGAAACCCGCGATATCTCTCTGGCTGCGCGCATCCTGGCTGCCTTTGCAGACAGCCTGCCCGAGAACCAGAAGGTCGCAGACCACTTGGCTGAGCTTGGCGCTCTGACTCAGAGTCCGTCGACCAACATCATCAAGCTGCCGAACATCTCGGCCTCGGTGCCCCAGCTGCTTGCGGCCATCCAGGAGCTCCAGGACCATGGCTATGCGGTACCTGACTACCCAGCCGAGCCAAAGGACGATGCCGAGAAGGCTACCCATGCCCGCTATGGCAAGTGCATGGGAAGCGCTGTGAACCCGGTACTTCGCGAGGGCAACTCGGACCGACGCGCCCCCAAGGCCGTCAAGCAGTACGCTCGCAACCACCCCCACAGCATGGGCGCCTGGAGCTCCGACTCCAAGACGCACGTGTCCACGATGAGCTCCGGTGACTTTCGCGCCAATGAGCAGTCCGTCACCGTGGACGCGCCAACCACCGTGCAGATTCAGCACGTGGATGCGGCGGGCAAGGTCACGACCACCCTCAAGAGCGTGGACCTCCTCGCCGGCGAGATCATCGACGGCACCAAGATGTCCAAGCAGGCGCTGCTGAGCTTCTTGGCCGAGCAGGTGCAGGACGCGCGGGAGTCGGGCGTGCTCTTCTCTTTGCACATGAAAGCGACGATGATGAAGGTCTCTGACCCCATCATCTTTGGCCACGCTGTTCGCGTGTTCTTCGCTGACCTGTTCGATGAGTTTGGTGATCTGTTCGACGCCCTTGGCGTCAACGTCAACAATGGCTTTGGTGACTTGGTCGCCAAGTTGGACGCGCTCAACGCCGACCAGATGGAGGCCGTCGGTGCCGCCATCCGCAAGTGCATCGACGATGGGCCCGCGCTGGCCATGGTGGACTCGGACCGCGGCATCACCAACCTACATGTGCCCAGCGATGTGATCATCGACGCGTCCATGCCGGCGATGATCCGCACCAGCGGTGGCATGTGGAACGCGGACGGCAAGCTCCAGGACGCCAAGGCGGTGATCCCGGACAGCTCCTACGCCGACGTCTACCAAGTGGTCATCGACTTCTGCAAAAAGAACGGTGCCTTTGACCCCACCACAATGGGCAGCGTGTCCAACGTGGGACTCATGGCCAAAAAGGCCGAAGAGTACGGCTCCCACGACAAGACCTTCGAGGTTGCAGCCGACGGCACGATGCAGGTCGTGGACAGCAGCGGGCAGGTGCTCATCACGCACGAGGTGCAGGCTGGCGACATTTGGCGCGCTTGCCAGACGAAGGATGCTCCAGTCCAAGACTGGGTCAAGCTGGCTGTCTCACGAGCCCGGGCCACAGGCGTTCCGGCCATCTTCTGGCTGGACTCGGACCGCGCTCACGACGCCCAGATCATCCGGAAGGTGGAACTCTACCTCAAGGACCACAACACCAGCGATTTGGACATCCAGGTGCTCTCCCCGGCCCAGGCGACGGAGTTCACTTTGGAGCGCGTGAACAAGGGCCAGGACACCATCTCGGTGACCGGCAACGTTCTGCGTGACTACCTCACCGACCTGTTCCCAATCTTGGAGCTGGGTACCAGCGCCAAGATGCTGTCCATCGTTCCCCTCATGAAGGGTGGCGGACTGTTCGAGACTGGTGCGGGTGGCTCAGCTCCCAAGCATGTGCAGCAGTTCGAGAAGGAGAACCACTTGCGGTGGGACTCACTCGGAGAGTTTTTGGCCCTTGGTGTCTCTTTGGAGCACCTGGCTGGGGTCTTTGACCACCCCAAGGCCGCGATCATGGGCGACGCCCTGGACGATGCGACCACCGCGTACTTGTTGAACAACAAGTCGCCTTCTCGCAAGGTGAACCAGCTGGACAACCGCGGGACCCATTTCTACGTCGCGATGTACTGGGCCCAGGCCTTGGTCGCTCAGGACAAGGATGCCGAGCTGGGGAAGCAGTTTGCTTCACTGGCTGCTGAGCTTGCTGCCAACGAGGAGACCATCGTCTCCGAGCTGAACGCAGTCCAGGGTGTGGCTATGGATATTGGTGGCTACTACCACCCTGATCCAGCCAAGGCTGGGGCTGCGATGCGGCCAAGCGCGACCTTTAATGCGATCATCGACGGCTTCTCCGCCTGAACGACCCCGGTCTCAAAGACGGCCTCTGAGCTTCAGTGCTCAGGGGCTGTTTTTGCTCTGGGGTGCCGATGCACAGGTTGTCTGTGGTGCGTTCAGGTCGAAGGGTCAGGGCGTATTTGAGACGGCGGAATCTACTCTCTCGCCGTCTCAAACGCCCTCTGCAACCTGACCAAGCATGCTTGGCCCTCCCGAATTGACGCGTTCCGTACCAAGCTGCTAGGCACTGGTAGTCGCGTTGTGGTGCGCACTTGCAAGACCACCAGACTGCCCGTTCCGTGTGGCAGGACCTGCCAGCGCGTGCTCTGCTCGATGAGTTCTTCGCTGTCCACGAGGGTCTCCACCATACCGTCTTCGGTCAGGCAGGCCCGTGAGCGGTAGGCGACCTTGTACATTGCTCCAGTGCGCTCCCGCGTGAGCAACCAGCAGGCCCGGCCCTCACCGTCCTGGCTTGCCGAGACTTGCGACTCCAGATCTCCCTGAGCGGTCAAGCGCGCAAGGGTGCGGGGACTGTCCAGTCGGGCTCGGATCTGCTCTGGAGCAGCCTGGATAAAGATGGACGAGGAGACCGTTCCGTCGCTGAGCACCTGGCTGGTGGGCGTACTTCCAAGGGCCAGCATGAGCCAAGCGAACATTCAACCTCCGATGCAGCCACACTGCCTGCTGGAGCGCCGTTTGTGAAGGGGGGGATCGTTACTTCGCTTCGAGTGCGGCCTTTAGGTTCACCAGGCTCTCCTCGCTCTCCTTGATGGAGGTGCTCTGTACCAAGCTCAAAGGCACCGGCAGGCCGGTGATACTGGTGACCTGAAGCTGCACGACGCTTCCTTCTCCGTCGGGCAACACTTGCCAGTCGGTTCTGTAGGACTCAATGCCTTCACCCCGGAGCATGGTCTCCGTCAGGCCGTTGTCGGTCGGGCAGGCGCGTGTGTGCCAGTCGATGCTGTAGACCAACAGGTCGCGCTTGCGGTGAACCAGCCAACACGGGCCGTCCTTGTGCTCGCTCTCAATGCCTGCCGCCTGGGTGAGCATGGCGATCTTGCCGGGAGAGTCCATCTCAGCCCGTACTGCTTCTGGCGGTAGGTTCACGTGGATGCGCACCTGAACACGCCCGTCGGTCAAGACCTGAGAGACAGGCTCGCTAGCGAGAAGGAGGAGGAGGGGCAGAGAGGTCATTGGACTCCGAGGGGCGCTGTTTCTGTTGCGCCCAGCCTGAGAGGACGGCCCGAGGCGACAGCCTGAGACGACTGTCCAAGCGGGCTGCCCGAGAGATGGAGACCCATACGGAAAAGGCCCGACAGGTACTGTGCACTTGAGATAGGCCGCTTGCATGCAGAAAGCGCAGGCCATTGATGCACTGAAACGGGCTTTTCGGCTGGAGTTGGCTGCCATAGAGCAGGCTTCGGCTGCCGCACGGGACGAGACCACCAACGCGGAGACCAAGCAAGAGAGCAAGTACGACACTCGGGCTATCGAGGCCTCGTACTTGGCCAGAGGTCAAGCTGTGCGGGTCTCGGCTCTCCGTCAGCTCACGGCGTGGTTTGAGCAGCTGCAAGCGCGGCCCTGCACCGAGATCCAAGTCGGCGCCCTCTTCCAACTTGAAGGGAGCGCCGATTGGTTTTTCATGGCCCCGGTTGGGGGCAGTGGAGCAGACCTGGCGGGTCAGAGAATCAAGGTGATCTCGCCGGCATCCCCCTTGGGAAAGGCCCTCTCAGAGCTGGAGTCCAGCGACACAGCCACCTTGTCCAGCCCACAGGGCGAGCGCTCAGTGACTGTGTCCGTCGTTCTCTGAGTGGGCCTTGGTGGGGGCGGCTGCTGGCGTGGCGGCCGCTGCTCCTGGGGCATGTGCGTCTGGGGCATCCTGACGGAGCAAGCACACCGAGTTGATGCAGTAGCGCTTGCCGGTGGGTGCGGGACCGTCGTTAAAGACGTGGCCCAAGTGGGCATCGCAGCGAGAGCAGACGACCTCCTCGCGCAGCATGCCCAGAGTCATGTCGGCGTTGATAGTCACCGACTCCTCGGAAACTGGCGCGTAGAAGCTGGGCCATCCGGTCCCAGACTCAAACTTCGTCTCGGCGGGGAAGAGGGGCAAGCCGCAGCTGCTGCAGGCAAAGACGCCGTCTTTCTTGTTGTTCAAGGTGGCGCCGGTCCAGGGGCGCTCGGTCCCGGCCTTGCGGCACACTTGGTACTGGGCTGGAGTCAGGGCCGCTTCCCAGTAGCTGTTGTCCTTGGCCTTCCAGTCGACGGCGTCGGCCTCTACGCCAACGAGATGCTCACCCACACCTGGATCGGCATCAGCGGCGGCGCTGGCGGCTTGTGCCCCTGGGTTGAACTGTGCGCCCGGGTTGAACTGGACGGCCAGAAGGCCCACGAACACCAGTATGGCGGCGATGAGGAGTGGCAGTTTGCGCTTCATGGAGGGCTCCTTTCCAGGGTCTGCATCTAATGAAGCCGCGAGGCCCCGAGGGGTGCGTCGAGAGTTGTCACAAGACGTCTCAGCGGTCCCCGCTCACCAGGTCCCCATCAAAGGTTTGGCCTACAACAGCACCCCTCTCACCCAGGAGCAGCTCTGCCATGAAGGCCGCTGCAAAGTGACCGGCGATGGCCGATCCTTGAGCCGGGTCCAGGTACTCGAACTCCGTGCCGTCCGTCATGCGTTCGTCCGTTCCGCATCCTGCTTGGAACGCAGGGTCCAGGCCAGCAATGTCGCTCACGGACCAGTGTCCGGCGTCGGCTACGTCTAGGCGGTAGGCGGTGTTTGGCGCCTCCTCCATGTTGCTGACGATGAGCTGGTTTCCCAGAGCCGTGATCGAGTTGTCCTCGACTGCGAGAAGGATGGCCAGGGGCTTGTCCAAGGTGGATGTCTCCACGCCCGGGAGCAGTGGGTTCTCCATCGGTGCTGCCAAACCCAAGGCCCCTTTGACTCGGCTGTCTTCCTGGGCGAGCAGGCCCGAGGTGACGCTCCCGAAGCTGTGGCCCATCGCAGCCACTCGATCTGGGTCGACCTGTACGCCTTCCGGTCCGCCGATGAGCATCGCGTCCAGGACTTGTTGTTGGTCTTGGAAGCGCAGGGCCAGCGTTTCGGCGTTGAGGGGCAGGCCGGACTCGGAGAGCTTCTCCCACAGCGTGTTGCCTGCGTGGTCCGGGGCGGCCACGACGAATCCCCAAGATGCGAGGTGTTCTGCAACCGTGAACGAGGAGAAGCGCACACACTCGTGGCAGTGAGAAAAGACCACCAGCGGATGCTCCCCGGGGAGAGGGGTGGCCTGGAAGGTGGCCTGGGTCTCCTCCGTGGCGCAGCCCGGGTTGCCCGAGTTGAGCAACTCCTGGTACTGGCTCTCTTGGGTGCCGGACAAGAATGCGCCTGGCAGCAGCTGAGGGGCCAGGGCATCTTGGGTGGGGTACCAGACCTCGACGGTGAGGGGACGCTCGTTTTCTGTCAGTAGAACCCGAGAATGCCCGGCGTTGTAGGGCCCCTTTTCGCTGTAGTTCGTGATGGGGGTCGCCGAGTCTTCGACGTCTTTGGCGCATGCCAGTAGCAGCCAGATCATGTGGACTCCAAGATGCGAATGCACTCCGAGAAGGTGCGTCCCAGGCGGGTCTGCTCCGTGATCTTGGGTATGAGCGGCCACACAGCGCGCTCCCCTTGGGCGATGAAGTGGGCCAGGTCCTCGCGGGAGGGATTGGCCACCACCTTCTTGTAGAGCGACCAGGAAAAGGGGGGATGGATGTCGATGTCCCCGCGGTAGTCCTGACTCACCAGCCCATGGGCGCGGTCTGCAAGCTGAGAGGCTGTACCCCGAGTCGAGGCCCGTCTGGCCAGATCCGTGGCATGGACCGCTTGGGTGCGTGCTGTGCTGCCTACCAAACCGGCCAGGGTGGGGACAATGCCGCGCTGCCCGTGTTGCCGAACCAAAGGAAGGGCGTGGGGATTGGCCTGGCTCACGATGAAGTGGTTCACGTTGTGCAGACGGGCCAGGCGGTTCTTGGGCAGGTCCCCGTGGAAGCTGCCGTCCACCCAGAGCTCGCCGTCCATGTAGGGGCGGAGGTCTCCGCCAGGGGCCCGCGCTTGAAGCTGGACTGGTGGAAACAGGGCCGGCAAGGCCGAGCTGGCCAGGGCGGCCGATGCGATGGTCACCTGGGGACTGGTCAGGGCGTTGAGCAGCCGGGCGCGCTGGCGGGTTCGCGCGGGGGAGACCGAGATGTTTAGGATCCGGCCGGAGCGCGCTTGGGCCTCGGCGAAAGTCCAAGGTCCGCAGTTGTGCTTGAGCACGGCGTGCAGACGCTCGGGATCCAGCCAAGCGCCGGACTGCCAGGCTCTGCGCAGGCCCACCGGGAGCAGACCATCGAGGCGCATATCGTCGGTCTCCTCATACATCTGCCTGAGCTCGGCCTTGGTGCGGGAGCACACTCCGGCAGCGATCATGGCGCCGGTGCTGGCCCCGGAGAGGATCTCGGGGAGTAGGTCCTGCTCAAAGAGCGCTTTGACCACGCCCAAGTGATGAAAACCCCAGGTAGCTCCGCCGCTGAGCAGCAGCGCGCTGCGTCCAAAGACGCGTTGACTGCGGCGGAAGCGGGCCAGCACGCCAGCTCTTGGGATGTGAGCCGGAGGATTGTGGGCGAGCTGAAGCAGGCTGGCCTCGAGCTCGTCTTGCAGGTTGACAAGTAGCCGCTTTGGACCGGCCAGAGCACCGCTGTAGTGCTCGTCTGCCCGGATCTCCCCCAAGTGCCGGAAGACCGCCTCTGTGAGGGCTTCCACCAGGCCGTCGGCGTCGCCACCTGCCCGAAGTTGAGCCAGTTTTGCGGTGCTTTGACGCATGGCCACGGCTTGCTCGGAGTCTTCTGGATCGGCCATCCTCCAGACATCTCCACCGGTCACGGCGTCGTAGTTGTGCGCGGCTTGCAGCCACTGGGCGTAGCTGCTCGCCTCCTCCAGGGCGCGAACGGCGTCTCGGATCTGGCGGGGTCTAATCATGCCGGCAAGCTAACCTGTGTCCATGTTCCTGTTTCTCTTGGCTTGGCTCTCCTGCACCTCGGAGCCCATCGAGCACACCGTTGTGCGCGGCGACACCCTGGGCAAGCTGGCCAAGACCCACGGGGTCACGGTCGAAGAACTGCTGGCCTGGAATGACCTGAACAACGACCGAATCCAGGTGGGGCAGGTCCTGGTAGTCGGGAGGGGAGGCGGGAAGGAAGAGGATCCTGTCGCCTTGGAGCCCGAGTCCGTCGCCAAGGCATCCAAGCCCAAAAAGCGGCGCAGCAAAGGTGGCGCAGTCAAGGCCAGTACGGTGACCTCGACTGCGAGCAGCTTGGTCATGCCGCCCGCCAAGGCGTGCCTGCAAGGGCCCACGGACGCCGATGCCCAGGGCACAGAGGCTGGCTTTGCCTCTTCCCAGGGACTCAGCCACGGTCAAGTCAAGGGTGGAATGGACCGCGCTCTGCCGGGTCTAAGCGTCTGTGTGTCGGGTGCCTGGCCGGTGGGACGGGCGGAGCTGGAGATTACGGCGGGCTGTGATGGCCGGGTGAGCTCGGTGCGTACTGTGGACGATGGCGGGTTGGAACCCGGGCTTCTGGGCTGTGTCCGTGAGCGCTTGGGCTACGCGGAGTTCCCGGCCCATGACCTGCCGGATGGTGAGACTTTCGTATACCCCCTCGTCTTCTCTGAGTGAGGCTGGGCCCAAGAAGGGCCCAAGAGGGGATCGCCGTGCTATTTCTCCCGGGCTCGCGCGCGTCCCCTGTTGGGATGCGCCGCACATCAGATCGAACTGAGAGGGTCACACATGAAGATCCACGAGTACCAGGCCAAGCAGATCCTGGCACGCCACGGGGTGGCAGTGCCTCAAGGACACATGGTCACCACCGCGGAAGAAGCCGCCACCGCAGCTGAGAAGTTGGGTGGTCCCGTTGTTGTCGTCAAGTCCCAGGTTCACGCTGGTGGACGCGGCAAGGGCCGATTCTTGGGTGACGTCAGCGACGCTGACATCCAGGCCGTTCTGGCCGGCGCAGAAGAGGTGCCCGGTAAGGGTGGCGTTCGCGTGGTCAAGGGTGCTGCCGCTGCTGCTGAAGCTGCTGGCGACATGCTGGGCAAGACCCTGGTCACCAAGCAGACCGGCGCCGCCGGTTCCAAGGTGAACAGCGTCTACATCGAGGCTGGCTGCGACATTGCTCGGGAGCTCTACCTGGGTGTGTTGTTGGACCGCGACTTGGGCAAGGTCGTCGTGATGGCCAGCGTCGAGGGCGGAACCGAGATCGAGGAGGTCGCAGAGCACAACCCTGAGCTCATCCTCAAGGTGCACGCCGACCCCATCACGGGATTGGGTGCCTGGCAGGCACGCGAGCTGGCCTTTGGGCTGGGACTCTCTGGGGCTGCACACAAGAGCGCCGTCAAGTTCATCCTGAAGCTTTACACAGCTTTCATGGAAGAAGACTGCGCCATGGCGGAGATCAACCCCATGGTTGTGACCGGCGCCGGCGAAGTCATCGCTTTGGACTGCAAGATGTCCTTTGACGAGAACGCCATGTACCGCCACAAGGCGAACTTGGAGATGCGCGACTTCGACGAGGAGGAGCCCTCTGAGATCGAAGCTGGCAAGTACGACCTGAGCTTCGTGAAGCTCGATGGAAACATCGGCTGCATGGTGAACGGCGCAGGCTTGGCCATGGCCACCATGGACATCATCAAGTTCTATGGCTCTGAGCCTGCGAACTTCCTCGACGTTGGCGGCGGAGCCACCGAGGAGAAGGTGACTGCAGCCTTTAAGATCATCACGGCCGATCCCGCAGTGGAAGGCATCTTCGTGAACATCTTTGGGGGCATCATGAAGTGCGACGTCATCGCTGCTGGCTGCTTGGCTGCTGTGCGCGATGTGGGACTGAAGGTTCCGCTGGTCGTGCGCTTGGCCGGTACCAACGTTGAAGAAGGCAAGAAGCTCCTCAACGAGTCCGACTTGGCCGTCATCTCGGCTGACTCGATGGCCGATGGTGCCGAGAAGATTGTAAACGCTGTCAACGCCGCGAAGGGGGCCTGAAATGTCCATTCTCGTCAACTCTGACACCCGTCTGCTCTGCCAAGGCATCACCGGCTCCGCCGGTCGGTACCATTGCACCCAGATGATGGCCTACGGCACCAACTTGGTAGCAGGCGTGACCCCCGGAAAGGGTGGTCAGGTCTTCAACTCCTCGGTGCCTATCTTCAACAGCGTCAAGGAAGCAGTCAAGGAGACCGGTGCCAACGCATCCGTCATCTTCGTGCCGCCTCCCTTCGCTGCCGATGCCATCATGGAGGCCATCGACGCTGGCGTTCAGCTGGTCATCCCGATCACCGAGGGCATCCCTGTTCGCGACATGATCGCGGTCAAGGCCTACCTGGACGCCTCCGGCGCCCGCATGATTGGGCCGAACTGCCCCGGCATCATCACCCCCGGCCAGTGCAAGATCGGAATCATGCCCGGTCACATTCACACCCCCGGTCGTATTGGTGTGGTCAGCCGCTCCGGAACATTGACCTACGAGGCAGTGGGCCAACTCACCGCTTTGGGTCTGGGCCAGTCCAGCTGCATCGGAATCGGTGGTGATCCCATCATCGGTACCCGTCACATCGACGCGATGAAGCTCTTCAATGACGATCCTGACACCGATATCGTGGTGATGATCGGCGAGATCGGCGGAAGCGCCGAGGAAGAGGCGGCCGCTTGGGTCAAGGACAACATGGACAAGCCTGTGGTTGGCTTCATCGCGGGTGCCACGGCACCTCCGGGTCGCCGCATGGGCCACGCTGGCGCCATCATCTCCGGTGGATCCGGAACGGCCGAGGCCAAGTATGCAGCTATGGAGGAGGCGGGTTTCCACCTCTCCCGCAGCCCGGCTGAGATGGGCAAGACCGTCCTGGGTCTGATCTAAAGCTTTCCCCATTTGGGGCGGTTGGTCCAACGGGAGTCCTTCGGGGCTCCTGTTGCTGCTCTGGGGGGCGTGTCGTGCTAAAACAGGGCCTTCCTTAGAACCGTCAAGGTGGCCCAATGCGTCTGTCTCTTCTCCTGACTTTTGGATTCGCGTCCGCTGGGCTGGTGGCCTGTTCAGCCCCCGAAGCGCCCCCTGTGACCCAGCCTGCGCCGGGCGCCCAGCCAGGCCAGTCAGGTCCTCAGCAGGTAGTACCAGGTCCGGGGCCCGTTGAAGGGGGCGTAAACTCGGCCCCGGGACAAGCCCAAGGTCCTGCGGGTTTTATGCCGCCGGACTTGGGAGTGGACGCTCCGCCTCCTGGCGAGGGTGGACTGGTCAGCTTTGAGATCGGCGCGGAGTCCCTGGAGATCAGCTTGCAGGCCAAGGGCTTTGGCGAGACTGCTGAACTGCACATCATCGAGCTGGTCTCGGGAGACTTTGGCAAGGCCCAGCCGCGGGTGATTCACATCGAGCAGCTCAAAGGTCGGGAGTCTTTGACCATTCAGGCCCCAGCCAAGCTGGACGGCGAGTTCTTCGCAATGGTCATGGAGGGTGAGCCACCCAACGTCACGGCCTCCAGCGTCGAGGACAGCCTGAGCTTGAACGGCGAGAACCTAAGCCTGAGCGTGACCAAGGGGGACCAGGCCACCTGGATGTCAAAGCTTCCGATGGGGCCGCTGCCCGAGAACACCCTGGAGGAGCTGCCCCTCGAAGCTCCGCCCGTACCCGGTGACGACGGCGGTCCCGTTGGTCCCCCGAACGCTGGTCCTCCTGGTCCTGCGGGCGGGAACGCTGGTCCCACTGGCGAGAAGTAGCCATGGGCCTGCTGGCCTTGCTGTTGGGGTGTACGGAGCCACAGCCGCAGGCTGTTGAATCGCCCTCGACTACGAGGCAGGGGTCCAGTCAGGGGCAGGTATCAAGGCTAGCATCCGCAGGCCCTCAAGGTCCAGGGGGTGGATTCGCCCCTGAGAGCTTGGCGAGCAGCTGGCGGGCAGAGCTCGCGGTCGCAACAGAGGGGGGAGTGGAGAATGCTTGTCCCCTGGGACAGCTCCCCGTGCCCGCGGGCACCTTCCTGATGGGCTCAGCCAGTCAGCAGGCTGGCGCAGACGAGGCCCCGGTGCACCCGGTCTATATCTCAGCCTTCTGCCTGGACAAGCTCGAGGCCAGCACTGCTTTGGTGCGCGAGATCCTGGGCTCGAGTTGGGCCCCCAAGGGCTCCGATGCGCGCGGCTTTGAGGGGGGCGTGGAGGCGGGCCGAGGACCCCATCCAGCGGAGGGGCTGACCTGGGAGGAGGCGGCGGATTTCTGCCAGGCCCGAGAGATGCGCCTGCCCACGGAGGCGGAGTGGGAGAAGGCCGCTCGGGGAGGCTGTGAGCTGGGCTCGGACCCAGCGAACTGCGATGCCCAGGATCTGCGTGCCTACCCTTGGGGCGGCGTCGCGCCGGACTGCACCCGGGCAAACCACGCCACTTTAGGCATGGGGGCCCCGGAGCTCTGTTTGAGTGACAGCACCTCAGTAGAGCAGGGTGGGGCGGGTCCTTACGGGCACCTGAACCTGTCGGGCAACGTCTGGGAGTGGGTGGCCGATGCCTACCACCCCCGGGTCTACGGAACGCAGGCTCGGAGGGATCCTAGTGGGCCAAGCTCCGGGGAGACCCACGTGATGCGTGGAGGAGGTTGGAACACCTTCTCCTCCAACATGCGCGTGGCCAACCGCTTCTCTGACTTGGTCCTGGGCTCCGCGGTGGGGGTTCGGTGTGCGAGCGGCGAGACCGTGCACCAGCCAGACCTGGTGGCTCCGTTGGAGCTGGTCAGCGTCTCGGGCACCTTGCACCGGGACCAGCCTTTCACAGGGCGGGCGCTCTACATCTCGGTCTTCGACGCGCAGGACCAGCGTGGAGGAATGCTGCCTCCTGGCATGTCGCCCATCGCTGAGCTGCGGTTGCAGCCCAACGGGCAAACGAGTCAGGACTTTGAGATCCAGGTCCCCAGCGGGGGAGAGATCCTGGTCTTCGGTGCCCTGGACGATGGCAGCGGTGCCCAGAAAGAGGGCTACCACGCGGCATCTGGCAGCGGAGGGATGGGTCAGACCGAGTCCCCTGTGTTGGTGGAAGGGGCGGTCTCAGGACTGGAGATCCAGGTCTTGGTGCGCAGCACTCAAGGCCCAGGATCTGTCCCT
This sequence comes from Cognaticolwellia sp., assembly GCA_047621545.1. Taxonomy (GTDB): domain Bacteria; phylum Myxococcota_A; class UBA796; order UBA796; family CAJQPC01; genus CAJQPC01. The sequence continues at coordinate 77 of JBLHMA010000066.1, read as the reverse complement.
GGCGCAGGACCCGCACCTGGCGCAGGACCTGGACGGCCCCAAGCGCCCGGTGGACGGCCCCAAGCGCCCGGTGGGCG
>JBLHMA010000065.1:0-17914 GCA_047621545.1 Cognaticolwellia sp. | reverse complement strand
AGCGAACCGGAAACACCCGAATTTCGGCCACCGCGAACTACGCAGCTGGCAGCGTGATGCTGGCCGAAGGACACTACGCAGAGGCCCAACGGCTGTTCAAGACCGCACGAGCCAACGCGGCCAGCTCCGGCGATGTGCGCATGCAGCTCAACGCCCTGAACGGCGAGGGCGAGGTCGCCCGCCTTAGTGGCGAAACCGACGAGGCAGAGGCGGTATTCTCCCGCTACGGTAAGCTGGCCCACCAGAAAGGATTCGCGCTGCTAGAAGCGGTCTCCCACATCAACCGAGCCCTGATAGCCTTGTCTCGTGGCGACTACGCCAACGCCGAGGCGCTGGCAGCCCAGGCCGGCCAAGTCCTGGCCCATCGGCCCCGCTCCTGGCCCTGGCTCTACATCGCGATGATTCGCTGCGCTGTGTCAGCGACCAAGGGCGAGCAGGCAAAAAGTCTGCAGTGGTGGGAGCTGGCAGTCGATCGCGGCTTGGAGCAAGTACGAAGTCCAGACCTAGCGACCGCGGTGGAGGTTTTGGTGAAAGCCGCCCAGATACAGGGGTGGTCGGAGGTGGAAGAGAGCGCCAAGCGGATCCTGGAAGGCGTGCGCGGCTGATTTCCCAGGTGCACGCGTTAGCCCTAATGACATGACACAGATCAATGACACCGCTCAAGCCTTGGGCTTGGGTGAGATTCGACGGAACGTGACCTTGGACGGGGAGCTCCCTTACCCCTCCGGAGGCAGCGCACAGCCAAACTTGGTTCAAACCGATCAAGGTGTATGGCTGCTGGCCCAGGCCCAGGGCCGGGACCCCTTGCAGCGGAACGTGTCCACCAACCCCACCCTGCGATTGGAGACCCGCTTGCTGGGGGATCGCCTGCATGTGGACGGCCTGAGCTTCGGAATCCCACTCGGGCGCAGCACCGAAGTAAAGGCCGCGCTTGGAGCGGGACGGATCTACAACCAGCATCCAGTCGTAGGCCTCCCCCAACCTGCGGCGGGTCTATTTGTAGAGGCGGCCACACCGGTCCAGGACGCCTGGCTGCACGCCAACCTTCGCGACCAGGAGCAGGTCCTGGCTTGGCTTGAGACCAGCGAGCAGCGGAACGTGCCCAGCGAGCTCATCGAGGAGCAGAACGCGCCGATTCGCTACCTCCTCACCGATGGGCGCGCGGTACTGGTCGCGATCAACGAAGTGGGCGATGTGCAGGAGCTGGAGCTCCCCCAAAGGGCACTGGATGTCGAAGATGGCGGTGGCCGCAGGAGCGTGCGCTGCACCCACCACATGTGGGCAAGCACGCGTACCAACGGAGAACGCTTTCGCGCTCTGGCCAAGGTGCAGGCCTTCTCACGGGCTGAGCGCTTACGCAGCGTCGCGCAGGCGAACCACGGCAACCATCCCAGCCAGGCCTTGGCGCTTCTCAAAGCCATCGGTGAAGAGCTCAATGCCAGTGACCGCCTGGTCATTGCCCTTCGGGCCGTGCAGTTAGACCCGGCCCACGTGCTGGACGAGGCGGGCATCCTGCAGGATCTGCAGACTCTGGAAGCCCAAGACGAGACAGGCTCCGATCTTGTGGACCGCCTGGCCCCGTGGAGTGTCTCCGGCGCTGCATTGCTGCCACTGGTCAGACTGGGTGTAGACCGCAACCCGGAGCAGGCCGAGTGGTACCTACCGCTGCACCGTAGCGCCCACCGCGCAGCGTTAGAGTCCCCAGCAGAGGCCGCGGCGGCCGACCTGGCTCTGGCCGAACATCTGCTCCTGGCCAAGCGCCAAGAAGAAGCACAGGTTCTACTCGAAGACCGCTACGCCAGCCTGCCAGACGAGCAACTCAGCGACCTGCTGCCACCAGAGGATGCCGACCTCACCGCTGGTCAAGCCGGCCAAGCCCTTAGGATTCGGACACTAGAGCTGCTGGCGGCTGCACGTGGAAGCGCGGAAGAAGATGTCGCCACCCTGGCGGAGCTCGCCCGTCTCCAGCCCTTGATGTGGACGCGTGTTCAAGCCCTGATCGACGCAGCCCGGCACACGACGGAGCACGCAAAACTCTTGGCCCGCAGCGAACAGGTCTTGGCCCTGCACAAGGACTGCAAGCCGGCCGCGCAAGACCTGGGTCTCATCTCCAAGCCGGCCCCCCTGAGCGCCACACAGCTCGCAGCGCTTCAGCATCCTCTGGCCCGTAGTGAAGGAACACTGGGCTGGCTGCAGAGCTGGCTGGCCAAGCAGCGACGCCCAGACCAGACCACCATCAAGAACTACTGCGAGCGCTTGAGCCCAAAGCGTCACAAGGCAGCAGTCAGTGCGGTCAACGTGGCCTCGCTGGGGCTGGGAATGCCAGGAGTAGAGGCCTACATCAGTCACGGGACACTGGCGCATGGGCTGCGAGCCTATGACAACGAACCGTCCTACCTTCTCATCGGCGGCGCGCACCTCTACGAAGAGGACAGCGACTATTTAGGCCCGGCCGAGCTTCGTTTTGCCGTCGGCGCGGAGATAGCTCACATTTGCTACAAGCACGCTCGGGTAACCAGCGGTGAGGTCTGGGACGGCACAGTGCACAAGCTCGGCTCGGCCCTGGACATCGCCGCCACCGCCTTGACCTTCGGCAGCTACGCCCCGGTGGGCAAGGTCCTGGACTCCACCGCAACACACCGCCTGCTGAGCTCGGTCTTCAACGCCACCACCCTCTCCAGGATCTACAAGACGGGCGACGGTGCAAAGGCCATCAGCACCGTCGGCGGCGATGTGACCAAGGCTCTGGCCAAGAGCAGCGACAGCATCGGCGCGGCAAAGACCCTCAGCAACGCTGCAGGCACTGCCATGGACAAGGTTCGCGCAATCGGCTCCGGACCAGGAAACGAGCGTGGCACCCTGGGCGTAGACGAGCAGAAGCTCATCGCTGCCCACAGGGTCATGCAGCTCACTGCAGACCGGGCCGGCTTGGTGCTCTCCGGAGACATTCGAGCGTCGGTGCGCGCGGTATTTTTAACCTCTGCCCGCTACCTACCCGAGCTGGCCATCGCCGAGGAGCACGGTCTTGGAACCGCCCTGGCGCGTCGGGACCCTAAGGGTCAAATGCTGCACCAGGACTTGGCCATCCGCATCGGTGCGTTGATCCACTTCTACCTGGAAGAGGACTACGCGCAGATGCGGGCTCAGTTGGGCTCGGGCGTCGAGGTTCCGGCGGCTGAAGCGTCCGCATCGGAGGAGTGAGGGCCAAGCTTGCCTGACCGTCGGGCCCGGAGTCGCTCCAGATCCACCTTCAGCGACTCCCAGTTCAGCCAGATCACCATGACGACAACGTAGAGGATCAGGCCCCAAGACATCCAGCCGATCTGGATGATCCGCCAGTCCTTCTCGGTCTGCTGGATCCAGTTGACCAGCGCCTCGATGGCAAAGAGCATGCCCAGACCCATGGCATTTCGGCCCTTGTGTAGGGCACCGGCGTGCATGACGACCAGGGTCCCGCGCACGACGTAGTAGTAGTAGGACGCGGTCGCCATAAGGAAAAAAGGCACAAAGCCAAAGGCGAAGGCTTCGTGGTCCTTCTTGCGCCGAAGGCCGAGTCCCAAGAGCAAAACCAGTGCAATGGCCAAAGGCTGACGCCACGACTTCTGGCTCTTGATGCGCTCGCGTCGTCCCGGATTCATACGGTGGTGAAAGCTAGGTTTTGGACGACCCGTAGCCACGAAACGAACGCTCTGGACGACCTCGCTCGGCAAGAAGGCTGTACCGATGGCAAAGCCCTGGCGCATCGAGGACAGGTTGTCTTCCGTCGTGTGCTCAAAGAGGTTGTCGAAGTGCTTTTCAATGGGCTGGGTGGTACCAAAGCTGGCGGTAACCAGCCCCCAAAGACCCAGGTGGACCACAAAGAACAGCCCACCCAGCTTGGCAAGGGGGACTGGGAAGGGTCGGGGCTGGGCAACCTTCTTGGCCTTGTCCCAAGCCCACTCCCCCACTTCAATGGCGGCCTTAAAAGCAGGGCCGAAGAGCCAGACCGCTGGGAACACACGAAACGCGGTGCTCAGTGCCACCGCTGCGGCCGCCCAGCCATGCTTGAGCTTGTGCAGTAGGCCGGTAGCGATGATCAAAAGCGCCACGTAGTCGTAGCGCCCAAAGGCCCAAGTCAGAGTTGGCCAGCGCATGCTGTAGGTGGTCATCAAGAACAGCAAGAGCCAGGCGGCGCCCTCAAAACCAAAGGCCCAGGCCGTGACCCCCAAGGCCAACGCCAGCCAGGCGAGATCGGTGTAGCCCAGGATCTTGACCGACTCGACGGGGGTGGCCTTTGCCAAAGGCTTGGCCAGCATCACCCAGGTGGGAGAGCCGTTGAAGCCGTGGTCCCAGACCATCTGCTGCCAAGTCTCGGACGTGAAGCCCACCACGTCCCGCTGCAGGTACGTAAAGTCATGCTTAAACTGGTCCCATTGCTCGTCGGACTCGAACAGAGCGCGGATGCGCTCGTGCTCGCTCGTGTCCTTCACGAAGTCCTGATACTCCACGAAATAGTAGCCGCGCTCTTCGGTCTGAAACTGAACCGTGGGCGGCATACGGAAAAAAGGACCTCCGGTCTCCAGATCCGCGAGCAGCACTGCGGGATAGAGCTCAAAGTAGCCCAGCTCATCGAAGTAGCGGGCGTTCAAGTAGTAGTGGGTCAGGTCGTAGGCATCGACCCGCTCCTGGTACACGTACTTCCAGTCGTGTCGCGCGTAGTTCTCCACGGCGCCAACACAAAGAGTGCCCAGCAGACCCCAGAGGATCCAGCGGGTGACCTTGGCCACTCTGTCCTTTCTTGGCGCCACGAAGCGGTGCCAAAGCCAAGTCAGCAGAACCAATACGGCAGCAGATCCGGCCAGCCAAACCTTCATCTCCTCAGTCTGGTTGCGCGTCAGCCGCTCGGCGGTCCACCAAGTATTCAGGATGTCCATACAGTCTCGCTCATGGCGCGCAAACTACACCACCAGCAACCGCCCGGCCACCGCAACGGCCGGACCCGAGCGGCCCCCCTTGCTTTGAGCCCTGGAGAGGCTAGAGGGGCCGACACTCATGGAGGTGCGCGTGACGGTGATGCTATTGGCCCTTTTGGGCTGCACAGGCGGCACAAAAGCAGAGCTTACCGGCAAGGCCATCGTGGTCTCGGCCCCGACTCGGGACGCCAGGGTCGACAAAGCCCTGGATCAGGCAGGCAATGCACGCCTGAACGAAGGCATCGTTGCCAGCCTCGCACAGGCAGAGATAAAGATCTGGGCGGATGCACCAGGCAAGATCCAGGGCCTCCCCGAAGGGGTCACAGCCGAAGGCATCTATGACAATGCCGCGCGCCGAGAGCTGATGTGGGGCACCGACGAGGCCGCACTCCACCAGGCGATGTTGGACGACGGCGCACAGGTCCTGATCCTGCGCTGGGACATTCTCGGCTCGGTAGACCGGGGCAAGTGGGTCGCCAGCCGGCTCTACCACGACGACTACCGCCAGCACTTTGAGCTGGTGGCGGTGGACAACCACTACCGCGTCTACCAGTTGTCTCCAAAGACCAAGCAGTTCCCCCCCCAACTGGCCCAGCTCACGGCAGACATCATCCGCGCCAGGCTGAACGACCAGCCGATTCAGGCCCTTCCTTCATTCCCAACCGAGAATGGTCGAAAGTGGAATCTGATGGCCAGTATTCGCAACGACGGCGGCCGCGAGTTGGCCACCGGAATGTGCCTGCGCGAGAGCTACGCAGACTGCGTTCTGGAGCTGGCCCGGGACCTGGAGCGAGAGCATCGCCGCTACCAAGAGTGGTTCGGGCACCCTCCTGTGAAAGAGGTCGCGGATGAGCTGCTGATTCACGTGCACCGCATCACGGAGCGGGCCATCGTCTATGCCGTTGAGCGCCAACAGATCGAAGCCCTTTGGGAGAAGGGCATCGACGGCGCCCTGATCATAGAACCGGAGAAGGGCAAGGCAGCGGTCATCCCCGGAAGCTTGGCCTACACCCGTTCTTACGTGGAGACCGACCGCATGCTGCGCCAAGGTGCGGCCGAGTTCCACATGAGCTCTCTGCGGCCCTGGCGTGAGCCGGAGAACACGCTCGAGAAGATTCGGGGTATCGAGTACGTTCAGTACCCGGCAAAGGATGGGACACCCTCCAAGGTCGTTCCCCTGTTCCGCGGCGTACCTCCCGTCCCAATGGCAACCGTCGATCTACCCAGGCTCGAAGACTCCGTGGTCGCCGCCGGCGAATGGTACCTGACGAACCTGCACCCCAACGATCAGCCACTGAGCTACGCCCCGGGCCAGGTCACCTACAAGATGTGGCCCAGCGAGAACCGGTATTCAGACGAGTACAACTTGGTACGCCACACCCTGGCGACCTGGAACCTCGTCCAGGCCTACAACATCGAGCAGCGTCCAGAGTTCATCGAGGGCGCTGAGCGGGCCTTGGACTGGACCTTGACCTGGCAGAAGACCGAGACGCTTCCCGACGGCACGAAGATGACCTTCATCGAGTACCCACAGCTCGACGAACAAGGTCGCAAGCGCCAGGTCGGCGACCCGAGCATCCCCCCTTCTCCCGTCGAAGAGCTGCACCCGGCACACAACCGAAAGCTCGGCTCCGTTGTCGTCGGCCTGATGGGCATGATCGACTTGGCCCGAGCCACCGACGACCACCAATACGATGAGCTGATGAACCAGATGGGCAACTTCGTCCTGCACATGCAGGAGGATGATGGCCGGTTCAACCCCTACTACGTGCCCCCAACGCACTCCTACTACGGCGAGCGAAACGACATCGTCCCTGGCGAGGCCGCTCTGGCCCTGGTCATGCTCTACGAGTACACCGGCGACGAGAAGTGGATCGCACCTATCCCTGCATACTTTTCCTTCTATGAGGGGTGGTGGGATCAGCGTGTGGGCAAAGCCAGTACAGAGAACGCTTGGCCCGAGCGCCTGTACGTCAACGACCAAGACCGGCTGGACTTGGTGCAGTTTGGCCCTTGGTCGGTCATGGCCGCCAACGCATACCACCGGGCCACTGGCGATGACTCTGGCACCGACTTCGCGATGCGGGTCGGAGCCTGGATGATCGACAGCTACATGTGGGACGAGGAGCGCGCTCCCTGGCCGGACTTTGTAGGCGGCTACTACAAGAACGCCAACGAGCTGCCAGCCATGCAGGCCTTCTGCTATGCCGAGGGCACCGCTGCCGCCTACCAGCTGGCCTTGCGCAGCCGTCCAGAGAAGGTGGAGTACTTCGAGCGGCACACCCGCGAAACTGCGCGATTCGCTCTGCAGATGCAGTACGACGACCTCAGCATCTACCCCTTCTCTCGTGGTGAAGAGGTCTACGGCGGCACCCGCTACACGATGACCGAGACCAAGGTGCGCATCGACTACGTGCACCACTCTCTGAGCTCGGTGTACCAGTACCTCGAGGGCGCAAAGCTGGACCCCAACCTGCCAGAAGACGTCAAGCGCTCTCCGGTGCGCGTCCAGATGGAGGCAATGGAGGCCGCAGCACGACAGGCCGCAGCGGGGGAAGCAGCTGCAGCTGGCACCACGCCGGCACAGTAGCGCGAGCCCCAGTGGCTGGCCCCACCCCCAGCCACTGGGGACCAGCAGGGCAACGCCGCGGCAACGGACTACACTGGGTGGGACGTGGGTTTGGCCCACACCGCCCAAAGGACCGTCCATGCTCGCGCTCGCTTTTCTCACCAACGTGGCCTCGGCCGCGGAGCCCGCCTACTACAGCCCGGACGCGGTGGCCGGCGCGAGCAGCACCTTCGCGCGCTTTGCGGAAGTGGCTGCTCCTCACTTCGAGACCCTCCAGACCGATCTGGCCAAGAGCGCCAAGAGCATCGACGTCCTGGACACCAGCGTGAACCTTCTGGGGACCCGGGTCACCCCAGAGCTCACCACCTACCGGGATGGCCTCAGGCGCGCGCTCACCAAGGGCTACATGCAAGCCCAGGCCCATGTGGGCTGGTTCGAGGACGCGAGCACGTCCATCTTTACCCAAGCTTTGGAGCGCGAGCTCAAGGCCTTGGAGGGCCAGTACGAGCTCAGCGTCTGCAGGGCGCGCACGGGAATGTCGGCCATCACCGGTCCAGGCGCGAGCATGAAGCAGTGCGACGGCGCAGATCTGAACCCACAGCTCGCACTTGCACTGGACAGCTCCAAGGCACTGACCGATGTGGTGGACCAACTCACCAGCGAGCCCTGGCCTTTCGTACAGGTGCAAGGCAGCGAGCAGCCTGTGCTGCCCTGGCTGGGCTCCGATGACTACATCAACCTGGCCCTGGTGGACCGGGCACTCTCCAAGCGGATGAAGGACTTCAACCAGGCGCTGGACGACGAGCTCTTGCCGCTGGAAGATGACCTGGCCGACACCAAGACGGACCAGGGAAAGGCAGCGTTGGCCAAGGCTGATGCTCTGCGCCAGAGCTACGAGGCCGATGTGGCCGCGTGGGGCAACACCCTGCTGGGCTTGATCGAGAAGCCCTTAGACAAGAAGGGCCTAGAAGTTGGCTTGTGCGCCAACCCTGAGAGCTTGGGCGGCTGTGTAGGGACCGACCGCACCGACCGAGCAATCGAGATTCTGAAGGCGGACAAGAAGGTTCAGAAGACCCTCTCGGCGCTCTAAGCCCCCACGAGCAAGCTCTTCGCTGCGACTGGAAAGCGTCCCAACAACCGCTCAGCATCTTGCTTTCCTGCCGTACGAGCTTTGGCGAGCATGACCTGTCGTGCGGGCGCGGAGCTCTCCCCCACTCCGCCAAATGCTGTCTCTCGCACCGGGGAGAAGCCGCAGAACTTGAGCGTCCCAGTGCTCACCTGAGCCCGGGCAGCGCCACGATTGAACAGGCGGTCGTACCAGAGAGGCGCATCCATCGTCACTAGGGTGCGTGCCGATCGACCCGTTAGCCCTCCCTTGGGGCGCCCATCCACTGTCGCGTAGGCCCACCCCGGCAAGAGCAGCCGGTCAAAGAGCCCCTTCAGGAGCGCTGGCGTACTGCTCCACCACACGGGGTAGGCCACCACCAAGTGAGCGGCTGACTCCAGCTTGGCCTGCAAGGCGAGCAGATCAGGCTCCAGCGCCTGGTCGCGGCCGTAGTTCGGCCCAAGCACGGGGTTGAACTCCAGCAGGCCCAAGTGCACCACATCGCTCTCTATACCGAGAGCACCATCAACCCATGACTGGGCCAAGGCCGAGGAGAAGCTACCTGAATCAGGATGGGCGCAGAGCACCACAGCGCGGGCCTGAGTGGGTGGAGAAGGGAAAGTTCGACGGGTAGGAGGGGTCATGACAGCTCTGGTTACCCACCCAATGTCACCTGTCCGATTCGGGGTCACAATCAACGATTTAGGGTATCATCAATCCTCTTACGGATACCCAATGGTAGCAAGCGAACTCTCTTGGCAGGACCTGGCCCTTCTCTTGGCAGCCTTGGACCACGGCTCTTTAAACCGAGCCGCCTTGGCCTTGGGCGTGAGTCAGTCCACCGCGTCTAGGCGTCTGCAACGGCTCGAGGACGGACTGAACGCGCGGATCTTTGACCGGACCCCAGAGGGCCTGTTGCCTACCGCCTTGGCCTTGGACTTGGCCCCTCATGCCCGCCTAATCGCAGGCCACATGACGGACATTCAACGCCTCGCCAGCGGCCAAGAAGCGGCTCCCTCCGGTCGCGTGCGCCTCGCAGTGGTAGACGGCTTGGCTGCGCACTTCCTCTGCCCTCGGCTCAAAGGGTTCTATCAACGCTTTCCACAGGTCCAGGTCGACTTGCTCGCCGGTCAAGCTGTGGTGGATCTGGTACGGCGCGAGGCCGACTTGGCCCTACGATTCGTGCCCCCAAGCGCTCCTGATCTCGTGAGCCGACCCCTGGGCCAGATACCGATGGCCCCCTACGCCCTACCCCACCTCGCGGCTGACCCAGACCGGCCCTGGGTAGCGCTGCTCGACGATGAGGAGCGCTTCATGGAGACCCGCTGGCTCAAGGAACACACTTCGCCGGAGCGGCTGACACGGGTCAGCGCCTGGTCTGACCTGTTCGCGGCCGTCCGAGCCGGCTTGGGCGCAGCACTGATCAGCCCCTTGGTCGCCGAGCAAGCGGGACTGGTCCGGGTTGAAGGGCTCCCTCCAGTGGCAGGCCGGGACTTGCTCTTGGTCTACCACCGCGCCATGCGGGGGGTTCCGCGGGTAGCCGCTCTGCGCGGGTGGTTGATCCAGATCGCACAGGACTTCTTCGCCTAAGCACTCCGGTCAACCCAGCAGATCGCGCGCGGCCCCAACCAGAAACAGGCTGCCCGCCACCACCACCAGACCCTCCCCTTCCAGGGCCATCTGCAGAGCATCCTCAATGTCCCCAGCGGGCATGACCGGCACGCTCAAGTCCACCAGCTGCTGCGCGACATCGCCTGCGTCTGCGGCACGCTCATGGGCGCAGCGTGTGGTCAGAATCAGATCGAACTGGGAGGCCAGAGCGGATGCGATCGAGCGAATGTCTTTGTCGGCGCTGGCGCCCAAAAGCAGAGTGCGCTTTCCAGTCCGTGGCAAATCGGCCAAGAACGAAGCCAGGGCCTGGGCACCGGCCGCATTGTGGGCGCCGTCGACCAACACCCGCTCCGAGAGCCACTCCATGCGCCCTGAATGGCGAACCTGGGCCAAACCCTCTCGCATCGCACCCGGCGGCACACGCAGCTCAGGCGGCAGCAGGTCCAAGGCCCGCAGAGCGATGGCGGCGTTGTCTTTCTGGTGGGCGCCGGCCAAGCCCAGGCGGATGCTATCGACCCTTCGCTCTTGGCCGTCGTGGGTCCAGTGAACACGCAGACCACCCTCGTTGCCGCTGTGTTCAAAGTCCTGGCCCAGCACAAACATCGGGCAGCCGCGCTCGTGGGCAGTCAGACGCACCACCCGCATCGCGTCTTGAGCCAGCCGCCCCACAACAACTGGGACACCAGGCTTTAGGATGCCGGCCTTCTCGCCTGCGATGCTGGCCAAATCCGGTCCAAGCCGGTCCATGTGATCCAGCGCCACCGTGGTGATCACGCTGACCTTTGGCTGCACCACGTTGGTGGCGTCCAAGCGTCCACCGAGTCCGACCTCGATGACGGAAAGATCCACATGACAATCAGCGAAGTAGGAGAACCCAGCGACGGCAATCAACTCGAAGTAGGTCAGAGGCGGCCCCTCTCCCAACTCTGGCGCATATTCAGCGGCCCAGTACTGCGCTCGAGCGTGCACTTGGTCCAGCAACCGCTCTAGCGCTACATCCGGGATGTCATGCCCGCTGATGCTCAGTCGCTCGTTGACCTGTTGCAGATGTGGGGAGATCATAAGCCCCACACGCCGCTCTGCCGCCTGCTGACAAGCCGCAATCATGGCGGAGACACTGCCCTTTCCGTTGGTACCGCCCACATGCATGGACGGCACAGCCAAGTGCGGATTGCCCATAAAGTCCAGAAGGGCTCCAACCCGCTCAAGGCCCATACGAATGCCGCCACTCGCGGCCTCGCTCAGCAGTGGATGCGTCCTCACTCTGCGGGCGAAGCGCTTGGATCCGGCCGACCCAGCATCCAACAAAGCGTGTGAGCCAGCTCGTCCCGCAGCTCATGCCGGGGGATGATCCGGTCGATCATGCCGTGGTCCAACAGGTACTCAGAGGTCTGAAAGCCTTCGGGCAGAACCTCTCCGATGGTCTGCTCAATCACCCGTGCGCCCGCAAAGCCAATCATGGCCCTGGGCTCAGCCACGATCACATCCCCCAACATCGCGAAGCTCGCTGCTACACCGCCGGTAGTAGGGTCTGCCAAAACCGAGATGTAGGGCATGTTCGCCTCGTCTCGCAAACGGGCCAGGGCCGCGCAGGTCTTGGCCATCTGCATCAAGGAGAGGATGCCTTCCTGCATGCGGGCGCCGCCGGAGCTGCTGATCACAATGGCCGGGACCTTGCGCTCAGTGGCCCGCTCAAAAAGCCGGGTGATGCGCTCGCCGACCACGCTCCCCATGGAGCCACCCATGAAGAAGAAGTTGAAGGCTCCGACCTCCAAGTCAATGCCGTGGATCGAGGCAGGGCCGCTGATAAACGCGTCCAACTCGCCCGTCTTCTTCTGGGCGATGTCGATGCGCTTGGGGTAGCTCTTAGAGTCCACAAAGCCCAAAGCGTCCGTAGGAGAGAGCTTTGCGTCGGCCTCGGTGAACGAACCGGGGTCCACAAGGAGGGCCAGGCGGTCCCGGGCACCCAAACGGAAGTGTTGCCCGCAGTGCAGACAGACGCCGTCACGTTCCGCCAAGGCAGGCTTATAAAGCACCTCAGCGCAGCCTGGACAGCGCACCCAGAGGTCTTTGACCTCACGCTTTTTGGGATTGGGCTGCAGGTCCTTGGGTCCCTGCTCAAACCAGCGGGTGTCGGCCATGGCTTCCTCGGGCAGGGGGCATCGATAACGTACCCAGCTCTAGCCTGTCTTGTGACAGGACGGCTGCTTGCCCCCAATAGAAAGCTTGATTTGCGCGACCATGGCCTACTGGAAGCTCGGCAAGAACAGGTACATCCAGTCCTTCCAGCAGCTCGACAAGCAGCTCGCGCAGACTCCAGTCCTCTGGGGTTTGGGTGCCCACAAACTCTCCCAACGCCACGCCAATCACCCCATCCAGCATGCCGCTGGCCAGAAGCTGATGCAGCATGCGGTCCAGCTTGTAGGGCGGCTCAGCGATCTCCTCCAGCAGCAAGATACACCCTGAAAAGTCTGGTTGAAGCACAGTTCCCGCAATACTTGCCAGCATACACAGGTTGCCTCCGACCAGCGGTCCAGCGATCTCTCCCGAAATCCACGACTTCCCCGTCCAAAGCCCCTCAGGCTGACCCAACAGACAGCGCACGACCCGTGCCTGCGAGGCCAAATCGGCGTGATCGCAGAGGGAGTGCAGCACCGGGGCATGCAGCCCCGCGAGGCCCTGATTCCACAGTGCTGCGTGTAGGGCGGTGCCGTCGGAGAAGCCCACGACTCGGCGACCCGGTGCCACGTCGGGCAAGGGTTCGCAGATTCTGGCCAGCCCAAAGCCACCCCGCGCCATCCAGGCAACATCCAGTTCCGCGCTCCCCAAAGCCCAGGCAAGATCCTCCCTGCGCTGCGCGTCGGTCCCCGCCAGATACCTGTGGGTCTGTCCCAGGTTGGGAGCAGAGAGCACCTGGGCGCCCAAGCTGCGGAGCCAGGCCATCCCGCGCTCCAAGCGCGCGACATCGTAGGCCCCGGAGGGGGAGAACACACCAATGCGTTGAGCCAGGAGAGGCAGGCCGGCGAGAGACTGGGAGTCGGAGTCCATGGAAGAGATGTTAATGCAGGCGCATGAAACGCACCCTGACCTCGCTCGCTGGCAACTCTCAGAAGCTCGACGGGGGTGCCATGTTTGGCAACGTCCCAAAGACACTGTGGGATCGCTGGACTCCTGCCGATGATCGCAACCGCATCGACTTGGCCTGTCGCTGTCTACTTATTGAAGAGCCTGAGCGTCGCGTGCTGCTCGAGACTGGCATCGGCGCCTTTTTCGATCCCAAGCTCGCCGATCGCTACGGGGTGCAAGAGCCTGAACACGTGTTGCTGCAAAGCCTCGCAGCCTTGGGGCTCACCCACCAGGACATCGACGTGGTGGTGCTCTCCCACCTGCACTTCGACCACGCCGGCGGACTCCTCAGCGCCTACCAAGAGGGCCAAGAGCCCGATCTGCTCTTCCCCAACGCCCGCTTCGTCGTTGGAGAGAAGGCATGGCAGCGGGCCATCGCACCACATCAGCGGGATCGGGCCAGTTTCATCCCAAGAATCCAGGCTCTCCTACAGGCCAGCGGCCGCCTGGAGCGGGTTGATGGAGTGCGCTCCGAGGTCTTGGGTCCGGACTACCACTTGCACCGCAGCGATGGACATACACCGGGGCTCATGCTGACCGAGGTGGCAACCTCCGAGGGACCACTGCTGTTCGCAGCCGACCTGATCCCTGGGACTCCCTGGGTGCACACAGCGATCACCATGGGCTACGACCGCTTCCCTGAGCTGCTTATCGAAGAGAAGCAGTCCCTACTGACCAACCTGCACGCGCGCCGGGGCCGTCTGTTCTTCACACACGATCCAAAGGTCTCCGTCGCCCGCGTGGCGCAGGACAGCAAGGGCCGCTTTGTTCCAAGCGACACCTTGCCGAGTTTGGAGCGCATCCCGGGCTGAGCGACTGCGGTACCCTGACTCGAATCCAAGGGACCTGATGTTCTCGCTGTTGCTTCTGCTCGCCTCGCTCAGTCCAGAGGCTCGTGCATTCGATGGCCACGGACAGGCTTTTGTGCCTGGCCAGACCGGCACACCCTCCCCGATCGCGAACTTTAATCCCTGGCAGCTTGACCAGGGCTCCTGGGGCGGCTCAGTACTGCTGGAGGTGGCTGGCGAGAGCATCGCCTACCAAGTCGGCGAATCGGAAGTAGCCCCGTACATGTACGGGCTGCGCCTCGCAAACCTCGCTGGGGTCTACGCGGTCAACGACCGCGTAGGCGTGGGCGTGGGCCTGCCGCTGTACCTCTCTCACCAGGACCTGATGGGCACCGACCTGACCGGCGCCCCTCTCTCCGACGGTGGCGCTGGGAGAGAAGGCCCTGGACTGGGAGATCTGAAGCTCTGGCTTCCAATCGGGATCCTTCGTCCGTCGGGAGACGAGAGGGGTCTCGGACTGAGCGTGGTTCCCCATCTCAGCCTCCCGACCGCCAACCACCCCTTGCGCGGCAATCCCTTTGGCGCCGGCGCGGTCTTGGTCGCCGGCTACCGCACCTCGCAGTTTCAGTTCAGCGCCAACCTGGGCGCCCAGGCGTTCAACGGACGGGACCCCGCCCTGGAAGCCCCCCTGGAGACCCTCGAGACGGAGACCAGCACTCAGCTCTTGGCGGGCGCATCCATCGGCTACCGCTTGAGCGAAGACGTGGGCCTGAACGCCGAGCTGATCTACAAGCAAGCTCTTGGCAGCGACCCGATCAACGCAGCCAACACGGCCGAGGCGATCTTCAGTGGCAACCTGGCGACCAAGGGGCCCGCTACCATCGTCGTGGGTGGCGCCACCAGTCTGAACAGCGGCGCCGGTGTTCCGCGCTATCGCATCTTCTTGGGCGCACGCTTCGGCAAGCGAACCAACCCGCCAGAAGGCCAAGTCAACGACGGAATCTCCCAGGCTCAGACGCCTTACGACCTGGTACTCGAAGTCCGGGATGCTCAAGGCAAGTCCATCCAGGACGCACAGGTCACCGTTTTAGGTGGCCCCGTGCCCATGACAGCCCAAAGCGACCGCAAGGGTCAGGCCATCCTTCCCCTCTCCGAGGGCGTTTGGCAGGTCGAGGTCGAGGCTCCAGGCTACGGCCGGCAGATGCGGGACTTGGTGCTCGAAGATGGCCGACAGGCCCCCCCAGCGGTCATCGCAGTCATGCATCCTGATGCCGGGGAGAGCAGCTTGGCGCTGTCCTTACGCGACACAGAGGATCGCGGCTTAGATGGGGCAACGCTTCTCATAGACGGAGCCGAATACGGCACCACCGGTCCAGGCGGCGGGCTGCAGATCGACGGCCTTCAAGAAGGTGAGCACCGCGTCTCAGCGACCGCTCCCGGCTTTGAGAGCTCGGAGCCCACCGTACTCATGTCCACTCCCTCCGTCGGCGAGGACAGCGTGCTCTATCTGGAGCGCCCTCCCGGAACTCTGCGCGTGCGGGTACACAACAGCCAAGGCGGCTTGGTCACCGGTGCCCAAGTGCGCATCATGGGCGACGTTCCAATTGAGCCCGGCCCTCTCAACGCCGAAGGAGAGCTGTACACCCAGCTCGAAGACGGCCAGTGGGACGTAGTGGTCAGCTCTCCGAGTCACGGCCTGCAACAACGCGTGGTCAACATCGACACCGACCGAAAGGTGCTCAACACCGTAGACGTGGTCTTGGACGACGCCCAGGGCAGCGCGGCCCTGCACCTGAGCATCCTGGACCCTGACGGCAACCCAGTTCAGGGCGTCCAAGTCAGCCTGGATGGTGTTGACTACGGCGAGACTTCCAACGGCGGCAGCATGCAGCTGGAAGGACTCTCTCCGGGCATCACCACTCTGCAGGTCAGCGGCGACCGAATGCGCGATGAGCCGCAGATCCAGCTCGAACTGGTCGACGGGGTGCGCCAGCTCCTGGTCACCATGGATTGGAAGCCCGGCACCCTCCAGGTCGTCACCCGCGGCGCAGGTGAGCGCCCCATCGACGCCCAAGTACGCTTCGCAGGGCCCAGCGACCTGCCCCCAAGCGGCGTTGGCCCCGACGGAGAAGCTTGGTACAGCCTTCCCCCAGGCGACTGGACGGTCGGCGTGAGCGCCCCGGCCTTTGGCCTACAGACCCGCGAAGTCACGATCGAGGCGGACGAAACCAGCTTGATCTTGGTCAGCGCTGTGCTGCGGGAGACTGCCGGCCAGTCGGTCCTTGTCCTTCGGGTCACCGATCCCGACGGAAATCCTGTGGACGGTGCGCGCGTCGCGCTGGACGGAGAGCCCATCGGCCGAACAAGCACCGGCGGCGCCATGCGCGTCGAAGGCTTGGCCACAGGCGAGAGCAGCGTGGAGGTGGCAGGCGCCATGTTCCACTACGAGACGGTGGATCCCCTGGCCCTCGGGTTGGGCGAGAACCTCGTCGAGCTCCCCCTTCGATGGCTGGACGGAACCGTGACCGTCAAGACCACCGGACCAGGTGGCGTCCCAGTGGACGCTTTGATCCGGGCCTACGGTCCGACCGTTCTACCGCCTGTACAGGTCGGCAAAAGCGGCGAGCGGGTGCTCTACCTAGAGCCCGGTGGCTGGACCGTCGTCGCGAGTTCCGAGCGCATGGGCATCGAGGAGGGCGACGTGTCGGTCAAGGCCGGGCAGGAGTCCCTGCTGCCAGTGACCTTCAGCTTGTCAGAGGCCGTCGCTGGTGAAAACAGCCTGCTATTGGTGGTCCAAGACCCCGACGGCAAGGGCATTCCTGGTGCCCAGATCACCATGGGCGAGAGCAGCCTGACCTCGCCGGAGGGAGGATCCCTCTTGATGGACGGCGTGCAGATAGGCCCAGTGAGCGTGGCGATCACCGCCAAGGGCTACAAGTCTCTCTCCACCGAGACCCTAAGCATCGTGCCAGGTGAACAGCAACGCACTTACACCCTGGACTTTGTGCCACAACCCGTGCAAGTGAGCGTCCAGGACGGAGACGGCAAGCCTCTCCAGGCGGAGCTCTTCTGGGTCGGTCCGACCCCTGTCCCAGAAGCCCAGACCAACAGCTCAGGAAAAGCGGATCTACAGCTTCGCCCCGGCGAGTGGGTACTCGTTGTCCAAGCAGAGGGCCTTGGAGCGAAGCGCGTCGAGCTGGAGATTCTGCCCGGAGCCGCACCCGCTCCAATCGACATCACCTTGGGATCCTCCAGGGTCGAGGTCACGACAGGTCAGGTGGTCATCAAGGAACAGGTCTTCTTCGATACCGGCAAGGCCACGATCAAGCCAGAGTCCCTTCCGCTGCTCGACGAGGTGGCAAGCGCCCTGCTCTTGAATACGGACATCACCCTGGTAGAGATCCAAGGGCACACCGACAACGTCGGCAACGCGGAAACCAACCGGCGCCTCTCCCAACGGCGGGCCCAAGCCGTCCGAGACTACTTGGTCAGCAAGGGTGTAGACAGGAGACGCCTGCAGGCGAACGGCTACGGCCCATCAACTCCGATCCAGGACAATGAGACCGCCGCAGGACGCGCCGCGAACCGCAGGGTTCAGTTCGAGATCGAAGAGACAAGCCAGCCCTGAGGCAGGCCACCTCTGGGACAAGCCAACGCGAGCCGGCCCCAGAATCGGTGCCCTTAAAAACCAGCAAGCCCTGAGACGCGGTGAAGCGCTCAGGGCCATTGGCGGAACTGGCGGCGACTCATCCGTCGACCCAGC
>JBLHMA010000064.1:0-17977 GCA_047621545.1 Cognaticolwellia sp. | reverse complement strand
CGCGGCCCAGTCCCCACCGGCCGTCGAGAAAGGCGCGGTTGGCCGCGATGCCAACCGTCGTGTAGCCCTGAGACTGGAAACGCTCGGCCAAGGTGGTCTTGGCGCTTCCCAGCGTCAGGCCGCGGCTCGTGGACCCGGGCGGGGTGCCATGAGCGCCGTGGCTGATGGCGTGCATGCCCGTGAACAAGCTGGCGTGGCTGGGCAGTGTCCAGGGCGCCACTGCTTGCATCTCACTGTAGACACGCCCTTTCTCAGCGAAGGCATCCAGCTTGGGCATTAGGTTTCGGGTGTCCCCGTAGGCCCCCAGGTGGTCCGCTCGCAGTGTGTCCAGCACGATGATGACCACTGAGGGACCACCGGTCTGCTGTTCCGGCAAGGACCGCATCGACTCCCCAAGCACCTTGGCGTCGGCACGCAACTGAGGCCGTTGTCGGTCTACGTCTTGCATCACGCTCGAGGAGCAAGCCAGGAGTGTCCAGATCATCGCAGCGCCTCCAAATCTTGGTCGACCCCCAGCAGCCACGCATCGGCACGGGCCTGGATCTCAGGGCCCCCTTCGCTGACCCCATCGGGTCCAACCTGGAAGGAGTCATCGATGAACAGATTCAGATCTCCGCGGTGGTGCTCTACGACCCCACTGTCCTGAACCGCCGGGCGGCGCAGGCCTTGAGCGCCGACCAGATCCGCCAGAGCGTGGGCGAGCTCATCTTGGCGTTGCGGATCGCCCAACTCCATCCCCTTCCACGCCAGCGGCACCTGGATGGTTTGGGGCATCATCGCGCCGCCAATCTCCATCTGTCCCGGCAGCTCTACGCCCACACTTCCCACCACCACCACCTGAGCGTCGGCGGGCAGGGCTTGCAGGAACTCCGCAAGCTGGGCGTCCAAGAAGGCCCACTCGGCCTGGCGGGCGGTCAACCAAGTCTCCAGAGCTGCTGGCTCGGGGGACTCTCGCCGAGCCAGAAGAGCCTTCTGCGCGTCAAAGCCACCGCTCCTAAGACGGGTTCCCCCCTCCGGCAGGTAGCGGGCCTCCAGTGTGCCTGGGCCCACAAAGCCGCCCCTTGGAATCCAAGGGACGCGCCCATCGGCCAAGTGCACGTAGAGGAACTGCCGGCCGCCGGGCGACTGGGCCAAGGCCCCGGCCAGCTGGAGGACCCGGTCCCCTTGGATGTAGGGCAGATCCTCATCTCCCCGTCGCAGGTCGTCTCCCAAGAACACATCAAAACCACGTTTTAGACCGGTACGGCTGGGCCGGACCTTCCGCTCACCAACCACCGCGTGGGTCCGCCAGCCCGCCTCCTGCAACAAGACTGGGAGGGGCTCGACCAAGGCGCGAAAGCCCATCTGCTTTCCCTTTTGGCGGAAAATACCGTTGGCGTGGGGCGGCAGTCCGCTGAGCAGGCAGCCCTGGGCGCCCAAGCTCTCCGGCGCACAGGCCCGAATCTGGCCTTGCTCAAAGCCCTGGAGGCTCTCCAGTGGGGCATCGTCCAGGTTCCAGCCATCCAGGACAACCAGCACCAAAGCGACGCCCTGAGCATCTCGTGCGCCTCGGAAACGACGTGCGAGCGCCTCTTCGAGCTGCACCAGGTCATCGGCGTGCGCCTCTTCGTCCTGCACCCAGGGCTGAACCGCCACCCGATTGGGGTGACGGGCCCAGAAAACCCCCAACGCAGTGGCGGTGCAGAAGGCCGTGCCGAGCAGCAGTCGTGTCAGTTGAGGGCTCACGTAGGCCAACTAACGTCCGATCCGCCGCACCGGGAGGCCGAAGGCGCGGGGGGCTGCGCCCCCCAAAAAAGGACATTGAGTCATTGGGCCCTGCGGGCCCGGCTGCGCGGGGGGGGCCAAAGGCGCGGGGGGCTGCGCCCCCAAAAAAGGACATTGAGTCATTGGGCCCTACGGGCCCGATGACCTCAATCAGCCGCAGTGGAGCGAACCACCTCTTCGACGCTGGTATTGCCCTCGCCCAGGTGCTTCAGAGCCGACATCCGCAAGGTGCGCATGCCATTGCGAATGGCCTCGCGCTTGAGCTCCAAGGTCGAGGCGCCATTCAAGATGAACTCCTTGACCTCGTCGTTGAACACCATGATCTCGTAGGTCGCTACGCGGCCCTTGTACCCGGTGCCATTGCAGGTACCGCAACCTGTACCCCGCATGACCTGGAAGTCGCCGGCATCAATTTCCTCGGCGGTGACCTGGAGATCCAACAGAGCCTGGCGGGGCACCTCGATGGGCGCAGCAGACGCTGCGCAACGATGGCGTTGACCGCGCTGGCCACCAAGAAAGGCTCCACACCCATGTTCAGCATGCGAGAGACCGAGCTGGGGGCGTCGTTGGTGTGCAAGGTAGAGAGTACCAAGTGACCGGTCAGAGCGGCCTTGATTGCAATCTCAGCAGTCTCAAAGTCCCGAATCTCGCCCACCATGATGATGTCGGGATCCTGACGCAGGAAGGAGCGCAGGGACGCGGCAAAGTTTAGGCCAATGTCCTCGTGCTGCTGAACCTGGTTGATTCCGAAGAAGTTGAACTCTACGGGGTCCTCGGCCGTGGAGATGTTGGTCCCCGGCTGGTTGAGCGCACCGAGCGCTGAGTACAGCGTGGTGGTCTTGCCGGAACCCGTCGGTCCTGTGACCAACACCATGCCGAAGGGCTTCTGGTAGGCCGCCTGGAAGTCGGCCAAGGCCTGCTTCTCAAAGCCCAGAACCGTCATATCCAGCTGCAGGTTGCTCTTGTCCAGGAGACGCAGGACGACCTTCTCACCCCACATCACCGGCAGCACCGAGACGCGGAAGTCCATCTCCTTGCCGCGGCCCATCTTCAGCTTAATGCGTCCGTCCTGTGGGAGGCGACGCTCAGCAATATCCAGGTTGGACATGATCTTGAGACGGGAGACGATGGCGTGCTTGAGCTTGATCGGCGGCTTCATCACTTCGTAAAGGATGCCGTCGATGCGGTAGCGAATACGCATCTGCCGCTCAAAGGGCTCGACATGGATGTCGGAGGCGCCCTTGCGGATGGCGTCCAGCAGGATGAGGTTGACCAGCTTGACCACAGGGGCGTCGCCAGCGCTCTTCTCCAGGTCCAGGACGTTGATGTCCTCTTCCATGTCGCCGAACTCGATCTCTTCGTCTTCTTCGTCGCCAACGTCGAAGTCCAGCATCACGTCATTGAAGTTGACCTGCTGGTTGTAATAGCGCTCGATTGCATCAGCGATGGCCGTATCGGTGGCCACGACCACTTCGATGTTCAGGTTCGTGACGAACTTGATGTCATCGATCGCGTAGATGTTGCTGGGGTCGCTCATTGCGACGATCAGCACATTTCCGGCACGATTGACCGGGATCACTTGGTGCCTCTGGACCACCTCGCGAGGCACCAGCTTGAGCACCTCCTGATCGATCTCGAAGTCGCTCAGGTTGATACTGGGGACACCGTACTGCTGGCTCAAGAACGACGTCAGCTCGTTCTCTTCGATGTAGCCCAGCTTGGTCAGGTGATGCCCAAGGCGCCCACCTGTCGAGCGCTGGTCGTCAACCGCCTTCTTTAACTGTAGAGGCGTAATCAGCTTCTCACGAACCAGGAGTTCGCCCAGTCGCCCGCTTTCCTTCGCCATGCACTCACCTCTTGGATCCGCCGCGAGTCTACAACAGGGCTTGAAGCAGCGTGGCCCCGCCCCACATCAGCACCAGCAACACAAAGGACGCGATGGCCAGGGTCTTCACCCAGCTACGGGCTTTGCCTTGGCCTTGCTCTTCCATCTCCTTCGGCCACAGTGCGGCGCTCGGTGCGCGGCGCTCAAGGCGTTCGTGGCAGAGCTCCTGGCTCTCTTCCAGAGCCAAGACCATCTCTCGGAGCTCCGCATCTTCCTGAATCATCGCACGCAGAGTCACCTCCGCTGCGGCCGGAAGGTCCCCACAAACCAAGCAGGGCAGCAGATCCATGGCTTGATCCCGGGTCATGCGCGCTCCTGGTCGGCCCGAACCATTCGGTAGGACACCCAAGTCCGAGCACCGCGCACGGTCATCTCTTCAACCGCCAAGAGCCCCGCGATCTCCGCCACGCTCAAACCGCCCAAAAGGTGGAACACAAAGACCGCGCGCAACTCCACCCGCATGTGCTCCAGCCCACCCGAGGCACTTGGCGTCCAAGGGATGCGCGCAGGCCCCGCAGTCGCCATCACGCTGTTTAGGTCCTCAAAGTCCTTGTTCAAGAGGACGTAGAGCGCCTCCACCGCCTGCTTTCTCCACGGTCTGGAGATCGAGAGCCCCGGCGCGTGGACCAAGAGCTCTTCCCTGAGCGAGGCCAATACGAGCATGGCTTGCACCTCATCTTCAGAGAGCACCCTCGCGATCGACCAAAGCGTGTCCACGCAGCCGTCCCACAACAGGGCCAGCGCGCGGCGCTCACCGCCCTTTGCCGCTTGAATCAGACGCTGACTGGGAAGGTCAACGGGGCTGGGGTCCGCCATAGGGCTCGTCACTCTCCGCCTACAGCTGACCCCACTTTGAGACGATAATCAAGGCCATGCTCCTCTCCCTTGTATCCATCGCCTGCCTGCGCGGGGTTCCTCCAGCCGATTTGGCCCAGGACCGCGTTCCGCAAATCCCCTTGGCCCCGAAAGGCTGCTCGGCTGCCGCCCTGATTCCGGTGCGAGGGTCCAGCAGCTGCGGTTTGGGTGGCAGCTGCCACGCCAAAGGGCTGCTATTCACCCACGCGGAGAGCCTGGCCGTGCCCAAGCACAAAGCCAGCTGCTCGGTCCGCTACGACCAAGGGAGCGGCCAGGGCGCATTCACCGTCTTGGTGCGAGACAGCGAGCTTGTCGGCCACTTTGTCTGCATGGTCGACGGCGGCGACTGGCTGAGCATGGAGTTGCTCCCACATGCGGCGCCCCCCAGCCCCGAAGTACGCGCCTTCTATGGCCGGGGACTTTTGATAGAAGCGCAGGAGAGACCTCGCTTTGGACGGGAGTGTAAAACCGAAAACGAGGCGCAGAACTGGGGCGGCTAAAGGCTTGCGGCCAGGACCGAGATCATCTCCTCGATCTCCTCCTCTGTGCTCGTGAAGGCCGGCAAAAAGCGCACAGCCTTTGGGCCTGCGCCACAGACAAGAACCCCGCGCTCTCTCATCCGAGCCACGATCGGGGCCGCGGCTTGCTCCAAGTGCGCAGCCTGCATCAAACCGGCGCCACTCACGCAGACCCCAAGCGCTTTCAGACCGGCGCGCAGCTGCTCCCCGAGCACCCTGCATCGCTCCGTCAGGCCCTGCTCCAAGATCTCCTGAAGGGTCGCCAGGCCGGCCGCGCAAGCCACTGGATTGCCGCCGAATGTGGAGCCATGGTCGCCAGGCTCAAAGACCTGGGCCAGATGAGGTCCTGCGAGCACAGCTCCCAGCGGGAGCCCGCCACCCAGCGCTTTGGCCAGCGTGCGGATGTCCGGTGTGGGCAGCTGCAGCAAGGTCCCACTGCGCCCAAGTCCGCACTGGATCTCGTCATAAACCAGCAGTGCGCCATGTCGGTCGCACGCCTCTCGCAAGGCCGGCAGATGCGGAAAAGGAATGCAGCCCCCCTCCCCGCGGATGGGCTCCACGAACACAGCAGCGGTCTCCGCGTTTACAGTCCGGGCCAGCTCATCGTCTGGCAAGGCCACCACGCCGCCTGGGAGAGGACCAAAACCGCGGCTGAACTTCTCCCTGGCGGTCAGCGCCAAGGCCCCCATGGTGCGCCCATGAAAGGCGTTCTGTGCCACGAGGGTCTGCGGACGAGACTCCCCGTTGAGAAAGTGGTGCTTTCGCACAAGCTTTAGGGCCCCCTCGTTGGCCTCGGCACCGGAGTTGCAAAGGAAGACAGGGCCTCCGAAGAGATCCATCAGCGCCTGAGCGAAGCGCTGCTGCACGGGCACGCCGTAAAGGTTGGAGACGTGCATGAGGGCGTCAACCTGGGCGTGTACCGCGGCAGTCACCCGAGGATGCTGGTGGCCAAGAGACATGACCGCGATGCCGCAGATCGCGTCCAGATACCAGCGACCCGCGTCGTCCTGAACACGGGTCCCTTGGCCGCGCACCAAAGTGAGGGGCACCCGGTTGTAGGTGTTCAGAAAGGGGTTCACAGGCGCACCCGCGTCTGACCAATGTGGACCTCGCTGACACCCGCGAGCAGGGCATGGTGACAGGAACGCAGCTTGGGTCCCATTCCGCCAGTGACGGTCCCGTCGGCCAACCAGTGCTCCGCCTTCTCCCACGCGAGTTCCGCGACCGGCCCGTCGGGTCCCAGCACCGCCTCCACGTCGCTGGCGAAGTGCAAGGCATGCGCGCCCAAAGCCGCCGCAATGGCGTAGGCCACTTGATCGGCGTTCACGTTCAGAGACTCCAGATCGTCGTCAACGGCCACCGGGGCGACCACCGGAATCACTCCCTGGGCCAGCAGGGAGAGGAGCACGTCACAGTCCACAGAGCGTATCTCCCCCACGCGCCCCAGAACCCCGTCCTGGATCTGGTGCGCCCGGAGCCAGCCGCCCATGTCCGGACCGGAGAGGGCAATGGCACGGGATCCCGCCCGGGTCAGACCGCTCACCACCTGCCGAGAGACGACCCCCACCTGCACCATCTCAGCGACCTGCATCAGCGCCGGCGAGGTCACCCGCAGCCCATCCACAAAGTGACTGGAGACCCCGAGGCGGTCAGCCATGGCAGAGACCGCAGGGCCGCCGCCATGGATCAGGACACAGGGCGAGTCTCGACGGGCGACGCCCTCTAAGAAGGCATGGGCGCGCTTGGGATCTTGGAGAAGCGCTCCGCCGACCTTGATCACATCAGGAGGTGTAGTCAGCATTGATCCTCACATAGTCCGCGCTCATGTCACAGCCCCAGGCCCGCGCTTGGCCAACTGGCAGGGCTGTTTCTCGGCCACCCAGCCGTACATGAAGCACCACCTTGGCATCCCCCATTGCGAGGCGGAGGGCCTGCTCTTGCAATGGAAGAGGTTGGCCCTTGCGCACCACTGGAATGCCGCAAATGTCCAGGTCCAAGGACTCCAAGCCCTGCGCTTGCGCCTGACCCAAGGCCCCCAGAATTCGTCCCCAGTTGGGATCCCGCCCATGCACCGCGGTCTTGACCAGGTTGGACTTAACCACCGCGCGAGCCAGAAGCCGGGCCTGGGCCTCGTCCTCGGCCCCCTCGACGATGACCTCGATCAAGCAGCGCGCCCCTTCCCCGTCAGCCGCGATGGCCATGGCCAGAGCCCTACAGGCGCTCTCCAGGGCCAAGCTCAAGTGCACCCACCCCGGCTCTCCAGGCTGCACCTTGGGCCCCGTGCCCGTGGAGATGAGCAACACCGTGTCGTTGGTGGACGTGTCCCCGTCCACGCTGATGGCGTTGAAGCTGCGCGCGACCGCCGGCTCAAGCAGGCTCTGCAGATCCGCGGGACTGACCTGAGCATCGGTGGCCAGAAAGCCCAGCATGGTGGCCATGTTCGGGTGGATCATGCCCGCCCCTTTGGCGATGCCCGAAACCGTGATGCCTCCGCTTCGAAAGGCCACTTCCTTAGGCCCCGAGTCTGTGGTCAGGATGGCGCAGGCAGCGGCGTGACCGGCGTGTGGCCTGAGCTCTGTGCAAGCTTGCCGGACCCCGGCACGCACCTTGTCCATGGCCAAGAGGCGACCGATCACACCCGTGGAGCAGAGCAGCACCCGATCAGACGAGATCCCCAAGGCCTGCCCGGCTTCCTCTGCCGTAGACCGAGCGTCTAGCTCCCCTTGCCGGCCGGTGGCTGCGTTGGCGTTGCCGGCATTGACCACCAGAGCATCCGCCACACCCGGCACCCGCGCACGAGTCCACAGGCAAGGGGCTGCCACCGCAGTCGATTCGGTGGTGACTCCGGCCACGCTCGCGTTGGGATGAGAGATCACCAACATGTCATGTCCGCCGCCGCCTCGAAGGCCTGCCGCGCTCACCCCTATGCGCAGTCCCGCAACCGAGGTCAGGGTCCCAAAGTCCAGTTTCTCCGCCCAGGGTAGTTCCGCCAGCGGCATGGCTTCCACGCTGTGTTCTTCGCTGTGCTCCCCGGTTGGTTCTGCACTCAGTTCGGCACTCAGTTCAGCACTCAGTTCGGCACTCACAAGCACACCTCCATCAAGACTTGCGCGCACGCCGCCGCGTCTGGGCAGAGGCGACAGCGCTCCGCCTTCCAAGCCACCGCTGCGCAGGGATTGGCCTGCTGGTGCGGAGGCCGTCCATCGCCCACCCGGGCAAAGCCTAGGTGCTCAAAGAACCCAGGTGTGCCCGTCAAGCAGAGCACCCGCCGCGCACCCAATCCGCGGGCCCGGGACAAGGCGGCGGCGACCAGCGCGCGACCATGACCGGGCTGAGCGGAGACCAAGCTGCCCAGCTCCATGGCGCCATCCGCCCACCACGCTAGGGCAACGCAGCCCCGTTGGCTGACCAGAAAGTCTCTAGGAACAAGCGGCCGTGCACGCAGCACACCAGTGGTCAAATGGGGCGCCATCCAGGCCTGGATACGTGGCAGGTCTGCCACAGCAGCCGGACGAACCAAAGGGGCGTTGTACAACCCAAAGCATCCATCTTCGTAGATCACAACAACACCGGAGTGAGGGGCAGACCGAGAGTCTCGGGCCAGCAATTGGCTAAGTTCAGAGCCTGGAGCGCCTGTGCACCAGCCCCCTTGAGCAAGTTGTCGATGGCGCAGCTCACGGAGACCACGCCTCGGATCTCATCCACAGCCACGTGCAGGTGGGCCAAGGCGCTACCGCGCACATCGGCTGTAGCCGGGGGCTCGTCCCGCAAGACCACCAAAGGATGGACGTCGTAGGCCTGGACGAAGGCCTGTTTGACCTTGGTCGCGGGCAGATCCATCTGAGCGTGCACGGTGGCCAACAGACCCCGGGTCATGGGAACCAGGTGGGGCGTGAAGCTCACGCTGGCTCCCTTCAAGTTCCGCTCCATCTCTACGGTGTGGCGGTGAACGCCCCCCATTCCGTAGGCCACGACCGATTCATTGACCGTCCCGTAGAGGTTGCGGGGGCCGGCGCTTCGCCCAGCTCCCGAGATCCCACTCATGCAGTCCGCAACCAACCACTTTGCGCCCAGATTCGCGAGCGGCCAAGCCGCCAAGGTGGTCGCCGTGGGGTAGCACCCAGGTCCGGCGATCAAACGAGCACCCCGCGGCACGGGGCTGATCTCAGGCAAGCCATAGGCGGCCTGGGCCAGAAGCTCGGGGTAGGCATGAGGCGCACCGTAGCTGCGCTCCCACCGCGCAGCGTCCAGTCGGAAGTCTGCGCCGAGGTCCACGACCTGCAGGCCGGCCGAGAGAAATTGTGCCACCAGCGGCGCAGAGACCCCGTGGGGCAGCGCCAGAAACACCAACTCTGCTTGGGCACAGATCTTGGGTACATCCAGCTTTTCAAGCGGCATCTTGCCAAGCGGGTGGCCACGCAGGGCCACCCAGGTGTCCGAGACTTGGCCGCCTCCCCTTCGTCCACCCACGACACAGCAGGGGTCAAGCTGTGGATGGTCCCAGATCATGCGCAGCAGTTCCACGCCAGCGTAGCCGTTGGCACCAATGATCGCGGTCGGGGTGGGCATCGAAGGTCGATCTCCAGGAAGTTGAGTATTTATCAGATTGGTATGTTCATGCAAGAAGATGCATAGATATACATTCTAACCCCGATCGCCATGCCCCCCAAAGGTGACGATTGCGGGGACCGAATCGGCGGCACGACAGCCAGGGCGGTAAACTGCGATTCTAAGGAGGTGCGAATGCGCCGCGGATGGATTGCAATGGTCCTGCTCTACGGCTGCGTGGCCGCTCCTGGTGACGGCGAGCGTCCCGATAGCGGTGGATGCCGCGGCGGCCCGATCATCGACACAGGCTCCTCCATCGATGAGTGCCCCACCGGCCTGATCCTCACCGAGGTCATGAGCGCCCCTGACTCGGGCGCCGACTTTGAGTGGCTAGAGATTTACAACGGCAGCGGCGAGATCATGGCCATCGACGGCCTTGAGATCGTGCGCGCGGGCAGCGACACCAAAGTATTCGGGAGCGGCATTGAGCTGCAGCCCGGTGCGTACGCCGTCTTGGCCCGCGGCATCGAGCCGGCCATCCCCAGCGACTACATCTACGAAGGCCTGACCCTCACCGACTCCGAGGCCACACTCTGCCTGAGCTGCAGCGGCCAAGAGATCGACTGCATCGAGTACGGCAACACCAGCCGTGGCGTGGCCTGGTCCCTGGATCCCGTCAACCTAGATCCCATCGACAACGATGATATGAGCGCTTGGTGTGCGGCGAGCAATGAGCTCGACAACGGAGACTTGGGAACCCCGGGACAAGAGAACAGCGCCTGCCCCATCGTGCTCGCCTGCCCAGACACCGCAGATCTGGCAGTCACCGAAGTCCTCCCCAATGTCTCCGGTGACGAGGCGGGTGAGTTCATCGAGATCGTGAACACCGGGGACAGCGCTGTGCCCCTGAACTGTATTCGAGCAGTCGACGGAACCAGCATCCAGGAGCTGAAGGACTGCGAGGGAGAGTTGCTCCCAGGCGAGTTCTTGGTCATGGCACGGGACTTGGTCTGGCACGAAGACGGGGACTACCTAGTCTGCGAGGTGACCATGACCATGACCAATGGGGGAGAACGCTGGGGCGTGGGTCTCGAGACCAGCACTGGCGAAGAAATGGAGATCAACGTCATCGACTGCGAGGCCCAGGACTGCCCCTACGTCGAGGGCGTCTCCGCCCAGGTAGACCCGCGAGCCTATGGCGAGACCGACCCTCTGTTCTGGTGCAACGCAGACGACTCTTGGGAGGGCCAGCTCGCCTCCCCTGGTCTGGAAAACGCCCTCTGTGATCTGCCCGAAGACGGCGACTCTGATGGCTTCTACACACCCGACGACTGCGACGATGGCGACAACAGCATCTACCCTGGCGCGCCGGACAGCTACGGTGATGGGCTCGACCAGGACTGCGACGGAGTCGACGGCACGGCCCTGCTGCTGAGTGAGCTCTCCGAGGGTGACTTGCTGCTGACCGAACTAATGCCCGACCCGGCGGTCGTTGGCGACTCCGAGGGCGAGTGGGTGGAGCTCTACAACACCACCGGCAGCCCCATCTCCTTGGACGGACTCACCGAGCCCTGCGAGATCGCTGACCCGGTGGCCATCGCACCCGGAGAGCACCTGGTCTTGGCCAAGAAGTCCGACTCCAGCGTGAACGGCGGTATCGAAGGCGCATGGCAGTGCAGCATCAGTCTGACCAACAGCGCGGGCACCAAGCGTGTCAGCGGTCAGGGCGTCACTATCGACACCCTCGACTACGGCACCCCAAAGTCTGGAAAGAGCATCCAGCGAAGCTACAGCGGCGCATACTCCGATGTCAGCTGTGACTCGATTTCCAGCTTTGGCAGTGGTGACCTGGGCACACCGGGCACCGTGAACGGGGCCTGCGAATAAAACTGAAGGCTGAGCCCGCTCTGTGACACATACTCTCCGCAAGGAGGGATGTAGCGTGGGCTCTGTTGGCGTTTGGCGCATGGGCATCGGAGCCCTACACCGAAGTGGATGTGGGTGTGCCTGTGCATACCGAGCGCTGAGGTGCCAGCCAGATCAGCGCTCGGCGCGTCTGGGGCTGGACCGCGGCGGAGCTCAACTTGATCATGGACCCCCACAGAGACGAGCGGCCCACTGACTTTGATGGCCTGGGCGCATTCTCACTGGACCAAGACTGGGCGTTGAAGAGATGGATCGACCTGAGCCCGCCGGCTCCCGGTCGCTCAGGCTTTCATGTCGCCCCTCACCTGTATTTGGGTGCCTTGCGCTGGCGAGGCCAGTGGAGCCCGGGCGCCAGCGGCGGCACAACCCGCGACGCCCTCGACGGAGACGGCACCTGGTCTTGGGCACCAGCCACAGGCGTAGGGGTGAGCGCAGGCTACCAGCGCCTCTCCGTCCGGGGCCGCATCGAGCTGAGTCGGCGCAGCCTGGACGGACAGCATCTCCTGCACCAGGCGGCCAATCTGGACCTGCTGGCGCAGCTGTGATGGGAATGCTTCTCATCACAGCCGCCTGGACTGACCCTGGCTGGGTTCAGGTCTCCTTGGGCACCCAGGTGGGTTTGAGCCGACCACAGCTTCAGAGCGTGACCCACAACCTGTCCTTAGAGCGAGCAATACGGCCCAGCTGGACTCTGCATCAGCGCCTACCGCGACCACTGGGGCCTAAAAGCCCAATCCACCGGGACCGCATCCACCTTGCCCAAGCACCTACGCGGCCAGGTCTCACCGCCGACCCTCTGGACTGGGTTGGCCGTCGCCTTTCGGATTTAGACAAAACTCCATGAAGGATTCGCGGCCCTCTCCACACCAAGCAGCGTGAAGGAGGAGAGAGGAGCATGTCCCTAAATATCCTGGCTGTCCTGACGATGGGCATCCCCACCGCTAAAGAGCGCCGGGTAAGGGCCCATCACAGCCAGGGTCACCCTGCACAGCACCGTCGGCCCATACCGGTGGGGCAGACGCCACTTCGACCAGCGTGGGGCTCTGTCCCTGCTCTACCGCTTCTAAAGTAGGCCGCTATATTTCTCACGCTGATGTCCCTGGCTGCCGCTCAGAAGCTGAGTCCCAACCGCATCCATCTGGGCGTGCAGGGCACCACAAACGACCCCTTCATCCCCACCACAATGGGCACACTGAACGCCAGCCACGACGTCAACACTCTCTACCTGACCAAGCCACCTGGAAGGTCCTCGCCCACCAGCTCTAGAGCTTATGTCGGGCCAAGCCACCTTCGATATGGGTCCCGAGAGCAGTACACCGATCTGACCGTGCGCTACGGAGACTGGTCGGTGCACAGCCAGGGTGGCCGATTCTCTTTGACCGAGGGTGTACTGAGCGTGGAGAGCGGCAGTGTTGTACTCAGTGGTCCAGGGCTTACCCAATCTCTGGGACCAGAGGAACGCTGGAGTCCGATGACCAAGATCGCAGCTCTGGACCAAGTCGAACACCCACAAATGCCATCCCTTGTCCAGCTCACGCCGGATCTGCATCCCTGCCCGGCCCGACCCCAATCCGGTACAGAGAGACCAGCAGGTCCCCAGCGAGCAAACCGCTTTTGAGGCGCTGCTCTTGGCCATCATACTTAGAGAGCAGCTCCATGATTGCCAACAGGCCGAGCCAAGCTACCGTGTGGTCGCTCAAATGGGCGCTGGCGTCCAGAAAGCCCAGGCCGAGCGTTACCTTAGGGCCTGTTTGGCGGGTCAGTGAGACAGGTTAGGGGGCGGCCATGTCGTCTCTTCTCCAGATCCTCAGCCAGTTTTTAGACACCATCCAGTGGCACTGGGAGCTGGTGGATGACGGCGGCCGAATCCTGGGAACCAGCGTGGAAGGCGAGCATGGCAAGTTCACCTGCTACGGCCACGCCCACGACACCCGCCAGCAGCTCGTCTTCTACTCCCTCTCGCCGGTCAGCTGCCCGCCCGAGCGTCTGATCGCCATGGCCGAGCTCATGGCCCGAATGAACTTCGGCATGATTCTGGGCAACTTCGAGCTGGACATGCGCGACGGTGAGATCCGATACAAGACCGCCATAGATGTGGAAGACCTGGACTTTAGGGTCGATGCCTGCAAGCAGCTGGTGTTCCCAAACTGCATGATGATGGACCGATACCTGCCAGCGATTGAGCATGTATGCGAGGGGGTCAGCCCGGAGGGCGCGCTGGCGGTGTTGAATTTGGATCACGACGAGATAATGAACTAAAGCTTAGTTTATCCAGTTTAAACCATGGGATTGGTGTATCCCATGGTTGCAAAAGAGCCCGAGGTTAGTTGGCGTCAAACCCCCAGACCCCAAAAGCCTCGGACCAAACCATGCTTGCAATACTCTCCCTGGTCGGCACCCTCACCGGCTGCACGAACGCCACCGAAGAGTCGGAGTGCGAGACCCCAGTCACACTGACACCGGTCTACCCAACCTACGGTCAGGCAGCGGTCTACAACCGCAGCCCCCTTCGCTTCACGCTCTCCGCCAGCGACGAGAACGCCTCGGTCAGCTTGGACCTGGACGGCAGCTCCGTTGTGGGCGCCACCTCGGTCGAAGACCTGGAGCTTACTTTCATCCCCGATGCGCCCTTGCTGCCGAACAGCGAATACCAAGTAACCCTGGTGAGCTGCGGAACCACCGCCGAGATGCCCTTCACCACCTCAGACTTGGGCAGCCCCCTGACCCAAGCCATCGCCGGGCAGACCTTTGCTGTAGACCCGGACTCCGGACGCGTCTTGGCCCCCAAGGGCGGCGAAGCCATCGTCTCCGCTGCACTCGGCGGGGTGGTCCTGATGGGCATCGTCTCCGAGGGCACCCAGCTCGAGATCGACGCGGCCCTCTCCAACGTCGGCGACACCAGTCAGGACACCTGCAACCGCACCCTCCAGCTACCCCCAGCCGACTTCTCCGAGTCTCCTTACTTCGAAATACCGGCCTCCGACTTGGTTCTGGCCATCGGCAGCAACGACGTGGTCATCAACGACCTGGCCATCACCGGCACGTTCCGCGCCGACGGCACCGGCTTTGAAGGCGGAACCCTGAGCGCCGAGCTGGACCTACGAGAGATCGGCCCTATCCTGGGCGAGCTCAGCGAGAACACCCCAGAGGAGCTCTGCGAGATCCTCGACGGCTTGAACATCGCCTGCGCGCCCTGCCAGGTCGACCAGGCCGCCTTCTGCATAGACGTTCTCTTGGATCAGGTGAGCGCAGACCTGACGGACCAGCCTGTGAGCCCCATCGTCACCGCGGACTGCCACGAGGACTGTGCCCTGTCCTGTGACAACCTCGACTGCGAACAAGCAAGCACCTACGAGGTCTGCGAGTAGGGCCAGAGATGAAAGACCTCCTCATCGTCGGCTCTGGCGTTTGCGGCCTTGCAAGCGCAGCTCTGCTCTCCCAGACCCACCACGTGCGGGTCCTAGAGGCCGGGCCGCGGCCAGGTGGCGTGGCGGCAATTACTGAGCTGGACGGCCTTCGCTTCTGCGCCGGCCCCCAGTATCTCTGGGGCTTTGGCCCACAGGGTCCAGGCACCCGCATCTTGGCCAAGATGGGCCTGTCGGTGCCCATGACGAAGATGGCTGCAGACTTTGACCAGCTGCAGATCGGCGATGGTCCGATGCGCCCGATGCGGGAGGGGATGTGCGAGGGGCTCTTGGAGCAGGTCTTCTCCCAGTTTCCGGAGCAGGCAGTCGCCGTGGCTGCGTTCTGCGAACTACTGGACCAAATTGGACGCACCTGCGAGGCCATCTCAGACAACGCACGCTTCATGAACAGCGGCCCAGCGATGTTGGGCTACCTGGTGCGCAGCCGCACCCCCGGCGCGGCTCTGTTGGTGCGTGTGCATGGCGAGAGCTTGGGGAGCATGGCCTTGAAGATGGGCGTCAATCCCACAGCGCTTCGGGCGCTCACTGCCCATCAGAGCATCTTTGGCGAATCCAATGCGGAGCTCTCGCTTGTGCTCTTCGCCGCCGCACGTCATCACCTAAAGGCCGACCGTTGGATTCCCGACGGAGGAACCGCGGCGTTGATCTCCGGCTTGGTCACCCGGGTCCAAGAACAAGCCCACCTCTGTTTGCAGCACCGCGCCTTGGCGCTCCGACGAGAGAACGGTCGCTGGCATCTCTTGGCTCAAACTCCAAATGGCAACGTGGAGCTTCAGGCAGACGCCGTCATTTTGGCCTGCCCCCCTTCCGTCAGCGCAGAGCTGCTTCCCGACCTTACCCTGCGCTACCAGCCAAGCTACGGCGTCACAGCGCTCTGCTTGTCGGTGGCCGGGCCCCCCAAGCTGATGCGCGCCCTGGCCAACAAGAACCTAAATTGGTTCGCCGACGCGGAGAGCGACGTGGATTTCTCTATACCCGCGCAGACCCTTCAGGCACTCAATCTCACCGCCCCAAGCCTGAACGGAAGCCCCATCGCAGAAAATGCCGTACTTGTAGCCTTCTACCCTCATGGCGAAGAGCCACACGACATGGCCCAGCAGGCCATCGCCCGCATTCGGGAGATGATGGGCGAACATGGACACTTCGAAGTCTTGGCCCAAGAGATCATCGACGGGCCGGCCTGGAGCCAGGACTTCGGAGCGCCCTCGGGGGCCATCTATGGGCGGCGGCTCAGCGTAGACTCCATGCTCACACCAGCGATTCAGGGTCTTCCAAAGCATGTCTACGTCGCGCACAGCGGCGCTGGCATCTCGGGGGTCATGGGGTGCCTTGAGATGGCCGAGCGTGCTGCACAGGCCCTCTTGCCCGCCTCCCAGCGCCAGCCCAACGCATCCCCCCAGCGGGCGACATGAAGCGCGCCCAAATGACTGCGCGCCCGGGCCTGACGCTGCTCCTGGGAATCACCCTCCTCATCAGCGCGATGTCCTCGGCCGTGCAATGGATGCAGGGGGGCATCTCACTGATTGAGCACCTCGGCACCACGATTCCGATGCTGTACTTCCTTTTTATCTGTATCCATGATGGCGTTCACAGCGTGCTGAGTGGCTCCCGCTGGGTAAACGACGCCGCAGCGACCCTTCTGGCTGGGGCCGTGGGCCTGCCTTTTGCGCTGCTTCGCCACGCACACCTGCACCACCACGCACACTTAGGACAGCCATCCGACCCAGAAGGCAGAATCTACAACAGCTCTATCTGGGAGCTTCCCATGACCCTGTTGGCCGTGCCCTTCATTTACCTGGTCCAGCTACCCAAGCTGGGTTGGAAGAGCGCTGCAGCGGTCTGTATACAATTGACCCTCCTTGTCAGCGCAATGACACTCTTCCCCAGCCTGCTCACAGCGTGGGCCTTGCCTGTCCTTTTGGGGGTGCTCTATTTCGGTTTTACGACCGTCTACGCACCCCACTCTCGCCATCATGGCCGCCTAATGCCGTGGCTTAACCTTCACTCTGGCTACCACCACGACCACCACAGGGACCCGCGCTACCCCTTCCACCAGTACTTCCAGCTTCGCCTAGATGGACTGCTCAACCAGGGCGTAGCGCCGAGCTTCACCCAGGAGAGGAAGACTCTGTCTCTGGTCACAATCGATCTGCGCACCTTGGCCCCTTCTGTGCGCGCTCACGGAAATGGCGCCTCTTGAGCTTGGCGTTCGTCCCCTTTCCCACGCCAAGCCACGTTGAAGCGAAAGCCGGTCTGGCTCTTGAGTACTACGATCAGCGGATCCACCTGCTGCCCATGGGGCTCATCCTCACACAACGCCAGGTCCAGCTGCGTGCTCGCCTGCAACACGCACTCCCGGATCAACACGTGGGCCAGCCGTCCCCCCAAACAGGCCCGGGCGCCATATCCGTAGGGCATAAAATCACCCCGAACGCTGATCCGATCTACAAAACGCTGGGGGTCAAAGCGCTCGGGGTCCGGCCAAAATGCCGGGTTGTGGTGAACACAGAAGGGGCTCACAAAGAGGACCGTGTCCTTCTTGATCTGCTGCCCCTCCAACAGAACGTCCCGTTTGGCCACACGAATCATCGTCCAGAATGCCGGGTACATGCGCAGGGTCTCATTGACGCAAAGATCCACATCGAGCGCACCCTCCCGCACTTGAGCGCGCGCCTCCGGATGGCGAGCCAACAGCGACAAAGCCCAGCACGTGGTGATGGTTGTGGTCTCCGTTCCCGCGACGATCTGAGTCAAGATCTCGTCCACCACCTCGACCTTGGACAGACCACAGTCCAGCAAGGGCCGAATGGCTGCGTCTCGCCCACTGGAGAGCAGGTCCTCGTAGACTGTAGTGGCAAAGTCGAGGAGCACACTTCGGCTGGCGCGAATGCTGCGTCCAGAGGGACCCCATTGGCCAGCATAGGGCTGAAAACTCTTGGAGAGGGAGTCCAGAGTGGTGGTGGCTTGGGAGACGGCGTTAGACACACTCTGGGCATGTCCAGCCCAGGTGCGCCCGAACATCACGGCACAGAAGCGCTCGAAAATCGCCTGGGAGA
>JBLHMA010000063.1:0-18049 GCA_047621545.1 Cognaticolwellia sp. | reverse complement strand
GGAAGAGAGAGACGTCGAGCAGATTCATCCAAGACTCACTTTGCCCAGAGCCTGGATCTGATTGACTTGAGTGAGCAGCCTGGCCTGGGAGGCTTGGCGGTTCACGTCGTGTGCGAGAGCGATGCGCGCATCCAGCTGTCGGAGCCGCCTGGAGATGCGGTAGGTAGCGAAGCGCAGGAGCGCCTCGGCTGCTGGGTCCCGCTCCATCAGGCGCTTTCTAAAGCCATCTCGGTCCACCCGCAGAACCAGGCTGTAGCCGACAGACTTGGCGGTTCCAGGGCGGGAGGCTGGGGAGATGACGGCCATGGCTCCGACCATGTCTCCGCTGACTACGCGGTCCAACTCCAGGACGGAGCCATCACGAAGGGTTCGGGTCACCACGATGCAGCCGTCGGCAACGATGTACAGGACGTCCCCGGTGGCGCCTTCCTGAAAGAGAACTTCTCCGTCGATCAAGCGTCGGGTGCGTAGCGATTGGAAGTAGGCCTTGCGGGACAAGAGGTCGAGGCCGTCTAGCATCGGGCCCACCAAGAGCGCCGCGGGGAGGGGGGCATCAGTCATGAGGAAAGCCTATCCCAAAGTAGGCCAGGGCAGTACTTCATGTACTTTCTCAAGAAAAGTCTTGACGCGTCCACCTTTCCTGGTGATTCTTGGCTCGCGCTGATCTCTGTGTCTGCTGCCGCTGCCTCTCTCTACGCCGTCTCTCGCCGCCAGGTCGTGCTCCCTCCATGCGCAATGATCGCTATCAGGCCGATGTGCCTCCTTATGCCCTGTACGCCCTGCTTGGCGCGTCTCTCATCCTCAACGTCGTTATGGTTCTGAAGATAGATGGCGGGGACTCTGCCTCCGATCCGGTGGCGGTTCTCACTGACGCGCCCGCTCAAGAAGTGGGTTCGGCCTCACCTGAACTCGCCCAGACCGCTCCAGCTACTTCAAACACCCAGGCCCGAGCGGAACTGTCCCCCGTGGCGGAGGCTCAAGGCTGGCAGGTTGCTCATGCCAGCGTGGAGCACTCCCTGGCCCGCACCATCTCCAACGCTGTTGATAGCGACGCGGACGCCCTCTCGGCTGTCTACAGTCGTCTGTTTATGTGGGATCTGGACCTGCGCCGGGACGTTCAGAAGGGTGATCAGATCTGGATGGTCTGGCAGCCGGTCGAAGGCGAAGAGCCTGTCGTGGCTGCCGCTTGGTACAAGAGCGCGAAGCTTGGCCGCACCCTCCAGGTTTACCGCTACCAAGCGCCTGGAGATATGGCCCCATCGTACTGGCATCCGGACGGAAGCGAGGCGCCTTTGCGCCTTAAGTCTGGTCCTATCGAGGGCTACGACCAGATTACCTCGTTGCTCAAGGACCGGCCCGACCACCGCGGGATGGACTTTCGTGCACCTGTAGGGACCGATGTGGTGAGCCCCAAGGCTGGCACGGTCACTCGGGTGAACTGGAATCACAACGCCAATGGGAACTGCATCGAGGTGCGGTTTCCTGACGGAACCAACGCCAAGTTCTTGCACTTGGACAAGCTCTCCGTTCGCGCAGGGCAATACGTCCAGGCCGGTCAGCTGCTGGCTGCGAGCGGCAACACAGGGCACAGCACCGCAGCCCATCTCCACTATGAGCTGGAGAAGGGCGGCAAGACCCTGGACCCGGTCGAGTACCACAGTACGCAGCGCCGTGAGATGCCTGCGGGCGCTCTGGAGGCCTTTGCCGTAGTGGTCAATGACATGGACGCTAGTCTGGGAACTGCGGTGGCTTCTCGCTAAAGAAGCGCGTCGCACGAAAGAAAAAAGGCCCGTGGCTCATCGCCTCGGGCCCTTTTTCTGTTCTAAATCCGGCGGCCCCCGGTCTATGGGGCCCAGTCCCGCGGTGCCCCACCCGGTAGCGCTCAGTCGCGGCGACGTCGCATCAGGCAAGCCATTCCGAGCATCCCCAGAAGGACGAGGCGGTTGGGTACCAGGAAGCGCCTCGAGGTGCGCAGCGGACCACTGGCGGAGGTAGCGCAGCCGCTGTCTTCGCAGCCAGCACCCTCTGACTCGCAGCCCAGGCCGCCATCGCAACCCAGGGCGCCTTCGATGTCGATGCCCTCGCCGCCATCACAACCGATGGACCCGCCATCGCAGCCAGGTGCGCTGATGGGCTCAACGCTCTCCAGGTCCAGCAGCACAAATCCGCCTTGCCAGTCGCCGATGGCGCTCGGCTCCCAGAACACCGTGTCCAACCCGATGCCGTAGATCTCCGGGATGGCGATGGTCGGCAGTAGGTCTTCTGGAAGGAAAGTGCCCAGCACGGTCGGCACAAAGTCCACCAAGCCATCGGAGTAGCCCGGCTCCATGAACTCGTTGACGGACTCCACGAAGAGGATTTTCTCTGTGTCGATGATCAGCTCTGGCGCCAAAGCTGTGCTGGTTAGCCCGGGATCTATGCCCACTTCTGCGACCATGTCTACGCGGGTCAGGCGCAGTCCTCGGTCGTCCAGTCGAGAGAACACGTCCAAGCCAAAGTCATTCAGGTCCAGGCGCAGGGGAGCGCCGTCCGCCTCGAAGCGAATGGTCGGCACCAGCGAGGGCCGAGTGGCGATGGACATGGACTGGGGGTCGCCTTCGTACAGCGACTGGAAGCTCTCGCCAAAAATGCTGCCGAAGAGGTCTGTGCTGAGCTCTGCGCCACCTAGATCGGCGACCTCCAAACACAAGCCGCCGCTGACGTAGGCGCCATAGAGCACGTGGTCCAAGAAGTCTTTGGAGAGGAAGATCCCAGCGTCGTACTCTAGGGAACTCTCCCAAGCGGTGTCGTCGAAGTTGGGCCAGGGAGAGTTGGCGAACTCGGAGCCGCCAGGGTCTACGACACAGTCGGAGACTTGGCTGGGTACTGAGGTGCCGCCCAGGCCCAGGATCAAACCCTGCTCGCCTAGTTCCAGGAGGGTGGGGTAGAGCGTGAGATCCAGGCTGCCGCTGCCCAGTGACAGGCTGGTGTCGACCACCAAAGCGTCCAAGGCGTCCTCGACCGTGGTCTCCAGGTCGGCACCGATTCCGGCCAGCTCAGGCTCGACCAAGCCTACGACGAGCTTGCTCAGGAGCTCCTCATCCGTATTCAACAGCGTACCGATGGCGTTGGCGAGGGTGCAGTTGCCCAGGGGATTGCCGATCGGGGACAGGTCGAAGGTTGGGTCACTGACTGTGGCGTCGACCATGGGAAGTCCATTGGGACCGTCCACCAGCTCCAAGGCCATCTGCATGTTTACCACCAGCAGGGTGGTGGCGATCTCTACGTCGCAGACCTCGTCCAAGTCAGTGAGAAAGCTACAGTTGCCCTGGACCGTGAGCTGAGCTGGAGTGCTCGCCAGGGTCATGTACTCGGTGTTGTCGAGCATGTAGACCAACAGGTCCCCACTGCCCGAGTCGCACTCAAACTCTCCGCCCAGATTGCTGACAGGGATCTCGGCCGGGACCAAGCCCTCAACGCCATCTCCGAGTCGGCGCAGGCCGTTCTGAGAGAGGTGTATGGCGACTGCACGTTCGACTTCGCTCCCGGCTGGGAGGGTCTCTGCGTGGACGAAGGAGGAGAGGAGGAGCAGCATGGTTAGTGAGTATACCTGCCCAACGCGGCCGTTGGTGCATCAGAGCTTGCGGCGTGCTCGGTCCAGCTTCTTTGTGGCCTTGTCTGACTTTGGGCCACCATAGAGTCGATCCCCGTCTGGGCCGTAGACCAGGAGCCAGGGGAGCACGCCGCGTTCGGCCAAAGCCGCTGCGGGCAGCGCCATACTTTCATGGGGTTCCCCATCCAAGTTGACGACTCGAATCGCGGTGTCCGGGTGCTGGTCGGCATAGCCCCTCAGAGCCCTTGCGGCGTCGTGGCATGGACTGCACCAGCTGGCCCCGACGTCGATCACTGTAAACTTGCCTTGGACCAGAATATCCTGGATCTCAATGGCCTGGCCTGTGGAGACGATCGCTACGTCTCCACTGCCCTTTGCAGCCCATGGGTCCGGCCATGTGCCTGCAGCGAGCAGGGCACCAAACATCAACAGCACGATGCCTCCTGAAGGTGTGTCCGAATAGGCAATGCCTCACACCCCGTATCGCGTCCCGAGCAGAGGGGGCCCCGGTGAGATAGGGCGGGCGACACTGGAGCGATCATGGCACTGACCGGAAAGCAACGCCGTCACTTGAAGGCCTTGGGCCACCACCTCAACCCAACGGTGCAGCTTGGGCAGAAGGGGCTGACACCGGCCCTTTCCAAGAAGCTCATTGAGGAGCTGGAGCTGCATGAGCTGGTCAAGCTTAAGGTGGGCCAGGAGACGGTCCCCGCCAAGACCGTGGCGCCTGATATCGCCGCCTCTGCAAATGCGGAGCTGGTGCAGGTGATCGGGCGCACTGTCCTGCTGTACAAGGCACGCAAGAAGGACCCGGAGATCAAGCTTCCGCGCGCGACCTGAGTTGAGCGTAGGACTTCTTGGGCGCGAGGGGGAACTCCGAGAACTCAACGCCCTTTTGCTGGAAGGGCAGAGGGTTCTGACCCTTCTCGGGCCAGGTGGAGTGGGCAAGACGCGCTTGGCCCGGGCGCTCTCAGCGGAGCTCTCGGCTACGACCTTCTGCGAGCTTCACGCACAGGGGGGCGCGGCGGAAGTAGCGGGCGCTGTGGCCCGCAGCTTGGGCATGGTTTTACGCAGCTCCGAGCCGGTGGACGAGCTTGGCGGGCTGCTGCGCACCAAGGGTAGCTGTCTGTTGGTTCTGGACAACCTAGAGCAGCTCGACGATCTCGCCACCACTGCCTTGGAGTCTTGGCTTGTGCAAGCTCCTGGACTGAGGCTGATCCTGACCTCGCAGCGCCGCTTGGGCTTGAGAGAAGAGCGCGTGGTGCCGGTTGGCCCGCTGAGCGTTCAGGCGGGTTGCGCACTGTTTATTGAGCGGGCGCGGGCCACAGGCGTACGCCTTAAGATCCGCGAGGTGCAGCCTTTGGTCGAGGCCTTGGATTGTCTGCCTCTGTCCCTGGAGCTGGCTGCTGCCCGCTGCCGTGTCATGCCGCCGCATCGAATCTTGGGCCGGCTATCCGAGCGCTTCAAGCTGCTCTCGGGCGGGCGGAATGGTCCTGCGCGTCACGCATCGCTTCAAGCAGCGCTGGCCTGGACCTGGGATCTTCTCAGCACACTGCAGCGCCAAGTCTTGGCTCAGCTTGCGATCTTCGAGTCCAGCTTTGAGCTTGGGGACGCTGAGCGGATCCTCTCGCTGCCCGAGGGGTGCTACGCGCCGGACATTCTGGCTGAGCTGGTGGACTTCAGCTTGGTTCAGGCTGCCCCCCAAATGCGCCTGTTCGGCAGCGTGCGGGACTTTGCGCTTGCATCGCTCACGGAGCCAGAACTCGCCCGAGGACGGCACGCGGCGTGGGTCGCGTCCTGGGCCCGACCGGACTACCCTGAGCAGCGCCTGAACGCGCGACACCCCCAGAGCGTGGAGCTGATGGCGGATGCCGAAGCGGCGTTGGCTTGGTGTCTTGAGCGCGGTGATCTGAACGCCGGGGGCTGCGCCTTGGTGATTGGCGCTATTCGGGAACAGGCTGGCCCCCAGCAGGGCACTGGCGAAGCCCTTCGGCGCTGCTTGGACCTGAAGGGATTGGAGCCGGAGATCGAACTGCGCCTCTGGCTGTGGTTCGGCCGCAGTCACCGCTACGGGGCCCGGCTGGACGAGTTCGGCCAGGCATTGGATCGGGCCCAAACCGTCGCGGAGAAGCTCGGACCGGTCGCATTGGCCTCGGTCGCGTACAATCGGGCCACTCTGCTTTGGTACAGCGGGGACCTGGAGGGTGCTCAGTCGTGCTGTGAGCAAGGATTGGCCCCCCTGTCAGCGGAGCCTGAGCTGAGTACCTTACGAGCACGTCTGCTGGGCACCCTGGCGACGGTTTGTAACCTGCTCGGTCAGGTCACTCGGTCCCGGTCCTGCTACCAAGAGGCGCTGAGGGAGGCCTCCGATACCAGCGAGCGCGCTGTGCTTTCGGGCAATCTGGGTCTGATGGAGCTGGACGATGGGCAACTCGGCCCAGCCGAGGTCTACTTGGAGCGCAGCATTCAGGGCGCAAGAGAGCTAGAATTCCGCTCCTTAGAGAGCGTAATGCTTGGCAACTTGGCTCTCTGCCGTTCCCTCCAGGGCCGGGACGAAGATGCCTGCGCCCTGTTGCTCCAAGCCGCTGAGATGAGCGCTGCTATCGGAGACCTGCGCTCGCTGCGCTATCAGCGCGCGTCCCTCGCGGAGATCCAGCTGCACTTGGGTGAGCTGAGCGCTGCCGGAGAGCACATTGTCTTCCTGATGCAAGACCTGGAGCGGGAGAGCACGATTGCGGCCCTGGTCAAGGGCCTGCACCTGGAGTGGTTGGCGCGTACCGGCTCTAAGGAGGCGGCTCAACAGGCCGTGCATAGGGTTCTCAGCGACGCGGCGACCGTGGGGCTGCCGCAGCTGGAGGGAATGATCTACGCCCAGCTGGCCCGCCTGTTTCGGGACGGTTTGGTGCAGGGGGACTCGGCCGAGATGCTCGCCAAGGCCCAGGTCATCGCGGTGAAGCTGCAGGTCCGACCCAGCTCCGGTTTGGCCCAGGCCATCGCGCGGGCCCAGCCCAGCCCAGCGGCGGGGAAGGATCTCTCTTTCGTAGCGGGGGAGAGTGGTCAGGTGGACCTCCGCCGGCGCCCGCTACTTCGCCGTCTCCTGGCCCCCCTGGCTGACGGTGCCGCGGTCCCAACCATGGACCTCCTGGAGGCTGGATGGCCCGACTCCAAGCTGCCCCCGGACCGCTTGGCGCCCAGGCTCTACTCCGCTCTCCACGAGCTCCGTCGCTTGGGAGTGCGCGTGGAGAACGAAGAGGGCGAGTACCGCCTGTGCACCCCCCAACAGGGGCACTGACGCACTACCGTCGGCTTTAGAGCCCCGAGCCCGCGAAGAGCCAGGCAGCTCCGCCGTAGAGCGCGCCGTCGGCCGTGTAGGGCGCACCGATGAGCACCTCCGGCGTGCCGTCACCGTCACTGTCTGGGGCAAAGCGAACGGGAGACCCAAATGCGGCCTCGGATTCCGTGTGTCCCCAGCTGGCGCGTGCGCCGTCCAGGCTGCTCTCCCCTTCGAAGGGCCCCATGAACAGGTAGGCTCGTCCATGGTTTTCACCTTCTGGGGTGCCCCAGGCGCCCAGCAGCAAGTCTGCATTCCCGTCTCCGTCCATGTCCCGGCCCATGTCCAGGCTTGAGCCCGCTTTGTTGGAGGTGCTCTCCTCGCCGATGAACGCTGGGGCCTCGGAGATGAGCAGATCCCCTTGGATGGGGCCGGTGAAGATGTACGCGCCAGTGGCCCCATCCATGTAGTGAGAGGCCGCCAAGTCCAGGTAGCCATCCCCGTTCATGTCACCGGTGCTGAAGTCCTGCCCGACGAGGCTCTCAGGTGCGCCGACCACGCGACCCTCGGCGTCCTCGATCTGGTAGGCGCCCAGCAGCGGGCCGTTGAACCAAGCCACCGTGCCGCGCTCCTCGTCCTCGGGCCACGCTCCACCTTGGCCAGCCGCCATCAGGTCAGCGATGCCATCTCCGTTCAAGTCGACCAACGCCACAGCGGTTCCGAAGCGCTCCCCCTCGAGGCTGTGGCGGATGACAGCGTCGGCGTCGGAGCTGCTAACTTGGGCGTCCAGAGGGGATG
This sequence comes from Cognaticolwellia sp., assembly GCA_047621545.1. Lineage (GTDB taxonomy): Bacteria > Myxococcota_A > UBA796 > UBA796 > CAJQPC01 > CAJQPC01. The sequence goes on along the minus strand of JBLHMA010000063.1, from coordinate 10,388 downwards.
TGAACAGGTAGACGGCGCCGGCGCCGTCGGCGATCAGGCTCTCTGCGCGCGCGCCGACAGCCAGGGTCGGGCCACCTGCGTTGGAGAGGGCCGCGGTGGTGCCGAAGTGAAGGCCGGGCTCGTGACCGACCAAGCGAATGAGCGCGCCCTCGCGTGCGTCCACCGTCCCGCTCAGATCGCCGCTGAACACAAAGACCTCGCCGCGGTCCTCGTTGGCCATGGCGGTGTCGCGGTTCACGTCTCCAGGAGCGCAGGCCACCCAGTCAAGCTGGGCATCGTCATTCAGATCCACCCCGCCTCGCACGCAGTAGCCCAAGAAGTCGCGCTCCAGGTCGGAGGTCACCTGTGCGTCCACGACCGAGCTGACCTCGTTCACACCAGAGGGCTGGGTGCGCAGGAGAAAGGCCGCTCCGGACTCCGGCACGTCTCGTCCCCCCTTGAGGGATCCCACCAGAACATCCCCCAAGCCGTCGCCGTCCAGATCCTCGGAGCCGAAGACATCCAGGCCCAGAAGGTCCTCTTCCTGGTTGCCTAGCAGCCCGTAGACCGCGCTTGTGGTGTCCATGTTGCCTGCTGGAGCGCAGTCGTTGGAGCCGCCATCACAGTCGTTGTCGATGCCGTCGGAGCAGACCTCTTCCAAGCCGGGGTGGGCCAGGGCTTCGGCATCGTCACAGTCCCCCTCTTGGTCTGCGTAGCCGAGCGCATCGGGGCAAACCATCTCCAGCTCGTTGCTCCCGTAGCCGTCCTGATCGCTGTCCAAAAAGCGCTCAACCAGGAGTTCTTCGTCGATCAGCCCGTCACAGTCGTTGTCGATCGCATCGCAGGTCTCGGCTGCGGCTGGATTGACCTCGGGGTCGGTGTCGTCGCAGTCCAGGTCGGCTCCAAATCCGTCTTCGTCCAGGTCGTCTGGGCCCGTGTCCCAGCCGGTCCCCTCCAAGCCAGCGGTGTCCAGGGGATCTGCGTTGGTTCTGCAGGCTGTGAGGGCGAGGATGAAGAGAATGGACATGAGGTGCTCCTTCTTGGCACCTCCATTTGAGCGTATCGGGGTACCTCAACACAACTCAGGCGGCCTGAGATGTGAACACCACGTCATTCAAGGCCCACCTCAGGGGCACGGCTCAGAGATGGCGCCTCACAGGCCCGACCCGGCGAAGACCCAGGCCGCCCCTCCATAAGAGGCCACGCTGCTGCTGTAGCTGGCGCCTACGACGACATCGGGTATGGCATCGCCGTTGGTGTCGGGAACGTAGTGCACGGGAAAGCCAAAGGCGCTCAGGCTCTCCTCGTGAGTCCACGTGGCGCGTGCATCGACCAAGTCTCCGTCGCCACTTAGTGGGCCGGGCAGGAAGTAGACTTGCCCGTAGCCTTGTCCACCGGGCCAAGCCCAGGCGCCGACCAGCAAGTCGGCCTTGCCGTCTCCGTCCATGTCCTGGCTCATGTCCACGGTCGCGCCGGCCTGGTCCTCTTCCGCTTCTCCCGTCAGCCGGGCAATGGCGTCTGCGGTGTTCAGGTCCCCGGAGATTGGACCGGCAAACACATACGCTCCCCCTACACCATCATTGGCATTGTAAGCCCCCACGGCCAGGTCGACGTAGCCGTCCCCATCCATATCGCCTGTTGAAAAGGCGTAGCCCAAGCTATCTTTTGGGTCGCCAAGTAGAGCGCCGTCGGCGTCGCTCACCAGGACTGTGCCGCTCACGGGGCCCATTAGCCACGCCAGGGTTCCTTGCTCGCTCTCGGCGTTTTCACTGTCCTCCCAGATCCGGCCAGGTCCACCGGCCATCAGATCGGCCACCCCATCGCCGTTTAGGTCGTCCAAGGAGACCGCCACGCCAAGGTGGTCCAGGGTCTCTACGGCCACGAGCACCGCGTCCGCGTCCTGTGTGCTCAGCTCGGCGCCGACCTCAGAGGGCAGCGCGCTGGTGAACAGGTAGACCGCGCCGGCGCCTTCGGCCTGAGTGCTGTCTTCGTATGCGCCTAAGGCCAGAGCGGGGCCGCCCAGATCGGAGATCGCGACGGCGTAGCCGGCGTGCATGCCGGGTGTGTGTCCCTGAATCCGGATCAGCGCTGCTTCCCGAGCGTCTTGGCTGCCCGCGGCGTCTCCCGAGAAGATCAAGACCTCGCCCCGGTCCTCGTAGGCTTGACCAGTGTGTCCGCTGATGTCTCCAGGGGCGCCTACCACCCAGTCCAGCTGTCCGTCTGCGTTCAGATCCACGCCACCCCGCAAGGCTGCGCCGAGAAAGTCGCGCTCCACAGTCGAGGTCATTGTGGCGTCAGCAGACTCGGTGACCTCGCTGATGCCAGATGGCTGACCCCGGATCAAGTAGGCCGCGCCCGCGTTGGCGGAGTCTCTTGAGCCGTAGAGCGCGCCCAGCAAGACCTCCCCGAGTCCATCCCCGTCCATGTCGATGCTGCCTGAGACCTCCCAGCCCAGCACATCGTTCTGCTGGCTGCTGGTCAGGCCGTACAGGGCGGAGTCGGTGTTCAAGGGGCCGGCAGGGGCGCACTCGTTGGAGGTGCCGTCGCAGTCGTTGTCGATGTGGTCGCTGCAGATCTCTTCCAGACCGGGGTTGGCCAGAGCCTCGGCATCGTCACAGTCACCTTCGGTCTCTGAGAGTCCCTCGAAGACCCCACAGGCGGTGGTGGGTTGTTCGCTGTCCCCGTAGCCGTCGCCGTCCCGGTCGATGAACAGCTCCAGCAGCAGCCCCTCGTCGATCTCCCCGTCGCAGTTGTTGTCTACGTCATCGCAGATCTCCTCTGCGTCTGGGTACACCGCAGCGTCGGTGTCGTCGCAGTCCACGTCTTCGGCATAGCCGTCGTTGTCGGCATCAATGGGCTCCACCTGTGTGTCATCCGTGCCGGTGTCCTTTACGATGGACGCGGTGTCTTGCGCGGTCCCGCTGTCGGTGCGGCAGGCGGTCAATGCCAGGAAGAGAACAAGGGACATGGGGACTCCGTCTAAGTCCGTCATTTGGCTATAGGACCGCGTTTGAGACAACTTAGATGACCTTAGATGTCAGTCTTAGAGCCTTGGATGCGCAGTATGCGGCCCTGTCCGTAGTCCAAGACGTAGAGCTCCCCGGCGGCGTCTTGGCCAAAGCTGCTGATCAAAACGGGCCAGCGTCCAAGCGCCCTGGGTGGGGCTTGAACGGGGCTGCGGTCAGTGGGCAACTCGATGGCCCAGATGCGTCCGCGAACAAAGTCGCCAAAGATATACAGCCCTTGGAGCTCAGGCAGGCTTGGGCTGCGTACCGCGTACCCACCCGTGATGGACTGGCCCTCCTCGTGGCCGTACTCGTAGATGGGAGGCACATGGTCTGCTGGCGCTTGGCAGCCTTCTTCCAGGCAATGGGTCCCCTCCATGGTGTTCCAGCCTAAGTTGTCGCCGCCCTGAACCAGGTTGATCTCTTCCCACTTGTCTTGGCCTACGTCGGCCACGATCAGGCGTCCGTCAGGGGCGAAGCTCATGCGCCAAGGGTTGCGCAGGCCAATCGCCCAGAGCTCAGGGCGCACCCCTTCTTGTCCCACGAAGGGGTTGTCCGGTGGAACACTGAGAGCACCCGGTACCGACACGTCCACGCGCAGGATGGACCCGAGTAGGCTCTCCCGGTTCTGTCCGTTGCCCTTGGGGTCGAAGCGAAATCCGCCGTCACCCATGGTGATGTAGAGCATGCCGTCGGGGCCAAAGGCCAGTTGACCCGCGTTGTGGTTCTGGTAGGGCTGCTCAACGGTCAGCAGGATCTTGCCCGGGACCAGGCGACCGGTCTCCAGTTCCCCTTCTAAGGTGAACTCCTGGATCACCGTAAAGTCCGAGCCGTTTCGGGCCACATAGTCCAAGAAGACGCGCTTGGAGGTAGAGAAGTCTGGACTCAGCGCGGCACCGAGCAGCCCTTGCTCAGACTCGGTCACCACCTCCAGATCCAAGAGCTGGTGTTTCTCGCCCGAGGCCAGGTTGGCCCACCACAGCTCACCGGTCTTCTGCAGCACCAAGGCCTGGTGCGCGGTGCCCGGAATGGGCTGTAGATCCACCGGCTGGCTCAGGCCTTCCAGCACTGGAACGAGGGTCACAGCGACCTGTTCCCGTTCAACGTCCGGCCCATCAAAGCTGGGCTCCAGATTCGAAGTCGTGACCGCATAGCCCACGTCAAAAGCCAGAATCGCGCTGCGCCGGACACTGTCCCACTTCAGGGCGATGCCGCCAGCGGTGAGCAGCAACAGCGATCCTGCGATGATCTTGGTGCGGGCGGTGGGCAAAGGAACTCCTCAGGGCTGAGTTTAGGGCAGGGCCCCGCGCACGATGCGGAATCCAAAGGCCTCGGTTGCGGCTTGGGGCTGCTGGGCGGCCCGTGTGCCCACCTGTGCATAGCGAGAGGCCATCTGGAAACTGCCGCCTTTCGCGAGCTTCTTCTTGCCCTTTGCAGGCCCCGAAGGGTTGCGCAGTGGGGAATCCCGCTCCGGCAGTGGCCCCTCCCAGTCCCAGACCCACTCCACGACGTTGCCGCTCATGTCGAACAGGCCCCAGGCGTTGGGGTTCAGCTGACCCACGGCGTGCACTTGGCCCTTGGCGTTGCCCTGAATGGGCGGCTTGGGGTCTCCGCTCCAGGTGCCCTCCCCGAACCATGCCACTTGATCTGGCTTGCTGGAGCCGGCAAAGGCCAGGGTCGTCTCCGCCTGGGCCGCGCGCTCCCACTCCGCTTCGGTAGGCAGGCGGTAGCCGTTGGCTTGTCGGTCCCAGACCGCGTCCGTGGCAGTGACGAAGTAGGCCGGGGTCTTGCCCTCGCGCAGGCTCAGCGCGTTGCAGAAGTGCACGGCTTGCATCCAGCTCAGGCCGTGGACGGGTTTGCTGGGGCCGCAGCCGTGTGTGCAGGGAAACGGCCCCATGACCTGGGTGTAGAGTGCCTGGGTCACCTCGGTTGTGGAGATCTCATAGCTGTAGTTCAGGGTGGCGGGGGTCTCGTTCAGGCCGAGGGTGAGCACGCCTGGACGAATCTGCACAAGCTGGGTCCCGTTGGCCGCTAAGACCGGCCCAGACTCGGGTCCCACCAGCGAGGCCACCCCGGCGCAGGTTCCGATGGTCGCAATGCAGAGAATGGCCAGTCCGCCCAAGATGCGCAGGCCCCAACGGGTACGCTTGGGCGTTTGCGGCGGGTCCTGGACATCGGCAAAGGGGGCTGGTGCCCGGAGATCGGGCTCCAGCTCCACGGTCGTAACCGGATGCAGCTCCAGGCTGGGCTCCGCGACAACGGGCTCCTTCGCTGACTCCGGCTCTGGTAGCACAACCTCTTGATGCGGTGCCCCGCTGAGCCCGGCGTGGCCCAAGGCCTTGAGCAGCGCGCCTACGGTGGCAAAGCGTGCGGCTGGATCCGGGCTGAGCCCGGCCTTGAGCACTTGAGAGATGCGCGTTGAGAGGTCGGGACGGTAGACGGCCAGGGGAAGCAGCTCGCCCTTGGCCTTGCGCGTCAGGATCTCGAACTCGCCCAAGTCTGCGGGCCAGGGCAGAGCGCCAGTGAGCAACTCAAAGGCCAGCAAAGCCAAGGCATAGACATCCGCCCGGGCATCTACGCTCTTGGCGTCGGTGTACTGCTCCGGCGCCATGTTGGCGACGGTGCCCAAGGCCAAGCCCGTCTTGGTACCGCCGGCCAGGCCTTCCTTGGCGATGCCAAAGTCCAGCAGCACCACGCGCCCATCGGAGGAGACCATGACGTTGTCGCACTTCAGATCCCGGTGCACGATCCCTGCAGCGTGAACGGCCTCTAAAGCGTTGCTTACTTGGCTTAGGATGTCCCAGGTGGTGGGATCGTTGAGGGGGCGGGCCAGAGCGCTCAGGGGCTGGCCCTCCACCAACTCCATGACCATCGCGGGGCTGTCCCCCTCCTCAATGACGGCGTGCACGCGAACGATGCCGGGGTGGGAGAAGCGCATTCCCAGTTCGGCCTCGCGGGCGAAGCGATCTCGAATCCCTTGGTTCAAAGAAAGGTGTCGGTGCAGCAACTTGATCGCTACGTCGCCACCTTGGGCTTCAAAGACCTGTGGATCGAGCGCTCGGCAGCGGTACACCAAGCCCATGCCCCCCTCGCCGATCAGGCCAAGGATGCGGTAGCGACCAAGGGTTGTGAGGGTCTCGCGCAAGTCAGCTCAGCTTCGTTCTTCCAGCTTACGCAGGGCGGCCTCGATCTCTTCGAGCTCGGACTCCAAATCTTCAATGCGCGCCTCCCAAGCGTTGCCCGTGGGCACGGGGGCCGAGGTGTCCCGCGCTTGGATGGCTTGGATGGCTTTCTCGCAGCTCGCTTTGGTGCCGGGCAGCGTGGTGGACCGAGCCAGGGCCCGAAGTGTGGCCACGGCGCTCTCGTCGCCCGCCTGGTTTAGGGCGGAGATTGCGCGCTGGCGGGTACGTAAGGCGTCGCTGAGAAGGAGCGCTCGGGCCGCCTCGGAGAAGCCGGCGCTGGCTTGGGTGCGGGACTTGCCGGGCTCGTGCCGAATCACCAGCTTGATGGCCGTGCTCAGGGCCGCGTGCGCGGGGCCTGCTGGGGTGTTGGGGCCGATTCGCCGCAGCACAGCCTTTAGGTCCTTGGGCTCCCCTACGCTGGAGAGTAGATACAGGGCTGCCGTCTCCGAGATCCGCTCGGGTGCGCCGGGATCCCGCTGGAGCTCCCGCAGAGCAATGTCACGGCCGCGAGCGGGGTCGTGGGCTGCGATGGCTTTCATCCAGGCGACCCGTACGTCAGGCAGCATCTGGGAGAGGCCCAAGAGCTGGTCGAGCGCCTCCGGCTCCGCGCGCTCGCCCAGGGCTTGTACGGCGGCCAGCTGGATGCGGGGCTCTGCGCTCTGGCTCAGCGCACTGATCCACGCCAAGCTACCGGAGTGGGTCGTGGCGCTCTCGATGGCGGCCTCGCGGAAAATCAGAGCCTCGTTTGGATCTATGGCCAAGCGCTCCAAGACCATGCTGGCTCCTTCGTCTCCGAACTCCTCTAGGCCGCGAATGGCCGAGAGACGGGCATAGGGATGAGCGCTTGAGAGTTGGTTCACCCAGGCCTGTAGGTCCTGCTCGTAGCTGAGCTCTGCGAGCAGTCCGCCTTGGGGGTCCACCGCCACGTAAGTGGGGGCCTGGTCCAGGGGCAGACGCAGGGTGGATTGCCCTTGGCTGAGCCAGAGGCGCTCGCTGCGGGGGCCGGCTTCGCCTCCGATCTCCAGGTCGATGAACAGGGTGCGCTGCGGGCCATCCTTGAAGGGGGTCTGCTTCAGGGTGACGACCAGGTCCTCGGCGCTTGGGTCATAGCGGGTGCTCACCTTGACCTTGGGGGCGCCGGGAAGGTGAACCCACTGATCGAAGAACCAACGCAGGTTGGCGTTTGCGGCCCCCTCCATGGCTTGGCGCAGATCCGCAGTCTCGACCAGGGCCATCTGATTGCCAGCGACGTAGTTCTGAATGCCTTGCCAGAAGACTTCTTCACCCAAGAGCGCGCGCAGCATCTGTAGGACCGCGGCTCCCTTGGAGTAGACATTGTTGGAGGGGCTGCTGTGTTCGCCTGGGCTCCATCCGCGGTCAGCCAAGGGCCCAGAAGTCTGGGAGTACCTGTACCAGCGCTCCACGCCCAGAGCGTAGGTCTCGGGCCCGTCCAGCTCGGAGACGATGTCCGCGGCCATGAAGGTGGCGAAGCCCTCATTGAGCCAGAGCTCGCTCCAGGTCTCGCAGGTCAGGGTGTCGCCAAACCACTGGTGCGCCAGCTCGTGGGCTACAATGTTCTCGGCTCGTGTGCGGGTGGCTGCCAGCTCTTCCGGGACCAGCACGCGCTCGGCGGACATGACCGTGGCGGTGGTGTTCTCCATGCCGCCGTACAGAAAGCGCTCGACGTAGACCTCGCGGTAGATCCGCCAGGGGTAGGCCAAACCGGTGCGCATCTCTAGGTGGGCAAACATCTGGGGGAGTCGGTGTCCGGCATTCTTGGCCGATTCTGGGTCGGTTCCCCGCAAGACCCACTGCTCGATGGGCACGACGCCGCCGGCGATGGGTAGCACCTCAAAGTCTCCGGCGGCCACCATGATCAGGTAGGCGACCAGGTCGTGCTCCATCTCGTAGTGCCAGCCCTGGCTGCTCTGGGTACCCACGCCATTGGAGAGCACCTTGAGTCCTTCCGGCACACGAAAGTCCGCGCTGTAGGCGAAGCGATCGTTGGGGGCGTCCGGCAGTGGAATCCAGTACCGGTTGTCCTCGCCCTCGCCTTGGGACCAGAGGTGAAGCACCGTGTCCGGGCTCTCATTTCCGGGGCGACGGAAGTGCAGACCGGTCTGGGGACTGGCGCTGTATGCCACGCTCAGCTCGGCCTGCTTGCGCTCGCCCAGGTCGATATACACCGCGTCGCCGCGCACTTCGAAAGGCAGCGCTGTGCCGTCTTGAAGGGTGACGGACTCGATGTCCAGTGCCACTTGATCCAGCACAAAGATGGGGCTGGATGTGCCCGCAGCCCGGACCTTGAAGCGCGCTTGACCGCGCACCTCGCCGTGGGTGGGGTCCAGATCCAAGTCCAGGTGCAGAGCTTGCACATCCCAGCTTCGGTCAGGCGCCATGCTGCCAGGGCCGCCGTAGGGCAGCTCGGGGGTGGACACGTTGACCAAGAAAGGAAGGATTGCAGCAGGCATGCCGCAGAGTCTACCCCCTATTCAGGCTCGTCCACGCCAACCCGGGCGGCCCATGCCGTGCGGAGAATGCGGTTGGGGTCACACTCAGCCCGCATGGTGCGAAAAGTGGAGATGGCCTGTTGTCCAAACGCTCGGCGGAAATGGGCCGGCTTGAGCAGGCAGTCCTTGGCCGGGTAGAACTTGCCGCCCGCCTCCAAGACCAGCTCGGCCAGCTCGTGCAGCATCGCCCAGAGGGGCACCCGGTTGGCCCGCGTGATGGGGTAGTCCAGTGCCATGGAGTAGCCATCCAGGGCATGGCTGAGCAGAAACTCGTCAGGGCGGTAGCGCTTGAGCACGCCCAGGTAGCTGACCAGACCGCGGGACTTGCTCACCCGTAGGATCTCACCAAAGACGTGTTCGGCGTGTTCTGCAGGCACAAAGGGCTGGAACTGTAGAAATCCGCCGGGCTCGTAGGCGTTCCTGAAGCCTGGCATTTGGTCCAGCAGAAAGTGGAAGGCGGCATGGGACTGGTAAAAGTCCGAGGTGCTTCCAAACTCGCTGGCGCGGTACTTGGCCTCGTTCGTGATCCCCACGCCGAAGTTGGAGGAGTAGAAGAGTTTTAGGACCATGGGAACCAAGGGCATGGGCACCCCCATCATGGTCTTGGGCAAGGTCTGGCCCTGCACCGACAACGAGGTCAGCCCGAGCGGATCCTCGCCCTCTTGGGTGTAGCTGGCCCGGTGGATCTGTCCGCGACCAGCGGCGCCGCCGCCAATGCAGTCCACCCAGCTCACGAAATAGTCGCTGCGGCCTGCATCCTGGAAGGCGTCGAACTGGGCCGTGAGGTCGGGCACCGCCCACTGGGCCACGCGCAAGTGTCCGCCGAAGACCCGCTTGAGCTGGATGCGCACGCGGGTGATGGCGCCTAGCATGCCAAACCCCGAGATGACCGCGTGGAAGAGCTCTGGGCGGCTCTGCCGGGAGAGGGTGAGCTGCTGGCCGGCGGGGGTGACCACATCGATCTCATGGACGTGATCGCCAATGCCGCCCATCTTGAAGTGGTTCTTGCCATGGATGTTCATGGACAGGCAGCCCCCCAGGGTGGGGAAGCTAGTTCCAGGCACGACAGGGGGCCACCAGCCATGGGGCAGGCTGTGCTGCCAGAGCTGTTGGATGGTCAGGCCGGGCTCGGCGTCGATTACGCCGGTCTCCGGATCCCAGGCCAGGACCTTGTTGAAGTGGCGCATGTCCAGGATCAGCCCGCCGGGGTTGATCGCGGCATCGCCGTAGCTGCGGCCGTTCCCGCGGAAACAGACGGTCGTCTCCAGCTCGCTGGCGCGCTTGAATATGGCGGCCAGCTCATCCGCGCTGCGGGGGACCAGAAAGGGACTCAGGCCGCAGTTGTGCAGACCAAAGCCGTCAAAGACTCGGCGGGGGAGCTGGTTCAGCGGGCGCTGGCTCAAGGGACTCGGTTCGACCAGATCTGTTTCCTGCTCAGCCATTCAGATGTTCGTCTTGCGGAAGATGAAGCTGGGGACGAGTTGGATGACGTTCATGATCGGAGCCCAGGTCTTGGGGATGTAGCCCGAGCCAGTGCCGGCTTCGGCTAGACTCAAGATGCCCTCGGCCGCCTCGTGCGCCTCGATCATCAGGGGCAGCTTCATTCCGGCGGTCATGTCGGTGCGCACAGGTCCAGGCTTGGCGGTCACCACCTGTACGCCGTAGCGGTCCAGGCGGTTGCGCATCGCTTCCATGTGGGCTGTGAGCCCGGC
>JBLHMA010000062.1:0-18181 GCA_047621545.1 Cognaticolwellia sp. | reverse complement strand
AGCGACAAGTGGCCAGCGACAAGTGGCCAGCGACAAGTGGCCAGCGACAAGTGGCCAGCGACAAGTGGCCAGCGACAAGTGGCCAGCGACAAGTGGCCAATGCCAAGAACCAAGAACCACCCCCGCTACTTCAACCCAGCCAGACTCCGCATGGAGTTCTCGTTGTAGCTGCGCAGCGTCTCAATCTGCGCATCGATGTGCGCCCGGCGCTTCTCCAGTGCCTCGATCTCCGAGTGGGTACGCTCGATCACAAACTTGAGCTGCTCCTCCCGCCCCTCGCCATGCACGCCATAGAGTTCCAGGTAGTGCTCGATCTCCGAGAGGGAGCACCCAATGGCCTTCCCGCGCAAGATCAGAGCCAGCCGCGCGCGGTCCTTGCGGGAGTAGATGCGCGTGGTGCCTTCGCGGCGCGGCGCCAGCAGCCCCTTGTCCTCGTAGAAGCGGATGGTGCGCGTGCTGATACCGAACTCGCCGGCCAGATCGCCAATGCCAAAGCGCGCCTGACTGCTGTCGGCTGGCTGGGCGCTCAGGGTGCTGGCGGCGGCCTCGCCGTGGGTCAACAGCTCGGGATCTTGGGTGCTCATGGCCTGAGAGTAGGGCCACCTTCCCAATACGTCAACCAGCCTTCCTGCGACCATGTGCTTCCCTCGGAATACAAGTCCCCATGCTGCCCAGCGACCCACACGACGCCAGACTCCTCTCGACCCTGAATCCCCCCGACTGGGAGAATCCCACACCAGCCGAGCGCTACAACTTGGTGGTCATCGGAGGCGGACCCGCTGGGTTGATCGCCGCTCTTGGGGCCGCGGGACTGGGCGCTCGAGTGGCTCTGGTGGAGAAACACCTCTTGGGCGGCGACTGCCTGAACACGGGCTGCGTGCCCAGCAAGGCCCTGCTCAGCGTCGCGCATGCCGCACAGAAGGCCCGAGCGCTGCAGGAACTGGGTATCACCACCGGTCCCATACAGGTTGACTTTGCCCGAGTCATGGACCGAATGAGGCGAATTCGCGCGGACATCAGCCCCCACGATGCCCCTGGCCGACTGAGACAGGCAGGCATCGATGTATTCTTGGGGGAAGGACGCTTTTCAGGCCACGACGCCATACAGATCGGCACCCACACCCTGCGCTTCACCAAAGCCTTGGTGGCCACTGGGGCCAGCCCTGCCATGCCGCCCATTCCCGGCCTTCGGGAGCTCGCGATGACCAACGAGCAGCTCTTCGATCTGGAGTGCCTGCCACCGCGACTGCTGGTCTTGGGCGGCGGGGTCATCGGGTGTGAGATGGCCCAGGCTTTCCAGCGCATGGGGTCCCAGGTCACCGTCGTAGATCTAGCCCCGCGCCTCCTGAGCGCCTCCTCCGAGCAGGCCAGCCAAGCCATCAGAGAGCGACTGGAGAAGGATGGGGTGGCGTTCCGCATAGGGACTGCGATCGCAGGTTTGGAGTGCGTGACGGGCGGAATTGCAGGCAGCTTGACCTCGGGCGAGGTCATCGTGGCCGACCAGGTGCTCGCGGCGCTGGGCCGAAGTCCAAACACCTCCTTGGACCTAGACAAAGCTGGCATCCTGTTCTCCAAGAAGGGCATCCACGTCGACGCCCACCTGCGCACAACGAACGCCCAGATCTACGCCTGCGGGGATGTGATCGACGGCCCCCGATTCACCCACGCAGCCGACCACCAGGCCCGGATGGTGTTGCAGAACGCGCTCTTCTTCGGGGGGCAGCTATATGGCAGCAAGGACCCCGCCGACCTGGTCCTGCCGACGGTGGTCTACACCCAGCCGGAGATCGCGGCGGTGGGCGTCTCCCGAGCCCAAGCCGAGCAGGATCCGGCGTTTCAGATCTTCTCGGCCAAGCTGGAGGAGAGCGACCGGGGCCGCGCCGAGGGAGAGTCGGGCTGGGCACATGTCTTTGCAGACAAGGACGGCCGCATCCATGGGGCAGAGATCGTGGCAAACCACGCCGGCGAGCTGATCGCGCCCATCACCCTGGCGATGACCCACGGGTTGGGTCTCTCACAGATCGCCAGCACGGTGCACCCCTACCCCACACGCTCCGAGCTGCTCTTCAAGTGCGCGTCGGCGTGGCGCAAGACCCGGCTTCCAACCTGGGCGGGCGGCGTGCTGGAGCGTTTCATGGGGTGGCGGCGCTGAGCTGGGGCGGTAGACTGAACCTGGGGACTCGCAATGCTCGCATCGCAGTCTCCGGTTTCTCCCAAGGCGGGTGACAGGCTGGCCTGATCGACAGGAATCACAACGTGAACCGTGTCTTGTGCTTCTCCAAGGGTGTCGATACACCCTCGGTCAGGCAAGATGATCCGTGAGAGGCGCCAGCGGAGTGCGACTCCGCAAGGCGTGAGAACGAAGGAATGCGCAAGCATTTCATGGGCGAAGAACGCAGCGGAGGCGTGCGAGCGCAAGCCCCGCATGTGGTCAGTCTGCCTGATCGAGGGTGTACCACGATCCCTACCTACGAGACATTCCCTGCGGGAACGTCGTCTACCGCTGGTCGGTAGGTCGAAGACCCGGACTACACCCTCGAGGGTGTACTGTGGCGGCTGGTGAAGTTCGCTATCGATGGGGACACCGGCTTGATCGGCTGGATTCACGGCGTCTTGGTCTTGATCTACCTCTTCAGCCTGGGGTCACCGCCCGTGGTCTGGGCTGGGGCGTGGGCCGGGTCGTGATGGCCTCTGTGGCCTCGCTCGTGCCAGGAAGTGCTTTTGTGTTCGAGCGCTGGGCGGCCAAGAGAGACGCCGAGCCCTGATCGGGCACTACAAGCCCCCCAAGAACTCCAGCAGCAAGTCCTGGTCCTGCTTACTCAGCTCCAGGTAGGCATCCAAGGCCCCTTGGCCTTCCCCGGCATGGCGAAGCACCACGGACTCCAAGGTGGGGCTCAGCCCATCGTGCCAATAGGGCGCAGTGTCCGAGACACCCCAGAGCGGCGGCGTACGGAACTCGGTCGGCAGTGCGCCGCTGTCCTGGTCGACCAAGGTCAACGGGTCCTGGCCCATCTCGTGCAACATCAGGTCAGAATAGAGCGGCACCCCCTCAAAGACGGCATGGCAGTCCATGCAGCCCACCTGCCCAAAGACCAGCGCACCGTCCGCGACATCGGCCTTGGGTGGCGGCGGCGCTAGGCCATTCAAATAGGCTGTGACCGCGTCGAAGGACTGGGTGTCCAGCTCTGGATCTGGGATGTCATCGTCGTCGTTCTCGGAGGTAAAGTCCGAGAGCGCGGGGTCAGCCGTGACGCCGATCTCCTGCAGCATCGCGTCCGCGACAAAGTCGGCCACACTCGCGATCTGAGCCTTCCAACCATAGCGCCCAAGCTGACCGTCCACGTAGCGGGCCCGGCCGCTGATGCCGTCGCCATCCAGGTCTTCGGGGTCGTCATAGGCCAACAGATCGTCTTCTGGAATGCCAGAGATCAGGCCCACACCCAGGGTCGTGGGGGGCTGACGCAGCTCCACCACATTCGCCTCGTCCGGCATGCGGAAGGGCTGCTCTCCCGGCTGCACCGAGCGGGGGTTTACGTCCTGATCCAGCTGCGTGAACCGCTCTCCATCGCTCTGGCCATAGCGAATCACCGACACATCGAGCCCCCCAGCACCCCCAAGGACAGGGTCCCGATGACAGGCCCGGCAGCTGTCCGCGTTGAAGTGCAGACCCAGCCCTTGATCCGCCCTGAAGTTCTGGTCAAAGAGCGCCCGACCCTGCCGCCAGAGCGCCAGCTCCGACGCGCTCATTCCAAGAAGTGGGCCTCCAGCCTCGCCCGCAGCAGGCTCGGGGAGCTCTGGGGTCACCAGGCCTTGACCCGCGGCATCCCAGCCCCCCAAGGTCATCAGAAAGGCTTCGATCTGTGCCTGCTCCACCCCACTCAGATCCAGGTAGACATCCGTGATGCCCTGAGACTCGCCGCCGTGCGCAGCGATGGCTTGGTGCAGAGTATCGGCCCGCCCATCGTGCAGGTAGGGACCATGCAATGAAACCGCCCACAGCGGCTGGGTGCGCCACTCGTTCCCCGTGGCCACGCCAGGCGCGATGGTGTCCGCCAGCTCGTCCCCCATGTCGTGCAGGAGCATGTCGCTAAAGGCCGGCAGACCGCCAATGGTGCTGTCCAGAGTAGGGGTATGGCAGCTGTCGCAGCCCACCCTCAAGAACAGACCCATCCCGGCAGAGGAGTCCGCGCTGGGCTGCCCAAAGACAGGCACCCCCATGTAGGTGCTGTAGATCAGCAGATCGAGCTGGTCGTCGTTGCTCAGCTCGGGATCCGCCACGCCATCGTCGTCCACCGTGGGTTCATCCGGAGCGGAGACTTGGGCCCAGGCTTGCCCGATCCAGCTCTCCAGCAGCCAACCCCGTAGGCTGCCCGCTTGTGCCACAGGCTCGGGGGCGTAGCGCTCATCAGAGGGGGTCTCGTCAAAGTCGTGGCGCAGGGGGTCCGTGGTGATGCCCATCTGGTTGAAGGCCGCGCCGCGGTTGAAGGACTCCAGGTTGGTGGCCTGGGCCTTGTAACCATAGCGGCCCACCCGGCCCTGCTCGTAGTTGGGACGTCCGCTGATCCCGTCACCGTCCGCGTCGTCTGGGTCCGAGCGAGACAGGATCTCGGACTCGGGCACAAAGGCCAACAGGCCGACTCCAATGCCGTTGGGGGCGCTGCGTCGGTTGAACGTGATGGCTTGGGGGTCGGCCGAGATGTGCAGACCCGCCTCTTCCGTGGCGTAGAGGTTCAGAACCGGCGAGCCGTTGGTCCCAGCGGGAAGCAGGGCTCCGTCAAAGGCGCGTTCCTTCTGGATCAGGAAAAAGTCCCGGTAGCGAGGAGAGGATCCCCCGATGGTGGGGAACTGGTGACAGCTCCCGCAGGAGTCGGCGTTGAAGGTTGGCCCCAGACCCTCGTGGGTGCCAAAACTGCGTGCCAGGACCGCCTGACCGCGCCAATACTGGTCGAGGCGCTCGCCCTCCAACCAGGGCACGGGATCGCCGCTCTGAGCCACGAACACATCGGCCCAGTCGGGCTGAGGTGCCGGTCCGGGGCAAGCCATGAGCAGGAGAAGGGAAATCAAAACAGGGACTCGCTGGTGAGCAGGGTGCCGTAAAAGTCCGCGCTAAGAAAATCACCGCCGACCGCGTAGACCTTGCCCGACGGGCTGACCCACACTGCATGTAGGAGATCTTGGGCCAGAGGTCTGCGCTCAATAAATGTGTCGGTGTTGCGATCGTAGACCCCTGCGTAGCCCCGCTCACCCACCGCGATGACCTGGCCGTCCCCCACGTCAAAGACCCCCGAGAGCCCCGCGATGGTCTCCTGCTTCTGGGTCCAGGAGCTACCATCGTACGTAAAGATTCCACCCGTGCCGCGGCCTCCGACCGCGATGAGTTCCCCGCCCTGGGCCCGGTGCAGGGTCACCAGGTCATCGGTGAAACCGGTTGGCACGCCCGAGGTCACGCCATCCTTGACCTTGAGCGAGATGCCCTGAGCACCCACAACCACGAAGCTCTCGCCGTCGTGGTGCACCTTAAAGAGGTTGGGGATCTCGGGTAGCTCGGCGGGCAGCTCCAGTGCGCTCCAGGCGCTTCCATCCCACGCGTAGGCGATGGGCTGCTCGCCGCTGTTGCGGAACTGACCCCCCACGGCCACCGCCGAGTCCCCCAGGGTGTACATGCCCCAAAAGGCCTCTTCCACCGGCTGACCAAAGTCCTCCCAGGCGCCGCCGTCCCAGTGCAGCAGGGTGCCGGAGAGCCCGCAGACCCACAGGTCAGCGTCGGAGACACCGCTGATCCAGGTCAGCATGGGCGTGCCGGCGGGCAAGGGCACAGCCTCCCACGCATCATCGTCCCCGCGCAGGACCACGCCCTGATCTTCTTGGCCACCAACCACCCAAACCGGGCCCTGGCCACTGCCCCAGACGGACATGAACATGCCGCGCGCATCGAAGCTGAGCTGGGTGTCCCAGGCCTGCCCGACAACGGTGTCATCCACCGAGTCCTTCTCACAGCCCAGGACCATAGACAAAATCATCAGAGCGGCAGTCACCGAGTCTCTCCAGTGAGCCTACAAGGTACCGCCGATTTACCCCCCGTCAACGCCTCCAGCCGCAGACAGCCGCTACTGGAGGCCACGCGCTCCCTCAGCGGGTCTCGTGCAGGTAGGTCTCCAGACTTCCGTCCTTGAAGACCATCTTGACCTTCTCATCGACCCGAGTCACCTGGACGCTATCGCGGCGGTTCTCGGTGATGCCCATGGCACGCTTGACAGCGTTGATGCGGCCCAGGACCACGGAATCATGGCCAGCGCCACGGACGCGGAAGCTGCGCCGCGCCTTGTCGGCGGGGAGCTTGGGTAAACGCTTTTGCTTCGAATTGTTTGTGTACGAATAGTTCATGCATGTATGATACAGCCTGCGGGCCGAATGTCAAGCGCCTTGCTAAAGTGACGGCATGTCTTCTCAAGCGATTCTAAACGACACGCACAGTGCTCTGGGCTTCCGGGTCCTGCGCTCTCTGCGCCGCATCATCCGGCAGGTCTCGGCCCACTCCCGCAGCCTGTCCAGCGTCTCCGGGGTCACGGTTCCACAGATGCTCTGCATGCGGGCCATCGCCGATGCGGGCGCCAAAGATTCCAGCGCCGAGGTGACCTCTAGGGCGGTGGCTCAGGCCGTTCAGCTCTCGCCATCTACGGTCTCCGGGGTGATGGAGCGCTTGGTTCAAGCAGGACTGGTGCTGCGCGAGCGATCCACCAAGGACCGCCGCCGGGTACACCTCAGCCTGACCCCCGCCGGCAAGGACACGCTGAGCGCGGCTCCAAATCCCCTCCAGGAACGCTTTCTGAGCCGCCTACAGGGACTGCCCAAGAGCGAACAAGAGCAGCTGCTCGAGGCCTTGGAGCGCGTGGTTCAGCTGATGGACGCCGACGAGATAGAGGCGGCACCCATCTTGACGCCCGGCCCGATGCGGGCCCCTAAGGATTGACCTGAAGCTCCGAGAGCGGGATCTCCCAAGAGTGCTGGAGCTGCCCATCCCATCGGTAGATAGAGGCTGTGACCTGCGGGCTGCCCTGGGTCTCCACGCTCACGCCCATAAAGTAGTCGTCGCCATCCGAGCAGTCCTTCTGGCCGGCGTCATCCCGGCACCCGCTGTGGCTGCTGGCCAAGGGACTGCTGGTGAGCTCGGGTAAGCCGTAGCCCCCGGTGGCTGGATCCAAGAGACGGAACTCAGAGCGGTGGATGTCGCCGGTGAGCAACAGCACGCCGTCGATCTGGGAGTCCACGATGGCTTGGCGCAGGCGGTCCCAGGACTCGGGAAAGTCATACCAGCTGTCTTCGTTGCCAGCCGTTCCGACTTGGGCGTACTGGCTGCCGGAGACGACGAACTTGAAGGTGGCGGTGCTGGACTGCAGTGCATCGAGCAGCCAGAGCTCTTGCTGGGCGCCGAGCATCGAACCATCCAGACCTCGGTGGTAGCGCACATCCAAGAGGAAAAACGCCACGTCCCCGTAGCGGTGCTCGGAGAAGACCCCCGGTGTGGACTCGGTCCCTCCACCCCCATTGGGCTGGTACTCGTGGAAGGTGCGAAGGGCGACGTCCCTACCAGCCTCGGTCCCATCCGTGTTGTTGCCGGTAAAGTCGTGGTCGTCCCAGGTGGCCAGGGTGGGCGTGCGCTGCAGGAAACTGCCCCGGTTCTCGATCTCCAGACCGAAGCGGTAGTGCTGCCGCAGCGCGCCCAAGTCCGAGCTGTTGGCGTAGTGGTTGTCCCCGGCGAAGATGAAGAGATCGGGCTCCCAGGCGGAGATCGCGTCCCAGACCGGCTGCTCGTCGTACTTGGAGCAGCTGCCAAAGGCGAAGCGCAGGCCGCCATCCTGGGGTGCGCTCTGCAGGTCCCAGGTGCCCTGGCGAACCCCGTCCACGTCGATGGCGTAGCGCCAGGTCTGGCCGGCACCCAGTCCACCGATTCGAAGCTGCTCGGCAAAGTCATCGGCCGCGCTGGGGTAGCTGACGTGAACCCGGGACAGATCGGCGTCGTCTTGGCCTACAAAGACCTCGACCCGCCGTGTTGCATCGGTGCGATACCAGATCGTGGCCCCGTCGGCGTCCACTGTGCCCAGGGTGGGACCGTGGCTCAGACCGGTGCCCCAGCAGCTGCTCTCGCAGGACCAGGCCAGGCCATCGGGATCCGACCAAGTAGCCAACTCATCGTCGTTGTCCGTACCCACGTAGAAGTCCAGGGCGCGGCAGTGGGCCGGCTGACCGTCCAGGCTCACCTGCAAACACGCCGGCTCCATGCGGTCGCTGCCGTCGCTGGTTCGCAGGGTGACTTGGTTCAGGTCGCTGCGCTTTAGGCTCTGGCCCTCGCTGACATACACATCAAAGACCCCGCGCTCCAGGTCGTTCCAGTCCGGCTTTTTCAGGTCGTAGCAGGCGCTCTCTGACAGGCAGACCTGCATCTTTCCGTCGTCGGTTCCCGCGTAGCCCACGTCTTTGACCTGCAGGGTCACATGCACGATTCCTACATCGCCGCTCCAGTCCGGTGGGGTGGCGTCTTGGCAACCGGCTCCGTCGTTCGGCACGCCGTTGTCGGCCGCGCCATCACAGTCTTGGTCCAGACCATCACAGACCTCGGGGGCGCCGGGAAAGACCGTGGGGTCTGTGTCATCACAGTCTTTGGAGGCGGGGGAGCCGTCTTGATCGGAGTCGATCCCCTCTCCTGAATCTGTGGGCGAGTCCACCGAGGAGTCTTGTGAGTCGACAGACGAGGAGTCCGGTTCCACATCCGAGGCCACGGTTCCCGTACACGACAAGAGCAGCCCCAACATCGACAAGAGCATCACAACCTCCGAGACCGGGAGCATACGTCGCCTCGCGACCCTCGGGGGTGCCGGTCAGATGAGTAGGGCGTCGGTCATGACCTCGACCACGGCAGGGCCGTCGTGTGCCAGGGCCTGCTCGAGCGCACCAACCAGCGCGTCTGCCGTCTCCACCCGCTCGCCCCGGGCACCGCAGAGCTTGGCGAAGTCGGCGAAGTTCGGGTTGTGCAGGCCTGTCTGCCAGACCGCCCAGTCGCCCGCGCGCTGCTCCTTGCTGATCTTGCCGAGCTCGCCGTTGTTGATCAGGACATGGGTGATGTCCATGCCGTACTTCACGGCCGTGGTCAGCTCGGCGAGGTACTGGCCGTAGCCGCCGTCCCCGCCGATGCAGACGACCTTTCGGCCCGCGTAGGGCGTGTCGGACTCCTGGGTGGCCGCCCAGGCGCCCATGGCCGCCGGGAAGCCAAAGCCGATGGAGCCGAGGTAGCCGCTCATGAGCACGTGCTGGGCCTGGCACTCGAAGTAGCGGCCGAAGGAGTAGGTGTTGTTGCCTACGTCGACGGCGATGATGGCGTCAGCTGGCAAGGCCTCGGTGAGCACCGCAAAGACCTCGGCGGAGCTCATCCCTTGCCCTTCCTGGCCAGCTCGACGGGCCTTTTCCTGGCGCCACAGCCGCCAGCGCTCCTGAAGATCCGGCCGCTGATCGACCCAGGGTCCGTCCGCGCCGAGCCGAGCCCTCAGGGCATCGGCCACGAGCCCTGCATCCCCTCTGACGCCCACGGTGACCGGGTGGTGGCGGCCCAGCCCTTCGGGATCGGTGTCGACCTGCACGATGGGCTTCTTAGGGTCGATGCCGGTGTGGTTGGAGAAGCTGGCCCCGAACACCAACAACAGGTCGGCCTCGTTCATGCACCAGCTGGCGATGGGGGTCCCACTGCGGCCGAGCACGCCGCCGGCGAAGGGATGGCCGTCCGAGATCACACCCTTGGCCTTGAAGGTGGTGAGCACGGGGCAGGACAACGCCTCCGCCAGCGCGATGACGGCGTCGATAGCGGGCCGCGCACCGTCTCCCACGATGATCGCGGGTCTAGAGGCCTCTGACAGGAGCGCCAGGGCACGTTCGACCTGTGTAGGTGCCGGCGGTGATGGAGCGAGCGACAGCCTTCCTTCGGGTCCACCCGCCGGGACGTCCCCGGCGGGCAACACCTGCACGTCATCGGGCAGGACGATGTGAGACACCCCGTGGTCGAGCAGCGCGTGCTTCGCGGCCAAGTTGCCGATCTCAGCGAAGTCGGAGTGGGCGAAGAGCTCGCCGGTGTACACGGCCACCCCTCCGAAGGCCGCCGCCAAGTCCACCTCTTGGAAGGCCCCACGACCGATGAGGTGGGTAGGAACCTGTCCGGTGAGCGCAAGCACCGGAGCGCCATCGACGTGGGCGTCCCACAGACCCGTCAGCAGGTTGGTGGCTCCGGGACCGGCGATGGCCAGGCAGGCCGCAGGTCTCCCCGTGAGCTTGCCGTAGGCGCTGGCGGCAAAGGACGCGGCGCCCTCATGACGAATGCCGTAGTAGGACAGCTTGCCGTCTTCGACCTGGCGCCGGATGGCATCGGCCACACCTAGGTTGCTGTGCCCGACCATACCGAACACCTGGCGCAGCCCCCAGGCGAGCAGCGTCTCGACCAGCACGTCGCTGGCGGTGCGCTCGTGCGTATCTTCGTCAATCATGGAGACGTAGACACCGTCCGCCCGGACCTCTACCGGATAGGTCTCGACGGCGTCACCGTGGCCTTCGGGGGACTGGCCGGTCAGCGGGTCGAAGTCCCACCCGTGCCAAGGACAGCGCAGCCAGCCGCCCTCGATGGAGCCCTCGCCGAGGGGGCCACCCTGATGCGGGCACTTGTTGTCGAGCGCACCGAGCTGCCCCTTGTGCCGGGTCATGCAGAGGGTCCGCCCGCCGCACTGAACGGACTTGACCTCGCCCTCGGCCAGGTCGTCCAGCTCGAGTGCCTTCTTCCAGCTCTTCTTCTCTGACATTGGGGTCCTCGGGGTTCAGACGCGCACGCCTTGGGTTAGCTCTCGAAGCCGATCGCGAAGTGAGAGCCGTCGCAGTAGGGCTTGTTCTTGGAGGCGCCGCAGCGGCACAGGGCAGTCTTACTGGTGCGCTTCAAGGCGCGACCGCTGCCCGCTATTATCTCGACCGGACCGCTGACCAGCAGAGGCCCATTGCCGGCGGACTGGATGGAGAGGGGTCCCTTGCCGCCCTCGCCGACCGGATCGGATGCTGCCGGCTCACCGGTTGCCTTAAAGCCCTCGGCCTTGTGGGAGCCGTCGCAGTAGGGCTTGCGCTTCGACGCTCCACACCGGCAGAGGACCCGCCGTGAGGGGGCGGTCTCGCCGTCCAGCGTCAGGTCTGCATGGACCTCCAGCGGCCCGTTTTCCTGCAGCCGCACGACGTTGCGGGTGGGCGTGGCCTCGCCGGCCGCATCGCGCGTGAAGGACAGGGCCCCAGACGGGCACTGCCGGATGAGCGCGGCGATCTCATCGGCGGGGGCGCCGTCCGGGTTCACCCAGTCTCCGGGCACCCCGGGCTGGAAGACCCCAGGCAGACCCAGCACGCAGCGTCGGGCATGAATACAACGGGCACCATCGAACTCGACGGTGATGCCCTTTCCAAGGTAGCTCTTTTTCGACACGAGGTTCCTCCGGACTAAAGCTAGTCGAGCTTGGTGTGGCTGCCGTCACAGAAGGCCGGGTTCTTGGTCTGCTTGCAGCCGCACAGGTAGGCAGTCTTGGTCTCCTCTGCCTTGAACACCTTGGGCGTGATGCCGGTGCCCTGGTGCGAACCATCGCAGAAGGGCTGGTTTCCAGACCTTCCGCAAGCGCACCAGGCGTAGGTCTTTCCCTCTTCCAGTTCGACGGCGTAAGGGCTCTTCTGGGCGATGACGGGATCAGACATGCTTTTTCCTAGTTCTATGGGGTCAGGGACGAGCGGCGGCACGCACATCGGCGTACCGTTGGGGGGAGTCGGCGAAGGCTTTGGCGGCGAAGGGGCAAGGCTCCTTGGAACCCGCCGTCGGGACCTTCTTTCGTTCTTCGCTTCGCCAGTGTACTCAGGTTGTGAAGACACGCAAGATTGGCAAAAACTCAACCTGAGGTTGCATTGGGGCAACCTTGGTCCGCCTCGCTCCCGTTCACCCGCATCGCGGTTCGGAGACACCCAGGTTGCGTTTCCGAATGAGCGCAGCGAGTTATCAATCTAAAGGTGCATAGGAGCAACGTGAACCTGACCGACCTCGACACCTTCGTGCTCGTCGCCACCGCGGGCAGCATGACCGCCGCCGCCGACAAGCTGGGCGTTCCAAAGTCGACCGTGAGCCGGCGGATCCGCCGGCTGGAAGACAGTCTGGGCCTGTCGCTTGTCACGCGCACACCCAACCGTGTTCGACTGACGAGTCAGGGCGCCTTGCTCCGCGATCGGTGTGCACCCGCTCTGTCCATGATCGTCGATGCCGAGCGGGAGCTGCACGGGTTGGCGAGCGAGCCCACGGGTCTACTGCGATTCACGACCCTCGTCACCCTGGCGCACGCGCCCGGCCTCACCCGCATCCTCCTCGAGTACCAGAAGACCTACCCGCGGGTCGAGCTGGAGGTGCTGGCGACCGACCGAATACTCGACTTCGACCAGGCCGGCATCGACCTCGCCCTGCGCCCGGTGCAAAGCGGCGTGGCGGGCAGTGACGGGGCGTTGACCGAGCGGGTATTGGGCACGAGCCATGCGGGCCTGTACGCGAGCCCGGACTACCTCGAGGTGCATGGCATGCCGCTCACGCTCGACGAACTCCCCTCGCACCTGCGGCTGGCGCACGAACCCACGATGCGGGAGGGGATCACGCTGCAGTCGCCGTCAGGGAAGCGGCGCCGACTCGAGCTGGGGTCCGCCTCAATGCGCACCACCAGTCACAGCCAGCTGCTGCACGCCGCACTCATGGGGGCGACCGTCGCTGTCCTGCCGACCTTCCTCGCCCAGTCCGAGGTCGAGCGCGGAGGGCTCGTGCCCCTCTTCGAGCAATGGCGCGTTCTCAAGGCAACGCTGGGACTGGTCCATCCGGCCGGGCAGACCGTCCTGCCCAAGACTCGGGCGCTTATCGAGCTGCTGTCCGAACACGCGGTGTCGTCAGGTCTGGTGTGTCCAGTGTGAGAGCGGCTGCCCACCGTGGCCTTGCGAGCCATCGCTCTGTACGCCAGCCCCGGACACCACACAGTTTCCCACCGTGAAAGGCTCTTTAGCTGGCAAGCGGCAGCACCATGACCTCGCCCTTGGGACCCTGCTCGGCCAGTGCGTGTGCGGCACCGATCTCGAGCAGTGGGTAGGACTGCGCGAGCACAGGACGAATGACTCCTTGGGCCATCCACCCCTGCATGCGCTCCAGGCCCTCGCGGTCTCCCAGGGCGATGCCGAACTTGGCGCTGGGCCCGCTGCCCATGGAGGTCCAGGCCACCTGGGCCAGAACGGCCAAGCTGATGTAGAGGGTCAGGTAGCGACCGGTGGGAGTCAGCACATCCTTGCTGTCGCTGAAGGTGGCGACGTCCGCGATATCGAAGATCACATCGAAGCGCTGGCCCTGGGTGCGGAAGTCCTGCTTGTAGTCCAGGACTGCGTCGGCTCCGAGCTCACGCACCAGCTCAAAGTCGTCCGGGCTGCACACGGCCGTGACCCGGGCACCAAGGTGCTTGGCCACCTGGATGGCGTAGCGGCCAACCCCACCGGCCGCGCCGAGGAGCAGCACGGACTCGCCAGGCTGGAGTTGGGCCAGCTCCTCGAGGAAGTACATGGCCGTCAGGGCGCCGTAGGGCACCGCTGCGGCTTGGGCGTAGTCAAAGCCTTCGGGGATGATGCCCATCGTGCTGTCCTCGGGCCGGAGCAGCAGCTCGGCGTAGGCGCCGTGATCCGCGCTGCCAAAGACCCGGTCTCCGACGGCGTAGCGGGAGACCTTGCTGCCAACGGCGACCACCTCACCGGCGAACATCGTGCCCTGGATGGGGTTCCGGGGCCGAAGCACCCCCATCATCAGGCGGCCCACTGCGGCGGAGGCTCCAGGGAAGTCCGCTGCCCGCACCCGGCGGTCTCCGGCGGTCACAGGGCTGGCGTGAACCTGGACCAGCACTTCATGCGCGCCGACGATAGGGTCGGGCGCCTGGGTGATCTCGAGGACATCGGCGGGACCGTACTGAGGGGTGATGGCGACGCGCACTTGGAACTCCTTCGTTGGGGACCCTCACTACCTACCTGTGTGGAAATCAATGCGTTAGTGTGGAATTTGGCATCCACGCCATGCACAAATGCATGCATGCATGCGATTCTCCTTGCCCATATTGGGATCGTTCGCTACATTCCGAACAATGGAAACCACAACTCAAAACTACGACGACTTTCGCCGCCAGTGCGGCGAGAGCATGGCCGGTATCTTTCGCATCTACGGCATGTCCGAGATGCAGGGCCATGTACTTGGGGCCTTGATGGGCAGCGCGGCGCCGATCACTCTGGGCGAGCTCACCACCTTGCTGGGCGCGGCCAAGAGCACGGTCAGTGTGGCCGCCCGAGGCCTGGAGACTTTTGGTTTGGTGCTGCGCACCCGGGTGATGGGCGACCGCCGGGACCACTACCAGGTGCAGGAGAACATGCTCACCCTGGGAGAGCACCTCTTAAAGCGCTTTGTGATTCCCGAGTTTCAAGCTGGATCAGAGATGCTCAGGCAGATGCAGGACAGCTTGGCCTTGGGTACGGGAGACGACTGGCCAGACCGAAGGGAGGGGGACGTGCTCAAGGCGCGCACGGAGGCGCTGCAGGCGCTCTCAGAAGGGAGCGCCGTCTTTATGGACAGCTTGCTCCTCCCAAGCGGACGCCTGGATCAAGAACGAATCGCTCAGCTCATCGCGCTGCTCACCCAGCTGCAAGGAAAACCCCAATGAGCGCCGCGACGCCTGAGATGACTGCATCCGAGCTCCCTGAGCACATTCGTGGGCACTACCAGCTCCAGGACAGCAGCATGACCCTGGAGGAGGGTTTGGCGGAGTACTACCGGGTCAACCCCGGACTGGACGACCCCAAGGACATCGACAACGCTGAGTCCGCGCTCTGGTTCCGCCTGCACGACACCACCCACGTGGTCTTTGGTACCCACACCGGCGACCTGAACGAGGGCTGCAACGACTGGTACACCCTGTTTGGCGCGGACCTAAAGTTCTGGGCGTACATCCTGGGGTACACCAAGACCGAGCAGTCTAAGAGCATCACCGCCTACTACTTCAAGTGGGACACCCTGCGGATGCTCTGGATGACGGTCCTGTTGACCTTGCCCATGCGCCGCTTGGCCAAGGCCATGCATAAGAAGTGGCCGTGGCAACCCACCGAGAAGATGTATCAAACGCCGCTCAACGTGCTGCGGGCAGAGTACGGAATTGCGGTGGCCCATCCACACGAAATGTGGGCTGCGCGCTGAGGTTCTCAGCGCTCAAGGTTGTGGCAGGGGCACCAAGCCGATCCAGGGGTCGTCCGGGGTAAACCACACCGCGTCGGGTCCCGAGAGCTGCTCGGGGACCTGGGTCTCTGACCTCCGACACGGACGGTCCAGCTCGAAGAGCCCTTCCAGGTCCTGATCGTTGCCGCTGACGTGGCAGTTGGCCATGATCACCGGCTCCACCTCGGAGTACAGGCCGAGGGGGTTGCTGACCAGCTCCAGGCCCACGATGTCCACCCAGGTATAGCCCCGCTCGCCGGTGATGCGGACCCCGATGTCTTGGGCGTCAAACACGATGTTGTCCAGGATCGCCGTCTTCTGGTCGCTCTGCCAGACCTGCACGTCCATTCCGTAGGGACCGGGCCGCAGCAGAACGTTCTCGCGGATGTAGACCCCCCGCGTGGCGTAGCCCAAGGGGAAGGTCTTCAAGCCGGACTCGCTCATGTCGGAGATCAGGTTGTTGTAGAGGTAGCCCGGGTTCAACAGGTGGATCCCCCAGCCTGAGCGCAGCAGAACGTTGCGCTCGACAAAGACGTGGCTCAGGGGCTCCCGAAAGTACACTGCAGACTTGGGTTGCAGGGGGTCTTGACCGCAGTCGTGGATCAGGTTGTCGAGCACCCACATGTCACCCCAGATGAGCGGGCCAGGCAGGTCGACTCCGCGAACGATCACGCAGTCCTTGGGGCTGTTGAACACATGGCTTCCGCGGAGGACCACGTCTCTGTCGCTGAAGGAGGTGGGCGCGTGCAGGAAGATCAGGACGCCCGCGCCGGCGTTGTCGTGCACCACCAGGTCCTCCAGCTCCACCTGCCCCATCACGTCTGCGCGCACCCCCTCCTCGGCGCTGCCGGTGATCTCAAAGCCCCTCAGGGTGACCCGGGACACGATGTGCTCGGGGGAGCCCAGGACCACGCCAGGCAGCACGGCGCGCTGGTCTCCAGCCCGGCCGTTCAGGGTGAGGATGTGGGTGCCCACGTGATCCAGAAACAGGGGCTCCGTATAGGTCTCGGGGGCGAAGTGAACGGTGACCGGACCTTGATCGAGGGCATCGTTGACCGCACCCCAGTCCGCTGGCACATCCAGCGAGCTCTGGAACTCTGTTTGCTGCGGAGCGCTCCCTTCCTCGTCTGCGGGGGCGGCAGGCAGCACCTGGCAGGGCCCCTGCTCCACCCGGAATCCGTGACCGGGCACGGACCCAGAGCAGGCGGTGACCTGCTCAAGCTCGGGATCGGCGCATGCGAGTAGGAGCCACAACATACGAGGTCCTATACGAGCCGCGGTCCTCGCGCCAATGGGGGGACATGGCGTACTACAGACACGGCCCTCTCGAGCCAGGGGTAGGCCTGCCCGAGCACAGGACGAATGACTCCTTGGGCCATCCAGCCCTGCATGCGCTCCAGGTCGGCTGCGCGCTATGAGAGGGGCATGGACCCCTCCCCATGAAGTTCCTCCCCTGGCTCGCGCCATTCTTAGGCGCCCTTGGCATTTCCTTGGGTGCCCAGATCACCGTGCCCATGGTCCCCGTGCCCATGAGCCTACAGACCCTGGCGGTCCTGCTCTTGGGATACCTCGCGGGCCCACGCATGGCCCTGCTGGGCGGGCTTCTCTATCTGGCGGCGGTGCTCGCCGGCTTGCCTGTCTTGGCCGACGGAAAGGCCAGCGGCGGACTGGGCTTCTTCTCAGAGCCATCCGCCGGCTACGTGCTGGCATTTGCTCCAGCAGCCCTCCTGACCGCCTGGCTGAGTACCCGTGGGATGGGATGGAGTGTGGCTGCCGGATTCCTGGCCCACCTCCTGATTCTGGTCGTGGGCTGGGCCGTACTCTCCCTGCACATCGGCGCCGTTGATGCATGGAAGCACGGGGTCGGCCCCTTTCTTCCTGGGGCGGTGATCAAGTCCCTGGTGGCTTGGGGGCTGGCGATGGGGATCGGGCGGATCTGGCAAGCGGCCGTTTAAGGCAACATTCAAGGGGCTCCCCCGCACGCAATGGTGGCTGCGCGCTAATACCAGAGCATGGACTACTACGGCCACGGCCCCCTGATCGACCTAGACCGCCCCCTCTGCATCACCGGATTCATGGGTGCCCGGGTCGAGGCCACCGCCAAGAGCATCGCAGCCCTGGCTGGCGTGCCTGTCGTGGAGCTGGATCGAGAGGTCGAACACCGCTCCGGCAAGTCCCTCTCGCACCTGGTCCTCAAGGAGGGGGAGCCGCGTCGCCGGGCCCTGGAGCTTGAAGCACTGGAGCGCGCAATCTCAGGTAGACCCAAGGTCATCGCCCTGGGCGATGGGGCTCTGCTCACTGCAAAGGCCGCTGATCTGGTCGCCGCCAAGGCCACGTTGGTCTACCTGGAGTGGTCCCTGGTCGAGCTGGCCAACAGCGTGCGAGAGCGTCTCAAAGAGAACCCTGGCCGCTACCCAGAGCTGCTGCTTCAGGACAAGCCCACGGCGCTGGGGCTCTCGCCGATGCTCCAAGAGCGGGTGCCCAGCTACACACGGGCGGACTTTCGGGTGCAAGGCAAGGGCCAGCCCCCCTGGAAGCTGGCCCAGGAGATCCTGGCTTGGCTGCAAGGCGGGCCGGTTTAGCGGCCGCTACTCCCGGGTGGTCATCTCCCAAAAGGCGCTCAGGTCGCCGGTGAGTCCTCCGGTGTGCGCGAATCCCACTGCGGTGATCTCGTCCTTGCGCGGCTCCAAGCGGTCCCGCAGGACCAAGAGTTCAGCCTGCGTCTGCGCCGGGTCCAGGGAGTAGCGCTCGGAGGGGGGGCCGACCGTCCCGTCCTTGTAGAGGAAAGCGGTGTCCCCAGTGATCAGCACGCCCTCGCTGAGGAACACCAGGTTTCCACTCGTGTGACCTGGGACCAAAATG
>JBLHMA010000061.1:0-18317 GCA_047621545.1 Cognaticolwellia sp. | reverse complement strand
AAGACCGCTTCGTGCGCACCACACTCATCGGCACCTTCTTCTTTGGCTCCTGCACCTTGGTCGCGCTGCTCTGGATGCGAGACGCCACGCCCCCAGCGACCCTGATCATGCTGCCCTGGATGATCCCAGGAGCCATCGCCGGCAACGTCCTTGGCGCCCATCTATCCGACAAGATCCCCCGGGCTGCATTTGCACGCATCGTTGGCGCATTGCTCCTGCTAAGCGGCGCAGGTCTGGTTTTTAGGGCGCTGATTTAGGGGGGCAGACCGGCCCCAGAACAGGGCACTTCTCCTTCCGCTGCCTCCGACTATTCCTCAGCCTCCTCTCTGTTGGAGCTCAGCGAGCCCTTGAACCGGGTCCAGACATCTTCTGGCGCCAGATCTTTGGGCAGAGACTGGAGCGCGTCGGGCTTTCCGACGATCACAGCTGCAGGTCCAGTCGCTACTTCGCCTTCCTCCAGCGCGATCCAGCGCTCTTCGTCCAAAAAGAGCGCAAAAACCTGAAGGGTCTGGTCGTCGAACACGATGTCGTGCACTTGGCCCATCATCTTGCCGCTACGGCTCATCACCCGGGTGCCCTTGTATTGGCTGGCCCAGGCACGTCCATCTGCAGCATTTCTACCGCCCTGGTTCCACTCCACCGATTCTTCTCGATCGACAAAAGCCACGTCTCTCCCCACGCGCTCGATCAAGGTGGCCTTGACCCCGCCGGCCTTGCCGAAGACCCCGCCGGCCTTGACCCGGTAGCCGTAGATGCGCCGGCTCTCCAAGTCGAATTGGAAGTCGTCCAGCTTGCCCACCAGCGCCCCCTCTCGGAGGCTCACCAGGGTTCGGCCATGGCACTTTCTATAGGTGTTCACTCACTCTCCTGAGGGTCCGACGTCTCGGGCTCTTTCGACTCACCTTGTACGCCAACGTCGTCACGCCAAGTCCCGGGCATCACCGCCGACAAATACATCGCAGAGCTTCCAGCATATTTCTCAGCGGAGTACCGGGCTGGATCGGTGACCAGAAGCTTGATCAAACGAATTCGCTGATGCAGACGCTCGCGGATTTGTTTGCGTGGTGGGTCTCGCAGGGCCATGAGGCAATGTAACCAACCACGGCGAGGGCTCGGGCATGGGCATCAAAGAAGAGCTCGCCAAGCGGGTCGGACATCCAGTCGACGAGGTGATCTCCTCCCCTCGTAGCGGCGCCTACCGCGCTCGGATCGACCTGAGCGTGGGCCCAGACGGCCGCCTTGGGACTTGGGTACCGCGCACCCACGACCACATCCCCCTGGAAGATGAGCCCTTGGCCAGGCCGGAGATCCAAGCGCTGCTTCCCGAGCTCCGTGCGCTGAACCTGAAGGGACTGGGCCGGGTTGAGCTACGAAGTGACGGCTCTCGCGTGATCGCCCACGCCCGCATGCCCAAGAAGAAACGCCCCCAGCGGGATCTGGCCCTGCGTCTCCCGGTCCAAGACATTGCGCTAGAGGGCAAGACGCTTCGCGGAGAGCCCAAGCTGAGCTTGGAGGTCCAAGGCATCGAGCACCAGATCTCTCCGGGCAGCTTCTACCAGATCAACCTTGAGGTGAACGCTCTCCTGGTGGCCCGCGTCACCGAGATCCTGGCGCGCCTCAAGCCCGCCCACCTGCTGGACTTGTATGCGGGCATTGGAAACCTGTCCCTGCCCACGGTGGCCTCGGGCGTGCCAGCCACTCTTGTGGAGTCCATGGGGAGCTCAGCGAAGGACGCAAGAGCTACCATCAAGCGGCTGGATCTGAACGCGACCCTCCTGGAACAGGACGCCGGCAAGCTTAAACCCGGCCAGGTCTTCGCCGACGTGGTCCTGCTGGATCCCCCCAGAGCGGGCGCCCCAGGCGTGATCACAACCTTGGCCATCACCCGACCACGCGCCTTTGTTTATGTGAGCTGCAACGCGGCCACCCTGGGCCGAGACCTGAACCAGGGAGTGAAGCTTGGCTACAAAGTCACCCAGCTAATCGGCTTGGAGATGTTCCCAGGGACGGAGCACTTTGAGGCCCTGGCGGTCTTGGAGCGGAAGTAGTTCCTGCTGAGTCCTTAAAACAGGTTGAGCTGTAGCTCGACGATCTTGACCCCAGACACAAGGTGCAGGCCTGCCATCGCCGAGGCCAGGCAGGCCAACTCCAACTCTGCAAGGGGCGTCTCGGGCAATCCCTGCAGGCGCATCATTCGCAGGACACCCAGATCATCGAAGAGCAGCGCGACGGGGAATCCATCCAGTAGAACCCAGGGCCAGCCCAGCATCTCCGCCTCTGCCTGGAACTCCCCCCGTTAGATCCGCATTCTCGCTCAAGTTGGCCCCTCCCACCCCCATCCGGCTGGCTTTCGGCTGCTCGTGCGGGAGCAGAGCGCGCACGACGATGTCCTGGGAGGAGCAGACCTGTAGCCCCTGAGATGGAACACACTCCAGCCCGGCGACCAGACCGTATGGAAAGCGCTTGGAACCCTGCTCTTCGATTGGCTCAATCTGGGCGGGCCACTGGGCAAAAACGAGAAGGAGGAGCAGGTACATGCCTAAGACGACGCCGACAGCATCGCGTCATTCGCAAACAGGTCAATGAAACGATAGGGCCTCCCCCGCCCACAGCCCGTGATTTCATGACCCGACTTAAGCAAGCACTGCCCCTCGCGGGCACCGGCGCCGCACTTGGATTGGTCTTCTTCGGAATGGAGGAGCTGCTTCATCTCGTGCTGCAGGAGCCACACCTGCAGGCCAATCAGATCCTGCAGCTGCTCCCCTTCTACGTCCTGGTCCCCGCGCTGGCGGGGCTGATCCTTAGCCTCCTGAGCTTTAAGGGTGTCGCTGGCAACCTCTGGCTCTGGGCAAGCATGGCCGTACTCTTCCTCATCGGTCCAGCCATCTCAGCCTGGGGATGGCTCGGAGCCTTGCCCGCGCTGATCGGGCCGCCGGTGGTGATCATTGCGACCCTCTATCTGACACGCACGAAGAGCGACGGCTTTCGATGGGCGATGGTCCCAGCGGGGTTGACTTGGCTGCTCTTCGCTGCGGTCCTCAACGTCACGGACATTCCGAACATCTTCTCGGCCAAGAGCGCCATCGTGAACCTGGCCCTTCTGGTCATGGCCGGAGCGCTCGTAGCCAGCCTCGGTAAGGCCCTGGGTGATCGGAGCCCAAGGCTGGGCGTAATGGCCGCTTTGGTGGCCCTACTGGTCTGGCCCGTGCGCTTGATCGTGAGCAGCCCAGCCAGCCGAAATCTGCCTCCGTCCCAAGAAAGCGAGCAGCCCGCGATTCTTTTGGTGGTGGTCGATGGCCTGCGCGCAGACCAAGTGGCCTTTTTAAACGGCAACGCCAAGTCGAACAGCCCCAACCTCGACGCCCTGGCTGAGAGTGGCTTTAGCTACACCGCACAAGCTGGCGCGCCAGCCGGCCTGCCAGCGATGGCCAGCCTCCTCACCGGCTTGTACCCAAGCACCCACAATGCGGGGGCAAGCGGCAAGCTCACTGCAGATCACCGCACAATCATCGAGTACGCCGACGACGTGGGCTACACCACAGGCGCAGTGATTAGCCAGGAGCTCTACGGACGTGGCTCGGGCATCGAGCAAGGCTTTGACTACTTCGAGGTCTTCACCGGCATGGGCCATCGCCCGGCCCTGCTCTCCACCCTGGACCTGTTGGGCGTCCCGGTGCTCTCCAAGCGCCACTATGCGGGCGCCGAGCGCATCACCGATAGGGCCTTGGAGTTCTTGAACACACGGAAGGGCCAAGGCTGGCTGTTGATGGTGGAGTACGCTGACCTACTCGGGCCATCGGAGCAGAGCTATCCAGCCGATCTACGCCTGGTCGATGCTCAGCTCCACCGCCTTGTGGAAGCTGTCTCAGAAGACACTTGGGTCTTCGTGCTTGGCTCTCACGGGATCAGCTTTGGGGAGCATGACCCGGCGCAGACCAGCGAGCGCGTCAGCAGTGAGGCGCTCTGGCAGGAAAATCTCGCTGTTCCGCTGATCGTGTACCGCCCCCGCAACAACCAGCCCGCCAGTGTTCTGCGGACGGTTCAAACCGAGGATCTGGCCCCAACCTTGCTGGACCTAATGGAAGCGGACCTTCGCATCGGCATGGACGGAGAGGAACTCTTCGAGATCTTCCATCGACCAAGCCCCAAGTCAGAGCCCCCGGCAGTCGCAGAGATGGCAGATGGCAGCCAAAAGACGCTTCGCTCCGGAGAGTGGAAGCTGCACTGGCAGCAAGAGCCCGCAGAACTGCGGCTCTACAATCTGGTCTTGGACCCCGGAGAGCGTCAAGACATGGCGGGAGAGTTCCCGGAGCGGGCCGCGGCCATGGCCCAAGACCTGCCCGGAGTCGACTGGCCGGCTCCGCCCATTGCCTGGGATTCTCCTGAGGAGCCTGAGATAATCGAAGAGCTGCCAGAACCAGCCCCGGCGCCTGAGCCAAACAAGAAGAAGGGCAAATAGCAGCAGGCGTCCGCGCGTAGACTGTTGTCTCTCCCCACTGAGGGTTTGTGCTCCTACTCCTCCTGTCCTGCAGCCCCAAAGTGCAGACCATCGCGCTACCCGCGGTGGCCGCTTGTCGCACAGATGTGCTGACGCAAGCGCTGCCCGGGCTCTGGGTAAAAGACGTCCATGTCCTGGAAGGCGAGATCCCCGTTCGTGTTCGGCACTCCGAGATCGACCTGCAGCTGGAGGCCTCAACACGCAATCAGGACTCAGTGCTCCTCGAGTACAGCGCAGGTCCCTTTCAGGTGCGCCGCCGAGCCCGGATCCAGGTGCCACGCAGCCCGCGGCCAATGCTTCTTCCAGCCGAGCCACCCTCTTGGCGGCTGCGCTTCGAGGGCGCGCAGCTGGGCATTCAGGCCATGAATAAGTCCAACATCCTGGGGATGGAGCGGGATGTCGAGCTGCTCTTGGAGATCTGCCCCGACCAAGGCCCTTGCCAGACCCTGAGCCCCAAGAGCTCCTTATGGGGCAGCGCACCCGCCTTGGCCGAGCCCACATTCCGACTGCGAGACCAAGATCTGTTCTCGAAACAGCGGCTGACCCCCAAGGCCGATGCGCGCATTCAGCCGGGCCCCAATACGCTGGTCCTCGGGGACTCCACGGCCCAGCTAAAAGTCCAGGCCATCCCACACCCCACTCAGGCCCCAGAGCCCCTCCTTCTGGACCAGCCCGTTCAGGGGATGCTCAGCCGACAAGGGAACTACCCCCATGCCTATGTGCTTCACCTGGACAAGCCCCAATCCCTGAGCTTGGCTACGACGGGCGCCCAGGACAACCTGACCTTGGGCCTGCACCACTGCGATGGCACCCTGATCCAGAGCGTACGCAACGAGGAGCGCCGGAGCGCCGTGATTCGGGTAAGCCTGGAGCCGGGAGACTGGCTGATTCGAGCAGGGCTCCCACGGACCGGGGTAGTACAGGAGAACTACGAGCTGCTCGCCACCACCGACTCGCAGGCACTGGAAGACTTTGTGCGTGGCAAAGGGTCCAACTGAGTGCTGCTCGTTTTGCTGGCGTGTTCCGACCCCATCCTGGTGGACAGCCAGGACAGCGGTGCCATCTTGAAACTGGGCTTTGACCAGATCTCAGTGAGCGTACAGGCCGACTTGGGAAGCTACTCGGCCACCTGCACTGCCGGACCGGACACACCTGAGCGCTACCGCTGGACCCTAAACGGCAGCCCCCAAGACCCCAACATCCAGGTCCTGGAGGGCCTGAACTGTCAGGATGAGGTGGTGTGTACCGTCAGCGCAGAGGGCGTGGATCCACTGGCCTCGAGCTCGGTACGGGTCAACGACAGAGTCGAGCTGGCGTTGGGTGTTCGGGAGCTCGGAGACGCGCTGCGATGCGAGAAGATCTGCGGCACCCAAGACCCCGGCCCATTCCTCTGGACCCAAGGCAATTCCAGCCGGCCTGGCCCGATTCTCTGGCCACAGGACCGAGAGGAGGAGGCGACCTGTACCGCCCAGGGATCCAGCGTCAGCGCGCCTGCGGCGACCGAGTTCCCGCGCACCCAAGTTGAGCTGCTCTCCAAAGACGAGGCCTGGCTTGCCTTCTCCAGCGCTTGGATTGGGGACATAGACGGCGACGGCGGCCAAGACTTGGCGCTGGGAATGCCCTACTGGAACACCCCACGGCCCAAGAACGGCGGCGTAGCAGTGGTTCGCAGCGGGACACTGGGTACCCAAGACAGCCACAGCTTGGCGGCCACCTTCACGGGGGAAGGGAGCGCAGATCTGGCCGGCTGGGCCCTGGCGCCCGCAGGAGATGTGGACGGCGACGGGCTATACGACCTGCTCGTCGGCGTGCCGGGTGATGAGCGTGGCGGCTATCTGGCTGGCGCCGTCGCGCTGTTCACGGGAGCGGACTTGGCCAGCGGCGTAGAGCTCACCGGCCAGGCAACCCGCTTGTGGACCGGAGACGAGATCCGCATGTGGAGCGGGACCGCATTGGCCGGGGGCGTAGACCTGGACCAAGATGGATCTCTGGACGTCCTGGTGGGCGCCTACGGCGCAGACGGTGACAGCGGCGCGGTCTTCCTGTTCAGCGCAGAGAGCGAGAGCGGGACACTGCAGAATCCAGTGCTGGTGGGACCCGAGGGCTCGGCCACTGGCCTGAGCCTGGCCATTGTGGGTGACAGCGACGGAGACGGAATCGTGGAGTGGGCGGCTGGCGCCCCTTTGGCGGATGGCCTGTACTGGGGACAGGGCGCGCTGAGCACATGGGTGTCGCCCAGCTCCATTGAGGGCGGGCGTTTCGGCTGGAAAATCACGGGCATGGGGGACTGGGACGGGGACGGATTAGACGATGCCGCGGTGAGCGAGCCCTACGGAGACACCTGGATCTTCGCCGGTGGAGAGTGGATGGCGCAGGGCCAAGCCAGCACCGAGGTGGCCACGCTGCAGACCGCGGAGGGTCCCATCCTTCTCGTCAGCCACGAGGGGGTGATCTGGTCTGTAGCAGATGGGGAGTGGACAACGCTGCTCTCGGCTGGCGCCTCTCACTTGAGCAGCACCCCTCCGTTGGACTTTGGTCAGCAAGGAACTCTGCTGATCGGAGACCACACCCAGGAGTCAGCGCAGCTCTGGCTCGGCCTGCCCTGAAGATCGACGGAGCTATAAAGATCGGCGGAGTAGATCAACGGCCAGCTCCGAGGGCACGCCGTGATGCGCCACGCCCCCAGCGAGAGACAGGCCGCTGGCCGGCCGCAAGCGCGGCTGCACCGAGATCAGACTTGGCTGCGCGAGGGGTTGCCAGCAGAGGGTCAACGGAACCCCAAGAACTCGGCCCATTCGGTCGAGCCAACGTGCGGTACGCTCCGCCAGTTCCAAGATATCGTGGCAGATGATCCAGGCCTCGAAGGCTACCTGGGGTGCCCATGGCAGGTGCACGCCGTCCACCATGCGGCCTTGCTCTTGGGCCAGTCTCTGCTGCTGCTCCAGGGCAGACCAATTCCAGTCGCGGCCAGGCCAGGGCTCCGGGCTGGTGAAGAGCTGACTGTGAGGCTGGGGGACGCGGCCATGGCCGCGCTCCCAGATCCAGAGGGTGTGCTGTAGGCGAGGATCCTGGGCCAGGTCATGGGCCCGGGAACGGGCTGCTTGGAGCACGGAGCGGATGGACACGGCGCTGATGGAACCCGAGCCATGCAAGATGACCTCGTTGGCGCCAAGACCTGCCGGGCTGTCCGGCGCTTCGATGACCAAGAGAGGGCGCGGATTGGCCACGACCCGAGTCCCATCCAGCTCGTAGAGTGTCTCCAAGCTGGACACTGGGGCTTGGACTGTGCGCTGCACCCAAGGAAAAGGGGCCTGGGCGCGGCTGGGATCCAGGATGACGGTGCAGCCACGAAGCGGACAGACCCGGCGTTCAATACCCGCCATGCCCTACTGCCAATCCAGGAGATCCAGATCCTCGAACAGGCCCGCGCTCTCAGCTTGGTGCAAGGCCAAGGCGGCGTGCTGGGCGGGGTCGACCTGGGCACCGCGGTGCAGGTCCCAGGCCAGATCGCAGAGACGGTCAAAGGCCGAGGCGTGACCGGCGAAGCGCTTCAGACCGTAGTCGGTGGCACCCTTGGTGTGGATCACGAACTGCCAGTCGCTGGCCTGCATGAGCAGCGCCTCTCGAGCGGCCCCCTGCAGGGCTTCAGCGATCTCGGGCTTCTCTTGCCAGCTCACCAGGCCCACGAGCTCTCGCAGACGGGACTCGGCGCGGTGCACCACCTCCCAGGTCCAGCGCAGGGGCTCATTGAGCCAGACCCGGTGGTCTCCCCCTTCTCCCCAGCTGCCCTCTGGCAGCCACGCCACCAGCTCGGGCGCTTGGCTTTCCAGGTGCTCGGAGACCATCTGGAGCTGGATATCGGAGTCGGCAGACAGGCCCAACCAGAGGTCCTTTAGGAAGCGGGGTCCCTCGTGCCACCAGTGTCCGAAGAGCTCGGCGTCGAAGGGGGCGCAGACCATCCCGGGCTGGGCACCGCTCTCCTTGTGGCTCTCCAGGATGCCTTTGACCACAGCCTGAAAATGCTGGGCCTGAGAGAATGCGGCGGAGGCGATGGCCTGTGGGTCGTAGCGCGCCTTGTCCCCCAGATCGGCCTTGGGACTTGTCACCCGCCAGTAGCGCAGCCCGCGCTGGCCGTGCTTCTTGTGAAACTCCAGGTAGCGGCCGTCGCCGGGGTAGCCGACCTTGGCGCTCCAGACCTGCTCGCTTACCTCCGGGTGACGAGCCACTGCGACCACGCCGCTGTCGCTGCCGGTACTGCCGATGATGTGGGGGGCCAAGACGCTGCGCCACGGCCGTGCCACGTCCCAACTGGCTTGGTCCCAGCCCACCTTCACAAAGCCTTTGTCCGTGCGCAAACCCTCGGAGCGCGCGCCACGCAACAAGTGGGCGTCGACCACAACCCAACGCACGCCTTCTTCTGCCAGGAGCTCTTCCACTCCACGGCGGTCTACGGGGGCGGCATCGAGAACCGGCGCACTCCAACGACCAGCAGGTCGATAGGCGCACTCGGGCATCCAGAAGCCGGTCGGGCGTTGACCCAAAATACGCTCGGAGGTGCGCAAGCCCGTACGAATCTGCGCTCTGGCGCTCACATCGTCGCGCAACAAGGGCAGGTAGCCATGGGTGGCACAGGAACTCAAGATCTCGATTCGGCCGGCCTTCCAATGGGCGCCAAAGGCCCCCGGAATGTCCTGATCAATGCGCTCAAAGTCTCGGATCAGGCCGCCAAAGTGGGCCTCCCAGCCCTGGGCCAGCCCCTGCATCTGGGCATCTCCCCATCCCTTGAACTCCCTCTCATCGGCTTGGGCCTGAGCCTGCCGCTCGCGCAACCACTCTCCAAAGCGCCTGCGGAAGCGGCGGCTGTGCAGCTGCTCAAGCAGAACGGGTGTCAGCCCAAGACTCAGGCCAGTGTGCCCCCCAGCCGAGTGCACCTCGTCGATGGCGTTGAGCAAGGGCAGCCAAGTCTCTGCAGCAGCCTCGAAAAGCCACTCCTCGCCGTGGGGCCAGTTTCCATGCCGGAGCACGTAGGGCAGGTGCCCGTGAAGGACCATGCAGAAGCTACCGATAGACATACGCTCACCCTGAGATGCCGTTGCAGACGTGAGTCCGCGGGCCGATGGGGACCAAGTCCAGCAGACTCAGCGTTCGATCTTGAGGCCCATCTCCATTTGGCGACGCTCCTCACCCCAAAGCTTGACCGGCCACTGCGGCAACAGGCACACGCCTTGATGCGCCTCTTTCAAGCCGCCGTCCTCAGATCGCACCACGCAGACCACCGGGTGGGCAACCACAATGCATGCGGGCCCGAAGTTCAGGGTCACCCGCAGCCCCAGGACGGGGTCTGTGAGCACGAGTTCCCGAATGTTCTCCAACCGGTAGCGCCCGGTAGCTGAGCGGCGTTCTCCGTTGATCAGGAGTTCCGCGCGAGGGGTCAGGGAGAGCGGCAAGTCCACCGCGAAGGTGCTCTCTACCGGTTTGGAGGTCCGGTTGACCAGCTCGTACTCAACCTCGAAAGATGGGCTGTCCCGGTGCAGACTCACACGCTTTCGAATCTGGACCAGCCGCGGCTCTCGCCCCACGATCACCCGCCCTTCGCGTGCCATCGAGATGGTCAGCTTCTCATCTTTTTCACTGCGGTCCATAGAGAGCACAGAGTAGCTTGCCCCTAAGAAGTCTCCGACCTCTGGGTACTGACCCGAAGCCAGATTATCCACGGAAGCGGTGGGACCCAAGAAGCGGTCCGAGAGCGCTGCCCGGCGCTCGCGATCCACTGCAAACACCGAGGCCAAGTGCTCCAGTACGTTCCGATCATCCTCGATGGAGTAGGACACCGATTCGTCCTCGAATTCGACGTCGACGTGACCCCCGCCGCTGGAGTCGTCGTCAAAGACCACCTCATCGTCGTCGGTGACGAGAGCCGGCAGCTTTGTATGCTCCAACAGGGTCCGGTGCCAAGGCTCCTCCCGTCGGGTGGGCACGTCGACGAGGTTCCCGACCCCTGGCACGGTGAACTCGGCGAGAACGGCGCCCTTCGAAGGCTCCACTGCCGCATGTACGTGGGGTCCGAAGACCAACAGGTCCTCGTGGCCGGAGCACAACACATCCGCCTTCAGGGTCCGTAGTTGGCCGAACTCACCCAAGGCGCGCTGAGCGGACTGTTCCACCTCGATCACGTCCCGCCACGTGCTCAGCCGCAGGACTTGATTGTAGAACCCCCCGCCCGCAGCCGGCCAGAGTACCGAGGAGCCCTGGGCCCGGTACAAGGCGAGCGCTGCCGAGTCCATGAGCCGGTCCAGCTCGGCGTTGGTGCCACGCTTGTAGGTGCCCCGCAGACGATGGAGACTGGAGCTTGCCAGCAGCACGCGCTTGTGCAGCCGGTTGGACTCCGCGTAGCGCACCATCAGGCCCTCCCAACGGCCCGCGCGCACAAACCAACCGCCATGGCTGCGCAGCTCGTTCTCGGGTACCGCGGTGCTGGCTTCGGCGATGTGGGCCGGCACCCAGCTGGGCAAGTAGACAAGCCCCTTACCCTCCTTCTTTCGCTTGGTGATCTCCGAAGGCAGCGTGGTGCACATCCAGTGCTTGTTGTCGTTGATGCCGGAGAGAAACTGGCCCAACCAGCGCTTAAAGCCTCCTGGTCTGCGGTCGATGGCGCTCATCGAGCCGATCCAGAGGACCGAGCGGATGCCCATGGCCCGCCGCTGCTCCAAGTGGGAGAGCGCATCGGGTCCTAGGGCCCGTCGAAGCAGGCGATCAAGGGCCGGGTCGGACGCCAAGACTTGAAGTACTCGTCCGGCCCGTTCGGTGTGGTGTAAACCAGGCACCTGGGAAGGTCGCAACCCCGCGGAGAGAAGCAGTTCCCCTGCCACCAAGGCGTAGTTCAGCTTCGCCCGATCGAGAAGTCTGGGCAGGTCCGGGTCCCAAACCCCCTCTGCCAAGTACACGCCACTGGGTCGCATACCCGTCCGCATCTCCAATAGACGCGCTTGCAGTCCCAGTTGAGAGAGAGCGTCTCTCTCAGGAATGCCGCTCAAGAAGGGATGAGACCACCCACCGGCCACCATCTCGATTCGCCCCTGCTCGACCATCTGCTCCAGGGCCACCAAGCCGTCGGCCTTGTGGACTGCCATGCCGTGCAGCACGGAACCCGAGATGTGCAGCCCGCAGCAAAAGCTTTGGTGCTCCCACATCGCGCGCAACAGCGGGGCGAGCTGCCGCTTCCAGGCGCGTTCCAGAGCCTGCACCCCCATTCCTGAGGGGACGTGCAGGTGCAAGACAGGCACAAACTCCAGCTGGCTCCACAAAGCGGACAATGGGTCCCTCGACACAGGCTTTTAGATTGTCTCATGCCGCGGAGCTGCCCTAGCGACGGCGGTCCTAGGCCCACCACTGGGGAGTGGGTTGCTGGAGCCGAATCTCCCCCACAGGAGGGACCCGAAGCGTGCCCTGCGGACCTTGCAGCCAAAGCACAAGCTGAGCCGGCAGGACCTCGCCGATCAGAACAGTGCACCCCTGCAAAGGCACCCGAGTACCCCGGGTCTCCAGCTCGATGTCCCCCTGGGGATCTCCCTCCACTTCAATCCAGACGCCCTCTGGGCAGGGTCCGTAGCGAAGCGCCCGAATCCCGCCAGACTCGCTGTGCATCGAGGCGCCGCCGCTGACACTGGCGATCCCCGAGAGAAGGGGGCGCATGGCGGGCGGTCCCAGAGTCGGGCCGGGCGGCCGTACTCCATTCGGGGAGACCAGGGGCACAGAGAGCTCCTTGGGGACAGATCCGATGCAGCGCCAAGCAGCCTGCAAATGCGCGCGGAAGAGGTGGTCGAAGAGGGGCGCAAAGGGGGTCTCGAATTCCGGCCCGTACCACCAGAACCAGTCACTCCCTTGGGCCGCATAGATGTGGGCGAGTGCCTGGGGCGGGTCTCCGGCCGCCTGAACAGCATGGCGGGCCTTGGAGAGCAGGGCCCAGGCCCTACGATCGGCCTCGTCCCCGATCCAGATGCCGAAGTCCGCGTTGATCCAGCTCCCCGAGTGCAGTCGGTGAACCTTGGCGCTGGCGGTCTTGGCCAGCACCCCGGGCGCGACTAAAACCGCGGACCCCATGGCTTGGGTCACCGCAGACATAAAGGCTTGACCGGCGTCTGCGAAGGCCTCCCACGGGTTCTCCCCATCAAGCGCCAGGATCACATCCCCTCCCCGACTCTCACAGCGCGCCAAGAAGCTCTGCGCAGCCTGCACCGGTGGCTCCCTGGCAGCAACAAAGCCGAGAAAGTCGCTCAGGGCACGATCTCGGAACAGACCAGCAATCCCTCCAAGATCCCAGGCATGACGGTGGTCTCCCTGCTCTTTGTCCGACGCCTCCAGCACCCCTTGGTCGGTCGCCAGCCACTCAAAACCTGCCTGACGCACCAGCGGGAGCAACTCAGGAGAAACTGAGCCTTCCGATGGCCAGAGGCCAATAATGGGTCGCTCCAGGATCTCCTCGGCGCGGGCCTTGCCCAAACGCAGCTGGGCAAGTGCGTCTTGGGGAAAGGCATGGTCCACCGAAGCGAGCGGATAGTCAGGGAGGCACCGCGCGGCGTGCTCGCAGTCGATGAGAAGTGGCAAGATCGGGTGGCAGAGGGGCGAAGTACTCAGTTCCTGGGACAGGCTTCGATAGAGCGGCAAAACCGATCGCCAGAGCTGCCCGCAGGCCAGGAGCATGCAATCGCGATCCGATGCATCAAAGCCTTGGCCTTTGGCCTTGAGCTGGGCCAAGTCTGGGCAGTCCCGTAGACCGGACCACCCCACCCAAGCCAGAGTGCCCCAGACCTGCAGGTCCAAGGCCTGCTGGGCATCGAGCGATTGATCTGCCAAGACTCGAGCGCGCAGCTCCTTGGCCCTTGGTAGGCCCCACATGGCCTGGTGGCCGCTCACGAGCAGGCGCTGCTGGGCGATGCTCAGCGTCTCTGGCGCAGTCAACGTGGCCTGAAGGTGAGCGTCCTTGATCCTCAGCTCCAACAAAGGCGCCTCCAGATCCAAGAGCTGCTCCAGCAGGCTGGGGACCAGGTTCACGCACATCTCCAAGCCTGACTCCCTGAGCCAGACCGCCACATCGCGGTATCCCCGCAATGCATGCAGGCGAACAAAGGGCATGGCCACCCGCCCGCTGATGGGATCCCGGTAGTCCGGCTGGTGCATGTGCCAAATCACAGTGATGCGGGGGGGCGACATCCGGCCTCTCGGTCTTATAGAAGGGTACGCGTGCGATGATGCCGTCTCGCTGGAAGAGCTGATCCATGCCGTCCTTGGCCGACCGCTTCTGCCCCCAAGCCCACGAGGCCGCAATCACGGCCGCGAGCGGGGATCCCTACAGCGCGACCTACGCCTCGGCAGACGCGGCGGGAGTGGTGGCTGTCACACGATCGGGTGAGCGCACCCCGGGCCTTGTCTTCCAGCCCGGTGTTGGCGTCACAGATGCCCTAACCGTCATCCAAGGCGGACACTACGTCGCGGTCGGGGACGACGCGGG
Source organism: Cognaticolwellia sp. (assembly GCA_047621545.1). GTDB lineage: Bacteria > Myxococcota_A > UBA796 > UBA796 > CAJQPC01 > CAJQPC01. Next base: position 4,311 of record JBLHMA010000061.1, on the reverse strand, counting down.
CAGCGTGGGGGTCTTTAAGACCGACACCGGCGCCGAGGTCTTTGTCGAGACACGACAGGGCCAGCGGGGCCGCGTTCGGGCCATGCGTGGCTTGGCCTTGAGCCCCGAAGGTCGGCGACTCGCCGCGATCGCCGTAGACGGTTTGGTGCGCGTCTGGGACCTGGTGCGCGGTGAGCGTGAGGTGGCTTGGCAGGGCTTTGGCGGCAAGTCCGTGGCGTTCGACGCCCGCGGCGAGCGTCTGCTCTGCGTGGACGCCGAAGGTCAGGTCAGACTGATCGACTTACGCAACCGCGAAGGCTTGCCCATGGACCGACTGCAGATGCCAGCGGAGCGGGCCTGGTTCACCCCGGACAACACCTACATCGTGTGTGCAGGCTCCAGCGGTATCTCGTTGCTTCGCGTGGTCGACGGAGTGCTCTGCAACTCTTTCGCGACCCGAGGGGGGAGCGGCATCCAGAACCTGGTCCTGAGTCCGGACGGCCGACGGGTGGCGGCTGTCTCAACCCGCTCCGTGCACCTCTTTGATTTGCCCAGCCTGACACCGGCCGGTAGCTCACACCATGGCGCCCCCGGCACCAGCGGGGCCGCCTTGTGGCTCCCCAAGGGCGTGATTGTTGGCGGCAGCGATGGCCTGCTCCACGATGGTCAGGCCGGTCCGGGATTGCCTCCAGTCACAGCGGCAGCCGGTACCGGTCAGTTCCGCTTGGCCGTTCACCGCGACCGGGTGGCCCTCTGGAAGGGCAACGACCGTGTTGGCATAGTCAAGGGTGGCGGCACGATCCTGGGAGCCTCGGTCGACCGAGGCGGTCGCCTAATTGCGCTCATGCCAGAGGACTCCCCAGCGACCGTCTACTCCGCCCGTGACGGCCGACGCGTCTTCGATGCAGGCCCGGACACGGTTGGTGCGCCCGAACTCCTGCTGGGCGGATCTGTTGTCGCGCTGCGCTTGCCCCAAGGGGGCGTGCGTTGGTGGGATCTCGCCGCAAACCTTGCGTTAGAGCTGTCCTGGCCAACAGCGATCGCCCTGAGCGGCAGCGGAACTTGGATGGCTGTGGTCACCCCACGAGGGGCCTCGCGCATCTTGGACCCCCGCACCGGCCAGGACGCCCTGCCCGTACCCGTGCCCTTGGCCGATGTCCCAATCGTACGCTTGGCCTTTGTGAACCGGCGGCCGGAGCTCCTGGTCCTGGATCAGGACGGGGTGTTGGGTCACTACGATCTGAGCGAGAGTGCCCGTACGGGCACCCCCGCTCAGGGACGGGACATACTGACCTTCAACGAGCCCGTGGATGCTCTCTGGGGCCCCACTGGTGGAAAAGCGGTGCTGCGCCTGCCTGAAGGAGAGCGCTGTACCCTGTTGGTTGTGGACATCGAGACAGCCCAAGTGACCGCCGAACTCACGGATATGCACCCCGCTACCAGCGTGGATCTGGAGACCGGAAGCATCTTAGAGCCAGCCAAAGCTGGGGCTGTGCTGGAGCGCGACCTGAGCGGCAAGGAGCAACGGGTGCTGCGCAGCTTACCCGGACAGGAATGGCTCAGCTTCGAGGCCCGTGGGATCCTGGGCGCGAGCGCCGGAGCTGCCAGTTCCATCAGCTGAGTAGGGTCTCAAAATTGGGCAGGGGGGGCGGACAAATTCTGGCCCTGTTGGGCACAAGGCCCGTGTTATAAGTCCTTCCCTTCCCGCGCCTATCTTCCCGCTACGGCGCCCTTTCCTCCCCTCCCCGCCAGCACCACATGCCTTCGAATATTCAGCCGGTCGCCCTCCACGAGGCGACCCGCCGCCGCTACTTGGCCTACGCGCTCTCCGTGATCACCAGCCGTGCACTGCCAGACGTGCGCGACGGTCTAAAGCCGGTTCAGCGGCGGATCCTTTACGCGATGCACCACAGCTTGCACCTTCGTCCAGAGGGTCGCTTCCGCAAGTCGGCGGCAGTGGTCGGCGACGTGATGGCCAAGTTTCACCCTCACGGTGACCAGAGCATCTACGACGCCATGGTCCGCATGGCCCAGCCATTCAGCCTGCTCCATCCGCTGGTCAATGGCCAAGGCAACTTCGGGTCCATGGATGGCGATGGCGCCGCAGCCATGCGCTACACGGAGGCAAAGCTGCGCCCCTTGGCCATGGAATTGCTCGAAGAGTTGGGCAAGCAGACGGTCGGCTACCGGCCCAACTACGACGGACAGACCAGCGAGCCCATCGTGCTGCCAGCACGCTTCCCACAGCTCCTCGTCAACGGCTCCGAAGGCATCGCGGTCGGAATGGCCACCAAGATCCCTCCCCACAACTTGGGCGAGGTAGTCAGCGCCGCGATCAAGATGATCGACAAGCCGGATTGCACGGTCGCAGAGCTCTGTCGCTACGTGAAGGGCCCAGACTTCCCAACGGGCGGTGAGATCCTGACCTCCCCGGCAGATTTGGTTGCTCTGTATGAGACCGGCTCGGGCAAAGTGGTGATCCGCGGTACCCACACGGCCGAGAAGGTCGGCCGCAGGCACTACATCATCATCACCTCCGTCCCCTACTCTCAGAACAAAGCGACCCTGGTGGAGCGGATTGGCGGTCTCGTCGCCGACAAAAAGCTGCCTCAGCTCACCGATGTACGGGACGAGAGCACGGACGAGGTGCGGGTCGTTCTGGAGCTGCGCCGCGAAGAAGATGCCGGGCCAGCTATGGCCTACCTCTACAAGCACACACCGCTGCAACAGAACTTCCACGTCAACATGACCTGCTTGGTGCCTACGCCCGGCAACCCGGACGTGGCTTCGCCGGCACGCTTGGACTTGGCCAGCGTGCTGCGCGAGTGGTTGGACTTCCGCCTGGAGACCGTACGTCGGCGCTTCCAATACGAGCTGCGTAAGTTGCTGGAGCGAATCCACATCCTGGAGGGCTTCGAGATCATCTTCGACTCCTTGGATGAAGCGGTACGCATCATTCGGGCCTCCGAAGGAAAGCGTGACTCCGCTGAGAAGCTGATGCAGCGCTTCGATCTAGATGACATCCAGACCGAGGCGATTCTGGAGTTGCGCCTCTACAAGCTGGCTCGACTCGAGATCTTGGCTATCCGAACGGAGCTGGAGGAGAAGCGCACAGAAGCAGCACGCATCCAAGCCATCCTGAGCAGCGAAGATGAACTCTGGTCCGTGGTTCGGTCCGAGCTGCAGGACGTAAAGCGCAAGTTCAAGCAGCGCCGACGCACTTCTGTGATCGAGGCTGTCCCAGAAAAGGTCTACGATGACAGCGCCTACATCGTGAGCGAGGACGCCTTCGTGGTGGTCACGCGAGAAGGCTGGATCAAGCGACAAGGCCGCTTCTCAGAGGTGGACAAGATCCGGGTCCGCGAGGGGGACACAGTGGGTTGGCTGACCTTGGCCAACACCAAGAGCACGGTGACCCTCTTCACCTCGCTGGGCAGCGCCTACACCCTGCGTGTAGCCGATGTGCCAGCGACCACCGGCTACGGTGAGCCCGTGCAGGCGCACTTCAAGTTCAAGGACGGAGAGCGCATTGTCGGTGTCGCAAGCCACGACAAGCGCAGCCGACCCAAGCTGGACAGCGACCAACTGGAGCTCGGGGTCGATGTGCCGCCACCCCACGCTGTGTGCGTGACCCGAGAGGGTCGTGGACTGCGGGCATCTCTGGTGAATTTCCAAGACCCCAGCACCAAGTCGGGGCGAAAGTTCTGCAAGGTGAGCGGCAGCGACTCGGTGATCGCCGCCTACGGCTCCAATGCTACGGAGTGGGCCAGCATCGCCACCCACAAGGGCCGTATGTTGGTCTACCCAGTGAGCGAGATCAACCCGGTTCGCTCAGCCGGAAAAGGCGTGACTGCCATCAAGCTGAACGAGGGAGATACTGTCCTGGCCTTTGAGCTCACCAGCGACAAGTTCGGAGGCGCCACGGTGGTTACCTCCAAAGGGCGCGAGGACACCGCGCGGGCCAGCAAACATCTTGGCAAACGTGCGGACAAGGGCAGCGTCATTCTACGCAGGGGCCACTTCGCCGAGTGGATCCGCGAGCCAGACATGCAAATGGGTGACGAGGAGGAGGGCAAATGAGCACCTATGATGCAAGCTCCGTACAGATGCTGGAAGGTCTCGAGGGGATCCGCCACCGCCCGGCCATGTACATCGGCGGGACGGGCAAAGACGGCCTTCACCACTTGGTCTGGGAGGTCGTGGACAACTCCGTGGACGAGGCCATTGGGGGCCACTGCACCACGATTCAGGTGACCCTGTCAGAGGACGGAAAGAGCATCACGGTCACTGACAATGGCCGCGGCATCCCTGTGGACATGCACCCCAAGCACA
>JBLHMA010000060.1:0-18383 GCA_047621545.1 Cognaticolwellia sp. | reverse complement strand
CTGGCGCCGGGGCCGACGATGGTCACGCCCAGAATGCGCTGGTCGGCCTTGTTCACGATGACCTTGACGAAGCCGTCCTTGTCACCGGTGGTCAGGGCACGTGCGACCGCAGCGAAGGGCATCTTGCCGACGGAGATGTCAAAGCCAGCGGCGATAGCCTCGTGCTCTTGCATGCCAGCGGTGGCGATCTCGGGGTCCACAAAGACCACGGCGGGCACTTGGATGTTGTCCATCTGGACCTTGTGGCCAGCGATGACCTCGGCCACAATTTCACCCTCGTGGGTGGCCTTGTGGGCCAGCATGGGCTGTCCGGCCACATCGCCCACGGCAAAGACGCCGGGGATGTTGGTGCGGCACTGCTTGTCGATCTTGACGAAGCGCCCGTCCATCTCCAGACCTGGCAGGCTCTCCAGGTTGATGTTCTCGGTGTTGGGGAAGCGGCCCACGGTCACCAGGATCTTGTCAGCCTCGAGCACGTGCTCCTTGCCGTTCTTGTCCACCACCTTGACCAGAGCGACGCCGTCGCCTTCCTCCCAGCCTTGGGCCTTGGTCTCGAGCATGACCTTGACCTTGGACTTCTTCAGACGGCGGGCGATCAGCTTGACCACGTCCTTGTCAAAGCCGGGCAGAACCTGGTCTCCCATCTCGACCACGGTCACCTGCGAGCCGACCTTGGCCATCATGGTGCCCAGCTCCAGGCCGATGTAGCCGCCGCCGATCACGACCAGGCGCTCGGGCACATGGTCCAGGGCCAGAGCCTTGGTGCTCTCCATGACCCGGTCGTCCTTGTAGGAGAAGCCGGGGATCTCGATGGGACGTGAGCCGGTGGCGATGATGATGTGCTTGGACTCGACGCGGACGTCGCCATCGTCAGTGTCCACAATCAAGGCGCCGGGGCCGTCAAAGCGCGCGGTGCCGAAGAGCTTGTCCGCGCCGTTGGCCTTGATCAGGCCGCTCACGCCGCCGCTCATCTTGTCGACGATGCCTTGCTTCCAAGACTGGCTCTGCACCATGTCGAACTTGGGGGTGCCTTCCAGCACGATGCCCATCTCCTGGGCGGTGCCCTGGAGCTCCTTGAACTTCTTGGACGCGGTGATCAGCGCCTTGGAAGGCACGCAGCCCACGTTCAGGCAGACGCCGCCCCAGTACTCCTTCTCGATGGAGAGGGTCTTGATGCCAAGCTGGGCCAAACGGATGGCAGCGGGGTAGCCGCCGGGTCCTGCGCCGATCACAACGGCGTCGTAGGTTCGGGTCTCCATGGGAGTCTCCAGATCTGATGGGTTGCTGAAGGCCGCGCCTTCAGGAAATTTTGGTCGCTGTGGCGGGCTCAGTCTCAGTGAGCTCGTCATAAGCACGACGCAGGGGGTCGTCGCCGCGCTCAAGGCGGGCTTCGATAAAGCTGGGTCCGGTGTGGGCCCGGGCTTCGGTCACAGCGGAGAGCACTTCGGTCACCAGACCGCCGTCTACGCTGTGTGAGCGCATGCCATGGGCCAAGGCCAGGGCGCGCATGGAGCCACCCAGCTGGCGGGCAAGGGGGCTCTCTTTGTGGTCCAGATCCCAGGCGTGGCACAGGAAGATCACGTGCAGCTGATGCAAGTGGGCCATGTTCATGGCCTCGTGAAAAGAACCATAGGATGCCGAGCCTTGGCCGATGAAGCACAGGACTGTCGCGTCGGTGTCCGCTAAGGACAGAGCCAGTCCACATGCGTGCAGCATGCGTGCCGCGGGATCCTGGGTCACTGGCGCAATGCGATAGGGCCGGGCGCCATCCGTCGATATGGTCAGACGGTCTATGCTGGCGCCTCGCAGCACCCCACCTACGCGCTCGCGCAGGCCAGGAACCACCCAGTCTCGGGACTCGATGCCCGCGAAACCGCCGGCGATGACAGCCTCCAGGCCGCGCACCGGGGCCGCCAGGGCGCCGGCTTCCGCCAAGGCATCGCCAGCGTTGCGCACCTGATGAAGGGCCTGACGCATGCTCATTAGATGAGCTCCAGGAGCATGGACTCGGGGTGCTCCAGTATGTTCTTGAGAGCGGTGGTAAAGCGCGCCGCAACGGCTCCGTCGATGACGCGGTGGTCAAAGGAGCTGCTGAAGTACACCATCCGGCGGATGACGATTTCGCCGTCTATTACCACCGGGCGCTCCTTGATCTGATTGACGCCCAAGATGGCTACCTCGGGGGTGTTCAAGATGGGGGTCGCCAGCACGCCGCCGATATTACCAACGGAGGTGATGGTGAAGGTGCCGCCACTGAAGTCGGCTGCTGAAGCGCGGCCCTCGCGGGTGCGCGTGGTCACATCGGCCAGTTCGGCTGCGATCTGGAGGATGCTCTTCTGCTCGACGTTCTTCACGACCGGAACGAAGAGCCCCTGGGGGGTATCGGTGGCAATACCGATGTTCACGTCGCCCTTGACCACCAAGGTGAAGGGGTCGGCGATGACGTTGCTGTTCAGGTTGGGGAATTCCTTGAATACTTGGCACAAGGCTTTCATGAAGAAGGGCAGAAAGGTCAGCTTGACCCCACGGTCTGCTGCGGATTTCTTCAGGCGCTTGCGCATGTCCCAGAGGACCGTCATGTCGATCTCTTCGACGTAGGTGAAGTGGGGAGCGGTCTGCGTGGCCAGGACCATCTGCTCGGCGATCTTGCGACGCAAGCCGATGATCTTGATGTGCTTCTCAGCGCCGGTTGGCACGGCACGGGACTGGGGCAGAGCGGCCGGGGCCATTGCTCCGGGGACGGCATCGGCTGGAGCGTTGCCGTGGATGTCCAAGTCATCGTGGCTCACGCGGCCACCCTTGCCGGACCCGGCGACCTGGGCCAAGTCGATGTCCATCTCGCGGGCGCGGCGGCGCACTGCAGGCGCAGCCACCGACTTGCCGGAAGAGGTACCGCCTGAGGAGACACCGCCGGAAGGGGTTCCTCCGGGCGGAGCCTGTGTGACTGGCGCAGGCCGTGCAGCGGCGGGCGCAGCGCCAGGCGCGGCGACTGCAGCAGGAGCAGCCTTGGGTGCAGGTGCAGCAACGGGGGCCGGCACAGGTGCTGCGGCAGCGCCTGCACCGGAGTCGATCTCAGCCAAGGGCGTGTGCACCTTGACCACATCGCCGGGCTCGCCGTGCAGCGTGGCGATGCGACCGCCCACGGGGGAGGAGATCTCCACTGTGGCCTTGTCGGTCATGATCTCGCAGACTGGCTGGTCGACAGCGATCACTTCACCGGGCTGAACCAGCCACTGGACGATCTCGCCTTCGACAACGCCTTCCCCAATTTCGGGCAACTCAAAGGTGTACATAAGGGGGTCCTCAGAAACGCAGGGAAGAAGAAAGGGCTTGGTTGAGTGCCTTCTCCGTGGCCGGTACGGCGACGGGAGGCGACTCAAGGTACAAAAATGCGGCGCGGGTCAGCTCGGCCAGCACCCGGTCGCCCAGGGCGCCGTTGCTGTGTGCGGAGGCAGGACCGGCGGTGGCCAGGATTAGGCGTCCGCTCTCGCGGAGGGCTTGGGCCAGGGTCGGGCTGTCCAGCGGATGCAGGCGGCTCAGGTCGATCACACCCACTTCGTGGGGGCTGGAGTCGGCCAGTTTCAGGCAGGCCTGTACGCCAGCGCCGTAGCTCACCAGAGTGGCATCGCGTCCGCTGCGCAAGATGGCTGCGCCGTCTTGTGCTGCGCGGTCGGAGCGGTCGCCGTAGCAGCCCAGGGACTCGAGAATCACGGTGGGACCTCGGGCCTGGAGTGCTTGCGAGAGCACATGGGCCGCTTGGGCCGGCGTACTGGGGCAGTGAACGCTCAGCCCTTCCAGACCGAGTAGTGCGCCGGCCAGGCTCTCGGTGTGCAGGCCACCGGGCAGCTCACCCAGCGGGATGCGAAGCACGACGGGCAGGGGGAATTCCGCGGAGCTGAGCTCGGCCAACTCGCGGGTGATCTGGGCGTAGGCGCCGGCAGCACCCCCGACCAGCTCCACCACTGGGCGCTTGCCGCCCATGGCCATGCCAATGGCCATGCCCACGGTCGCGTTCTCGGACAGCGGGGTCTGGATGACCCGCTCGGGCCCAAAGGTCTCCAGCAGGCCTTGGGTGGTGCGGAAGACGCCGCCCAACTGGCCCACGCTCTCTCCGAGCAGCACCACGTTGGGATCCGCGGCCATGGCCGCGTGCAGGGTCTGTCGGATGCTCTCGGCGACGCTCAGCGTGCCAGGGGCTTGGTCCATGCGGTTGGATCCTGCTGTTTCTCGATGAACTCGCGGATGAAGAACTCGCCCGCCTTGTAGCTCGAACGCACCAGCGGTCCGCTGGCGACGTAACGAAAGCCCATGGCCCGTCCCTGGTCGGCGTACCAGTCAAAGGTCTCCGGGGTGACGAACTCGGTGACCTTGAGGTGCTTGCCCGAGGGCTGGAGGTACTGCCCCAAGGTGAGGAAGTCCACGCCTACATCGCGTAGGTCCTGCATGGTCTGCAGTACCTCGGCGGGCTTCTCACCCAGACCCACTTGGATGCTGGACTTGGAGAAGTTGGCTGGGCTGTGGGTCTTGACGTGGGCCAGCACATCCATGGACTGCTGATAGTTGGCCCGTGGATCGCGCACAGGGCGCTGCAAGCGCTCCACCGTCTCGATGTTGTGTGCGTAGACGGTTGGACCTGCGTTCAGGACCCTGTCTACCAGCTCCATCCGGCCGGTGAAGTCGGGGGTCAATACTTCGACCATGGTCCTAGGAGAGGCCACCTTGATCGCATTGATACACGCTGCAAAGTGGTCGGCGCCCTGGTCGTCCAGATCGTCCCGGTTCACGCTGGTGAGCACCACGTAGTCCAGTTCCATCTCGGCGATGCCGCGGGCCACGTTGGCTGGCTCGTCTACGTCCAAGGGCGGACCGATGCGCTTGGTGTTCACGGCGCAGAAGCGGCAGCCGCGGGTGCAGATGTCTCCCATGACCATGAAGGTGGCCGTACCGCCACCCCAGCACTCGCCGATGTTGGGGCATTGGGCTTCTTCGCAGACAGTGTGGAGCTTCAGCTCGCGAGCACGGGTCTTGACGCGGTTGTAACGAGCGAGGCGCTCGCCGGTTGGCAACTTGATCTTGAGCCAGGGCGGCTTGCGCGTGGCCATGGTGTCTCCAAGAGGGCTCCCGCGTGCACGGCTGCTGCGGGGGGGCCCCTTAACGGGTTTGCGGTAGAGTTTCCATAGGACCCGGGGCGGTCGAACTCGCAGTCTTTGGCCGTCGACGCTCAGGGTGCGTGCAGGCTCCCCGTCGTCCTCTGAGCGCCAGGCCCAGCAGCACCAGCACCACGATCGCGCCGCCGCTTGGCGCTCGGTCTCCACCGCAGCCCCCGCAGCCAGGCAGGCGGTCCTCTCCATCGAGTCGGCCGTCACCGTCGCTGTCGGGCTCACAGGCCTGGGTGCCAAGCTCCTGTTCTTCGAGCCAGGTCAGGCCGTCTTTGTCCTCGTCTGAGAGGGGACCCCCGCGTCCATCGCAGTTCTGATCTACACCGTCGCCACAGGGATCGGGCGCGCCCGGGAAAATCTCTGGGTCCCCGTCTTCACAGTCGCCGCCATCTGCAGCATTGCCCGCAGGCTCAAAGCAGGCCCGGGTTGAGACGTCCCCTTGGCCGTAGCCATCGGCGTCATCATCTTGAAACCACAGCGGCGCGTCCAGTGCGTCGTCGTTGTCCGCGACGCCGTCGCAGTCGTTGTCCTGGCCGTCGCAGACCTCGCTTGCATCCGGGTTGATCCAGGGGTCGTCGTCTCGGCAGTCTTCGCAGGCCGCATGTCCGTCGAGATCTGCGTCCTCGTAGGCCACTGAGCCATCGCAGTTGTAGTCGGATGGGTCGCTGCAGTCGCTCTCATCGGCTCCCGGGTTGAAGAGGGGATCCGTGTCGTCACAGTCACCGCCTGGCTCCGTTGCCGAGACCAGACCGACCCCGGCACAAGTCCAGTCCGCGTCGTTCTGGGTGAGCTCCGAGCGGTAGCCGTCCAGGTCTTGGTCGACGTAGCAGAGCTCCTCCAGATCACAGTCCTGGTCCACGCCGTCCCCTGGCACTTCGGCCAGCAGCGGGCTGCGATGGGCGTCGCTGTCATCGCAGTCTCCGGCCACCGCGGAGCTCCCCGCGCTGCTGCCGTCGCTGCAGTCCAAGGTCGCGCTCAGGGCGCTGAGATCTGCATGGGCGCCGTCCTGGTCTAGGTCTTGCCAGCACAGCTCTTGGTCATCGCAGTCCTGATCGATTCCGTCGCCCAGGCCCTCTGTGGCACCGGGGAAGATGGTCGAGTCGGCATCGTCGCAGTCCTCGTCGGCAGCTGCGCTGGCCAGGAGCGGCTGGGAGCAAGCCAGGTCTGGGGTGCCGAGGGTCTCTGGGCCGCGTGCGCCGTCGTTGTCGTTGTCCCGGTAGCAGGTCTCGAGGCCGTCGCAGTTCTGGTCTACCCCATCGCCAGTCAGCTCAGTGGCGCCCGGATTTATGGCCGCATCGCTGTCCTGGCAGTCCGTGGCGGTGAGGGCGCTCGCTTCGCCCAGACCGGCGCAGCTCAGGTCGGTCCCGGTCACCGTCCCGCTGGTGTAGCCATCCCCGTCGCTGTCCCCGTGGCAGGTGTCCACGCCATCGCAGTCCTGGTCCAATCCGTCGGCGACGATCTCGGTCGCGCCCGGGTAGACGCTGGCGCTACTGTCGTCGCAGTCGCCGCCGTCCGAGGCGGCCTCGCCGCTATCGCTGCAGTCCGTGTCGACGCTGTCCCGCAGAGTGCTCGTGCCGTAGCCGTCGGAGTCGGCGTCCGTGTAGCAGATCTCCTGGCCGTCGCAGTCCTGATCGACCTCGTCCCCAGGCACCTCCGTGGCCGAGCTGCTTATCGAGGTGTCCGTGTCGTCGCAGTCCACATCCGCGCTGGCTGCGGCCTCTCCGCTGTCGCTGCAGTCCACGTCGGCGCTACTCACTGTGGCGGTGCTGCGATCGCCGTCCCCGTCCGCGTCGACGTAGCAGACCTCCAAGCCATCACAGTCTTGGTCCACCTCGTCACCGACCACCTCTGTGGCCCCTGGGTAGGTGTCGGCGTCGGCATCGTCGCAGTCACCGCTGGGCAGCGCCGAGGTGGCCTCGCCTGTGGCCGAGCAGTCCAGGGTGCTTCCCGCTGCAGCGCTGCTCGTGCGCACGCCGTCGCCGTCCAAGTCGGGGTAGCAGTGCTCGACCCCATCGCAGTCCTGGTCGAAGCCATCTCCGGGGATCTCGGTCGCTGCGCTGTGCACGCTTGCATCGTCGTCCGCGCAGTCTCCTCCTGCGCTCGAGGACTCTCCGGTGTCCATGCAGTCGCCATCGTTGCCGACACTGGCTGAAGTAGAGGGGTCTCCGTCGGCGTCCAGATCGAAGTAGCAGTGCTCCAGCCCATCACAGTCCTGATCCACGCCGTCCCCGGGGATCTCCGTCGCGCCGGTGTACACGGTCGAGTCGCCATCGTCGCAGTCGTGTGGGGCGCCACTGAGGGCCTGCCCAGTGCTGGTACAGGTCAGGTCCAAGCTGAGGAGTGTGCTCCCGTCGCTGGCCCCGTCGCCGTCGACGTCGGCGTAGCAGAGCTCATAGCCATCGCAGTCTTGGTCGACCCCGTCTCCGGCGAGCTCAGCGGCTCCTGGGTGGATGCTCGCGTCAAAGTCGTCGCACTCCCCAGTGGGGGTGCTGCTGTCCCCTTCGCCTGCGTCCGTGCAGTCCATGTCCAGGCTCTGGACCTTGGCGTCTTGGGCGACGTATCCGTCTTGGTCCCAGTCTTCCCAGCAGTACTCCCAGCCATCGCAGTCGTTGTCCAAGCCGTCCGCTGCGAGCTCGCGAGCGTCGGGGTTCACCGCTGCCAGAGTGTCGTCGCAGTCCGTGTCGTCGCTCACGTAGCCGGTGGGTGCGGTGGCCTGGGTGACGGAGGAGGAGGCGTCCCCAAAGCCGTCCGCGTCCGCATCTGCGTACCAAGTGCGCTCGGCACCCGCATAGGTCTTCACCAAGCCAGCGCTGCTGGTGAAGCTGCCAAAGGAGCCTTGGTTCCAGACACCCACGGCCAGGTCGGGCCAGCCGTCCGCGTCCCAGTCTCCGGCGCAGGCTGCGTCTCCCGCGTACCAGCCGCCGCCACCGACCTGGGCCTGGGTGCTGAAGTCCAGGCCAGAGGCGCTTCCGTAGAACACCGTGCTGGTGCCCCCGCCGTAGCGGGCGAGCTCCTGAACAACCGCGTCGTCATAGCCGTCGCCGTCAAAGTCTCCGAGCCCGCGGACCTTGGCACCAAAGTCGGATTGATAGCTGGCTTCTCCCAAGCTGTCTGGACTGAGAGTGTCCAGGCCGGTCGCCGCGCCGTAGAAGGTATAGACCCGGCCAGAGCCGCTGCCGCTGACCGGTCCTCGGGGAGAGCCCACCAGCAGATCGGAGTAGCCGTCGCCGTCCACGTCGGCCGCGGAGAGGGTGCTGCCAAAGTGGTAGGTGCCAGAGACTGTGATCTTTGACTCCGTCGCAGCGGAGACCCCGGTGCTGCTGCCGAAGTACAGGTACACGGCGCCAGTGAAGCTGTTGTCTCCGGGCGCGCCGACGGCCACTTCATCCAAGCCGTCGCCGTCTTGGTCCGCCACGATGATCGCATCGGTTCCGAAGTAGTGGGTTCCGACGCTGTCACTGGGTACGAGCTTCTGTTCGCTGGAGGCAGAGAGGCCCGTGCTGCTGCCCAGGTAGATGTAGAGCGCGCCGCTCTCAGCCAGGGGGGCGTCCGCGCGGGTAGCGCCCACGATCAAGTCGGCGTAGCCGTCGCCGTTCAGGTCTCCGGCCATGCTCAGAGCGGCGCCAAAGGCGTCCAAGGCGGCGCCGTCGCTGGCCGAGATGCTGTACTCGGAGGTGCTGTTCAGGCCGGAGGCTGAGCCGTGCAGGATGCTCACGGTGGCGGTGTTGCTCCCATCTTGCACCGCCAAGTCGGGGTAGCCGTCCCCGTTCACGTCTCCGCTGGCCAAGGGGCCGCCGAAGCTGCCCAGGCTGCTGCTCAGGATCTCCTCGGAGGCGGTGTCCAGGCCCGAGGCGCTGCCTGGATAGACGTAGAGCTGGTCTACGTCCCCTGCGCCGACCACCAGCTCTTGGTAGCCGTCGGCGTCGATGTCCGCGCAGACCAGGCTCCCTCCAAAGGCGTCGCCTACCGAGCTGTCGCTGGCTTGGAGCTCCGTCTCAAGGTCGCTCAGCTTGAGGGTGCTAGGCGCTTGGCCTGCGTCCCGTTGGGCGGCCTGTTGGCAGGAGAGCAGAAGGATCCAGATCATTTGCGGAGTATACGCCCCATCCTTTCATTCCCAGAGCAGGTTTCCATAGGACCCTGGGCCCTTGCTTGTCGCGGTCTGGGCCTCACCTTTCTCAGGCCTGGTGCCTCGACTCAGTGCTGCTCGCGCAGGTGTGGGATCGCTGTAGGGTCACAAGTTAGCGCTTTGCCCGTACGGTGCGAAGGAAACCCAGACTCGCCCAGGAGATCCCATGCGCTCGAGCCTCACCAAGACCGGCATTACGTTTACAGGTCTTCTGTTGCTGCAGGTGGCTGCGCCACACGCCGCGGACGCCGCAGACACTCTGGGGCTCAGCGCTGTCGCTGCATCGCTGGACGACCAAGGTGCGGCACAGGCAAGCATCATTCGACGCTCGAAGGTCAGGAAGAAGCGCACGACTGGCTACCGGGTGATCGTCAAGACCTCTGGGGACGACAGCAGCAGTGTGGCTGCGGTTGAGCTGGGCGAGGACCAGCCTATGGAGCTCCGCAGCAGCCGCTTCGAGATGTCCACTGCCGTCGATGACTACAGCGTTGACAGCTTCTTCGACGTCAGCTTCAGAGTCATCATCACCGTCGTAGACGACTCCGTGGAGGACTTCACGGCTGACGATTTCATCTTCTCGGTGGTTCCCGGTGAATGGACCACCACGACCCTGAGTGGCACCCTCAGCATCAAGGCGCGGGTGGTCTTCAATGAAGGAGACACATCGGCGACGCTGGAAGCTGTGCTCATCGCCAAAGACGGAGCCGAGCTGGACAGCCTTAGGGCAGTTGATCCCACGATTAAGTTCACCGGCTCCTACTACAGCGCCACCGACGGCGAAGCCCTGACCCTAGACGTCGCGCTCACCCAAGACCAGGTCCGCAGTCGGTGGCGCTACGACCTAGCGGACAGCGACATCGCGGATGGGGGGCTCACGCTGGACGTGACCGCCTACGACAGCGATGGGGTCAGCGTTGACACCCTCACCGAGTGGGTGAGCGCTGAGGATGTCGGCAGCAGCGACGGAATCAACCAGATCAAGCTGAAGGAACGCAAGAACGGCAGCTACCGCATCAAGACCGTCACGTCCGATTCGATGGGTGAGGATGGGGAGCTGAGCGTTTCGGTGAGCGATGCTGAGGGTGCGGTGCTCTATGAAACCCTAGACACGGAGCCTGCCAGCGTAGAGCGGCACTTTCTGATCGAGGGTGCGTACGGGGACGGCTTCTTGGAGGAAGACGCGGCCTACTACATCCAGATCGATGCGCTGGATGCGGAGGGTCTGCCGGTTGGCAGCCAGGTTGAAGTGGACCTGGTGGTGGTCCCTGGTACGGGATCGGCCACCAACTGGATTGAGGATCTGGACCCAACGGACGGCTTGGAGATCGGGATGATCGAGCTGGTGTACGACGCGGATACGGACACCCACAGCTGGCTGGTAGCGGTCACAGGGGAGGCGGTCACCACGGTCTCAAGCATCGCTCTGAGCATCGAGACGCTCGAGGGCGGAGATGCGCCTGATGAGCTCCCGACTCTGGAGATGGTCACCGAGTGGCGGCAGTGGACCCAGACCTTCACCACGGAGAGCGCCATCAGCGATGATGCGGCGGTCAACATCGACATCACGCTCACTGATTCGGATGGCGAGATCCTCGATGTCATCGATGCGGAGACCGGTACGGGGACGGTCTATGCGAGCTTTGGCAAGGGTACCAAGAGCTCCACTTCACAGGCATCCGCCAAGCCCCAGCTTCTCTGAGCCTCTCCGAGGCGCCCTTCACTGGGTGGGCGCGGTCATGGAGCACATTCCGGGCCAAAGACGTCACCGTCTTTGGCCCGCTTTGATCAATCCACGGTGATCAAGCCACGGTGGTCAAGCCGCTGGCTGACCCATCCGCCGGCTTCGAAGGGCAAAGCCGATCAGTAGCAGGCCCATCAGAGCGCCGCTGCTCGGTGCAGTGCCGCCACCGCAGCCACTACAGCTTGGCCGGCGGTCTTCCCCGTCCAAGAGGCCGTCTCCGTCGCTGTCAGCCTGGCAAGCATCCGTGCCCAGCTCTTGCTCCTGCAGCCAGGTCAGTCCGTCTCTGTCCTCGTCCGAGGAAGGCCCGCCGCGACCGTCACAGTCTTGATCCACCCCGTCGCCGCAGGAATCGGGTGCTCCCGGATAGATCGCTTTGTCTCCATCCTCGCAGTCACCGGCTAGCGCCGAGGTGCGCTCTGGCGCCTCACAGGCCCGCGCCGACACGTTCCCCAGGCCAAAGCCGTCCTGATCTTGGTCCTCGAACCACAGGGGGGCGTTCAGCGCGTCGTCGTTGTCGATTGTGCCGTCGCAGTCGTTGTCGAAGCCGTCACAGACCTCGCTTGCATCTGGGTTCACCCAAGGGTCATCGTCCCGGCAGTCTTCGCAGGCGGCATGTCCGTCGAGATCAGCGTCCTCGTAGGCCACGGAACCATCGCAGTTGTAGTCGAGGGGATCGCTGCAGTCGCTCTCCTCTGCTCCGGGGTGGAAGCGGGGATCCGCGTCGTCACAGTCACCGCTGGATACCGTCGCCAAGGCCAAGCCAGCCCCTGTACAAGTCCAGTCCGCGCTGCTCTGAGTCTCATCCGTACGGTAGCCGTCGGCGTCCTGGTCGCTGTAGCAGAGCTCCTCCAGATCGCAGTCCTGGTCCACCTCGTCTCCAGGCACTTCTGCCAGCAAGGGGCTTCGGGCAGGGTCGCCGTCATCGCAGTCCCCGGAGACCGCTGATGCGGGGGCTGTACTGCCGTCGCTGCAGTCGAGGGTGGCGCTTGGGGCAGTGAGCGCTGCGTGTGCTCCGTCCTGGTCCAGATCCTGCCAGCACAGCTCCAGTCCATCGCAGTCCTGGTCTGTCCCGTCGCCGAGTCCTTCGGTGGCTCCAGGGAAGATGTCCCCATCGGCATCGTTGCAGTCGGCGGTGGCGGTGGCGCTGGCTCGCCCAGCGCCCGAGCAGCTCAACTCGGTGTCGCTGATGGTGTCGGTGCCTCGGGCCCCGTCACCATCGCTGTCCCGGTAGCAGCTCTCCAGCCCGTCGCAGTTTTGGTCTACCCCGTCCCCGGTGAGCTCGGTGGCACCCGGGTTTATGGTCGCATCGGCGTCCTCGCAGTCGGTGGCAGTCAGGGTGTTCGACTCGCCCAGACCGGCGCAGCTCAGGTCGGTCCCTTTCACGGTCCCGGTGGTGTAGCCATCCCCGTCGGCATCGGCGTAGCAGGTGTCCACCCCATCGCAGTCCTGGTCCACGCCGTCGGCTACTACCTCGGTCGCACCCGGGTAGATGCTGGCGTTGGTGTCGTCGCAGTCGGCGCCATCTGTGGTCGCCTCGTTGCTGTCGCTGCAGTCGGTGTCCACGCTGTCGCGCAGGGTGCTGACCCCGTAGCTGTCTGCGTCTACATCGGTGTAGCAGATCTCCTGCCCATCGCAGTCCTGGTCTACCTCATCACCTGGGATCTCGGTGGCTGAGCTGTTTATGGCGGCGTCGGTGTCGTCGCAGTCCTCTTTCGCGCTGGAGACTGCCTCCCCGCTGTCGGTGCAGTCCATGTCGCTGCTGCTGACAGTCGTTGTGCTGCGGTCTCCATCGCCGTCCGCGTCCTCGTAGCAGGTCTCCAGACCGTCGCAGTCCTGATCGACCTCATCGCCGATGACCTCGCTTGCGCCCGGGTAAACGTCGGCGCGGGTGTCATCACAGTCGCCGCTGGTCATGGAGCTGGGGGCTTCGCCTGTGGCTGAACAGTTCAGGGTGGTGCCGACGCCAGTGCTGCTGGTGCGGGTGCTGTCTCCGTCCAGGTCTTCGTAGCAGGTCTCGAGCCCATCGCAGTCCTGGTCCAGGCCGTCTCCGGGGAGCTCTGTCCCGCCGGTATGAATGCTGGCGTCGGTGTCGTCGCAGTCCAAGGTGTCGCTCTCCAGGAACTCCCCGAAGTCCAGGCAATCGCTGTCGCCGCTGCTTGCCGTCCCGGTGCCCCGTTCGCCGTCGCCGTCGCCGTCCGTGTAGCAGAGCTCCGATCCGTCGCAGTCCTGGTCTACCGAGTCGCCGGGGAGCTCGGTTGCGCCGGGATAGATGGTGGCGTCTGTGTCGTCGCAGTCGCCGCTGGTCATCACCGCAGGGGCCTCGCCTCCCCCAATGCAGCTCCAGTCATTAATGTCGCTGAGACGCAGGGCGTTGGAGCGCACGTCATCTCGGTCCAGGTCGTGGTAGCACTGCTCTCTTTTATCGCAGTCTTGATCCACACCGTCTCCGGGCACCTCGGTCGCAGTGCTGGCGATGCTCGCGTCAGTGTCGTCGCAGTCGCCGCCGGCTGTGGCGTACTCTCCTGCGTCGCTGCAGTCTGTGTCCGTGGACGGAGTGGTGCTGGTGGCGACGTCCCCATCAGCGTCGACGTCGAAGAAACAGGACTCTACGCCGTCGCAGTCCTGGTCGATTCCGTCAGCGACGACTTCTTCGGCGCCCGGGTAGATCGTTGCGTCGCCATCGTCGCAGTCCGGGTCCGATGTGGTGATTGCCTCCCCGCTGTCGCTGCAGTCCGTGTCTGTACTGAGCACTGTGGTGCTGCCGTCGCCATAGCCGTCGCCGTCGCCGTCGGCGTAGCAGATCTCCTGTCCATCGCAGTCTTGGTCGACCTCGTCGCCGGTGTGCTCGGTGCCCAACGGGTTGACGTAGGCGTCGCCGTCATCGCAGTCGCCCGTGGGGACGGAGTTGTCGGCCTCTCCAGAGTCATCACAGTCCATGTCTTTGCTGGACACTGTTTCTAGCGCGTCGGTGTAGCCATCGCCGTCTCTGTCGGTTCGGCAATCCTCGCGGCCGTCGCAGTCGCCGTCGGTGCCATCGCCGACCACTTCCGTGCCGTCTGGGTTGACTGCTGCGTCCGTATCGTCGCAGTCGGTATCGTCGGAGATGTAGCCGCTCGGTGGTGTGGCTTGGGTGATGCCTGCTGTCGAGTCCCCAAAGCCATCGCCGTCCAGGTCGGGGTACCAAGTCCGGTGCTGCCCTGGATAGAGCCGCACGCGACCGGAGTAGTAGAAAGTCTTTCCCCACTCTCCCTCGGTGCTGTCACTGGAGGCGAAGTCCGAGATTCCGTCGTTGTCCCAGTCTCCAGCACAGGTCTCGGTGCCGCCTCGCAGTCCGCTGTGGTTCAGGTCGAACTCCGTGGATTCGTCCAGGCCTGTGCTGCTTCCGTAGTAGACCGTGGAGTTGCCGGCGGAGTAGCGGCTCAGGCTTTGGACCATCACGTCTGCGTAGCCGTCCCCGTCAATGTCTCCAAGGCCAGCGACCGCGCTCGCATAGTCCGAGGCGTGGCTCACGTCGCTCAGGGTGTCGTGGGTGGAGCCAATGCCGCTGCTGGTGCCGTAGTAGACGTAGAGCATGCCCGTTCCGCTGCTGCTGGTGCCGCTGGCGGTCCAGGGCGCGCCAACCAGCAGGTCACCGAAGCCGTCTCCGTCGATGTCGTGGCCGTAGTCCAGCGTGTGTCCGAACTTCGAGATGGCGCTCGGTGTGAGCTTCAGCTCGCTTGTGCTGTCCACGCCGCTGGTCACTCCCTTGTAGATGTAGACCGCGCCGGTGTAGGTGTTGTCCCTTGGGGCGCCCATTGCCACCTCTCCAAATCCGTCTCCGTCGATGTCGGGCAGCAGGGTCACGTCCCTGCCAAAGTGCTGTCCTGCAGCGCTGTCCGAGGGCACGATCTTTTCCTCTGTGCTGCTGTCTAGTCCCGTGCTGCTGCCGTAGTAGATGTACACGGCGCCGCTGTCGGTTCCGGTCGGGTCGGCCAGGTTTGCGCCGACTGCCAGGTCGTCGTAGCCGTCGCCGTTTAGGTCTCCAGTCAGGCTGGCGTAGGCGCCGAAGTAGTCGCCGACGGATCCATCGGAGGCGCTGATTGTCTGGACGGTGCTGCTGACCACGCCAGTCGCACTCCCGTAGTGGACGTAGACCGAACCGGTCGCGTCGGTCACCGGGTCTCCCAAGACCACGTCGTCATAGCCATCGCCGTTCAGGTCTCCGCCGCTGCGGACCTGGCTACCGTAGGTGGCCGTGGTGCCCGTGAAGATCGTCTCGGTGCTGCTGTCGATACCGGAGACAGAGCCGGAGTAGATGTAGATTTGCTCACTTGTGCGGCCGGCGACGAGCAGATCCCCGTAGCCATCTCCGTCAACGTCTCCGCAGCTTATCCCAGAGCCGAAGTAGTCCATGAGGGCGGAGTCGCTGGCATAGAGAACCTCCTCCTGGTCACTGAGCTTCTGCGCGTTGGAGGGAGAGCGCCCTTCTCGCAGGTCCGTGTTTTCGCAGGAGAGCAGTAGTAGGAGCCAGAGCATGGGGTGAGACTACAGTCTTTTGGGATGGCGGACCTGGAATTCCAGGGGATGGCCTCCCATCGGAGTCTGCGCTTGCAGACTTTGAGCTTATTGCTGGAAACCGGGCATTGGCCCCCAGATCCAGAACAGGGATCCCGAAGGATCCCTGTCTTGTGGTCGATGACCGGGTACTGCTTAGGGCAGCAGCTTACTCGAAGTCCATTCCCCAGAAGCCTTCGATCAGGGAGCAGTCCAGGCTGCCCTCGGACGCCTTGGTCTCTTTGATCTTGGCCACGAAAGCCTTCTGGACGGCGTCGGTGGGGCCGTCGCCAGCCTGCAGGTCGGTCTGCATGCTCTTGCCCCAGTCGGTCTCGATGGTGGCAGCAGCAACGGCAGCGTCTGTGGTGCTGTCCGCGTCGCCAGCTTCCTCGGAGAGGAAGGCCTTGCAGAGTGCCTTGGCATCCTTGCCCTCGGAGGGGGGCTCGGGCTCGCCGCCGCAAGCGAGGGCGATTCCAGCGATGGCGGTAGCGGCGATGATGTGACGGATCTTCATGGTGTTCTCCTAAAGGGGGTCGGTTCGGACGGAGCGCTCTCTCGCTCCCGCCGCACAACGATTGCGCGCACCTAATGCTTACAACTGACCAGACGCCACTTTCTTTTCGCCGAGCCTTGGCTCGCTTCTCTCCCGTTGGGGTCGGAGGCGGATCTCTGCGTGCGAGAATAGTAATGGCCCATTGCCAGAGAGATTTGTGAATCCACTGTCCTTGCTTGTAGACGACCTCCAGGGTGATTGTTCCTTTGAACAGGCCGCAGATCACTGCCTCAGGTCCGTTCTCGAACGCTGCCTCCCTGAGCTAAACCCGCAGGCCAGGGTGATCCGCGCGGTGATTCACCTGCGTCCAGGTGGCGGTGGATACGCCGGTCTTCGTGCAATGGCGGTGCCTCCGGCCGATGCCAAGGGAGACATGGCCCCTAGCCTGAGCGCTTGGCGTCTTCTCAGCGAACTGCGCGCCCCGGTGGCGCTGGATGTACGTCTCGGCACGGTCGATGGCGCTACGCTCGGGCATGCCTCTGCCCCCGATCTCTCTCAAGAGACGGTTCACCGTCTGCTCTCTCGGGATGCCACGCATGTTCTGGGGATCCCTCTGCGTGGACCACGCGGTGTCCTGCACGGGATGGTCTCGATCGAGGCCGAGTGTGTGGCTGCGGTAGGCGAAGTTGGATTCTGGGGAGACTTGCCCCAGTCGCTGGGGCTGATCGTAGACCTGTGCACCCCCTATTTGGTGGCCTTGCCTGGCACCTCCCAGGCCACCCGTCGGGAGGACGCGCTCCTGCCGGTGGTCGGGGCGAGCCTCTCGCCATTGATGGATCTGCTGGAGACCTTCGCCCAGGTGGACGAGACCCTGCTGATCTCCGGGGCCACTGGAACGGGGAAGTCCCGCCTGGCTCGTTGGTGCCATGTCCAGTCTCCGCGCAGTGACGCGCCTTTTGAGCACTTGGATCTGCTCAGTGTGCCCGCGGACATGCAGCTGGCCGAGCTCTTTGGCTGGAAGCGTGGCGCCTTTACTGGGGCCCACCAGGACCGCAAGGGCGCCATCGAGCGGGCCGAAGGCGGCACTCTTTTCCTGGATGAGATCGACAAGCTGTCCCTGGCCGCTCAGGCCGGCCTGCTCCAGCTCATGGAGACCCGGACCTACCGGCGCCTGGGCGACTCGGGGGCCGGGCGCCAAGCCAAAGTGCGCTTCTTGGTGGGCACCAACCAAGATCTTGGAGAGCAGGTAGCCAGCGGGGCTTTTCGCGAGGACCTGTACTACCGAATCAACGTGCTGCCAGTGCACCTGCCCAGCCTGGATGAGCGCAAGGACGAGATCGGCGCCTGGGCCGAGTTCATGCTGGCTCGCCGGCACAAAGAGAGCGGCGGGAAGGGCGTGGCGGTGCTGGCCCAGGATGCCGTAGCGGCTCTGGAAAACATGCACTGGCCAGGCAACCTTCGCCAACTAGACAACGTGATCCGCCGTGCCTACGCGGTCGCTCTGGTCTCCAATCCCAAGGCTGTCGACCGGGCCGTAGATGGGGCGGCCGTGGAGCGCGCACTGGGCCTGGAGCGACCCGCACCGGGCGCGATTCCTGCAGAGTTGGGCCCCTTGATGGCCAAATCGGCCGTGCTTCTTCTGGATGCGATGCAAGGCAAGACGCCGGACTTGGAGCACTTCCGTGTGCTCCGGGCCTTCATGTTGGCCGAGGCGATTCGACGCCAGGGCGGGGTGAAGGAGGCCTTCTTGTGGTTCGGCCGGGACAAGACCGTGCAGGGCCGAAACCACATGCGGGACTACAAGGCGGCGCTGGCAGAAGTGGAGGCAATGGAGCAAGATCTGGGTCTTGACCTGGGGCTCGACGCTTCATGATTTGGTTTTTGCTGGGATGCACCAAGGCCCTGCCGCCTAACGGTGCGGTGTCGACGGAGACCTACACACAGGTCTCCGGGGTGGTCTTTGAGTTCGAGACCCGAACGCTCTTGCCCGAGGCGCCAATCACGCTGCATTTGGCCAATGGGACGCCCCTTCAGCTGCAGAGCGGCGCCGATGGCCGCTGGACAGCTTGGGTGCCTGACGGGATGCCCTTCACCCCTGAGCTAGCGGTCCAGGGCTACCTGCCGGCCCGTCATGCGACCTTCGTCGTAGGCGAGGGGGCCGAGGATCAGGACGGATATCTCGCCAAGCCCAATCGCCTGGATCTTCAGGCTGTGCCGCTGTCGGTCTTCGACGAGATGGCCTCTTCACTGGCGGGTACCCCTTTACGCCGAGATGCCTGCTTGATCGTGGATACCGTGACGGTGGCCCAGGTCTACGCGATGGCCTCGTTT
>JBLHMA010000059.1:0-18393 GCA_047621545.1 Cognaticolwellia sp. | reverse complement strand
ATCAGCTGCGCACCCAAGCGATGGATGGCGTGGTAGTCCAGGTCGTTGACGTTCTCCCGGAGAGCAGCCGCACCAACGGCGAGCCCCACGTTCGTGCCGTGCTCAACGAGCTGGCCATGGCCGGCATCGGCAGCCGCACCCAGGCCGCCTACATCCTGGCCACCGCTGACCACGAGAGCGGCTTTGGCAACCCCCGCTTCTCCCGCTCCGAGCCCCTGGTGGAGGAGCGCAACAACATCAGCCAGGGCTCCAACGGCTCCTTCAGCGGCACCGACCACGTCAAAGACCGCAGGATCAGCGGAGACTCCCTGGAGGACGCGGAGACCAACTATTGGGACAGCGCCTACGGCGGCCGCTTGGGAAACGAGCGCGGTACAACCGACGCCAAGGACTATCGGGGACGCGGCTATGTTCAGCTCACCGGCGAAGAGAACTACGACAGGATGACCACCGCCCTAAACGCTGAGGGCTTTGTGTACACACACGAAGGGGTGACCTACGGCGGCCCCGAGGGCCAGCCCATCGACCTGCTCACAAACTTTGAGCACGTGAACCTGGTGCCCGCCCTGGCGGCCCGCGTGATGGTCAAAGGCATGATGGAGGGCAGCTTCACCGGCAAGGCCCTGGACTCCGAGGTCAACGGCTCCGAGAGCGACTTTTACAACGCCCGCGCGGTGGTCAACGGCGACAAGGAAGAGAACGGCAGCCGCATCGCTACCAAGGCATGGAAGTACGTCACCGCCCTGGGCCAGTGGGACAAGGTCATCTCCCTGACCAAGGGGCGCTCGGCCTCCGGCGATGGATCGACCTGGGCGCCTACCCCCGGCGCCGCTCAGGACACCGGCCCCATATCGGCCCTGATCGACGGCCCACTGCTGCGCCGTGGTGCCAACGGCGACCGGGTCCGTGAGCTGCAGCGTTTGCTGAACTTGCACGGCGCCAAGGTCACCGTAGACGGCGACTTTGGTCGGGGGACTCAGCGCGCACTGACCCGCTTCCAGCGTCAGCGCGGCCTTGAGGTCGATGGGATGGCGGGACCAGAGGTCTTCCAGGTCCTCAGCGGTGGCGCCGACAGTGCAGACACCTGCGCCCACACCTCCACCGACGCGACGGTGACCACAGTCGAGGAACTCAGCCAGGCCCTGGGCGGCGGTCTAGACGCGGACGAGGACATGCTCAAGGACGCCAAGGCTGCGGTCAGTGGGCGCCCAATCCTCCGTCAGGGTTCGAAGGGACACCGCGTAGAGGCGCTGCAAGAGCTGCTGTCTGCGGCTGGATTCCCTGTCGGAATGGACGGCGACTACGGCGCCGTGACCCGCCGCGCAGTCTTGGCCTTCCAAACGGCTCAGGGGCTGAGTGCCGACGGTCGCGTGGGTCGGGACACTGCTGCCCGTCTAAAGGAAGTCGCCACGACTGCCCAAGCAACCGCGCACACAAGCGGCGGCGCCCAAGCCGACACCGCACCAGCTGTGGCCGCACCAATAGTCGCCGAAACCGCCTCCACGTCCACCAATGGCCCGGTCAGCACGGCCCCTGTCACTGACGAAGTCCTTGGCGGCGGCGGTCAGGGCATCAGCCCGAGCGCCAACCCCACGGTCGCCGAGCGCGGCGAGCTTGCCGCTCGGGCAGCCCGCCAGATGTACGCCGAGGGCGTAGAGGCCCACGGTACGGGCTCCTGGGAGACCCAAGGAAGCAACTGGGGTCCGCTTATCGAGGAGCTCAAGGAGAGCAACAACGCAGACAGTGGCTCCTGGGCCCAGGGCCTGCCCTGGTGCGGCATGTTCGTCGGTCACCAGTACAGCAAGGTGGGCATTCGCGAGGAGATCATGGACCACCTAGTCTTCTGGTCGGGCCTGCGCCTGCACTCCTTCTTCACCGAAGGCAAGTACGTCGGTCAGACCAACGAAGGACCGGACTCCTGGTGGCAACAGCACCAGACCGTGGACCTGCGCAATGAAAGCAGCGAGTCCAACCGCAAGGCCATGGTCGACGGCTTCGCGCCACAGGCCGGCGATGTGGTGCTCTTCCGCAACGCCCTGGACCACGTCGCCGTGGTCAGCAGCTATGACGCGAGCACTGGCGCCCTGAACCTCATGGAAGGCAACCGCTCCAACAAGGTCCAAGCCAGCGTCTACTACCCAGACCGCGACACTAGCGTGGCCTTTTTCGGGCGTTTCAACGAGAGTGACTTTGACCCGGCAGCCCAGGTGGACGCGAGCGTTTCACAGAGCGCCGATCCCCGGGTGACCCACACCAACGCGTCCGGCGCCGTCCGCTGATCAAGTCAGGAGCGAACAGCAGCACAGTGTTCTTGGGCGAGCTCTAAAAAGCGGGCGAAGATGTTGGGGCCGACCTGGGCCATAAGGTGGGCCTTGGCCAGCTCATTGTCAATGTCCAAGCCAAGCTCCGGGTGTTTCTCGGCCCGGTACTTGAGCAGGTTCATCCCTTCTTCCTGAGACATCTCGGCGTGAAACTGGATGCCCCAAGCCGGGCGACCGCGAACGCGAACGGCCTGCACCTTGCACAAAGCGCTGGAGGCGATGACCTGGAGATCGGCGCCCGGACCGATGACTTCGTCTTCGTGAGAGACAAAGCAGGTGAAGGGGCTGGGAAGAACCAGGAGTAGGGGATCGGGTGCAAGAGCCTGGATCTCGACGTACCCAACCTCTGGGGGGGTGGCCTTGCCGACGCCCTCGCCAAAGGCGGCGCCCAGGACTTGGTGCCCAAAGCAGACCCCGAGCGTGGGGATATCGGCCAAGACCGCCTGGCGGGTCCAGTCCACCAGCTCCTGGGTCCAGCCCTGGCGCATTCCCTCGCCTTCGTAGCCGTCCGCCAGGTTGGCACCGCTGCCCGTCATGACGATGGCGTCGACCCCATCCAAGCTGGGCAAGGGCGCGCGTGTGGGCCGGATGTGGCGCCACTGCACGCCGCTGA
This sequence comes from Cognaticolwellia sp., assembly GCA_047621545.1. Taxonomy (GTDB): domain Bacteria; phylum Myxococcota_A; class UBA796; order UBA796; family CAJQPC01; genus CAJQPC01. Next base: position 15,459 of record JBLHMA010000059.1, on the reverse strand, counting down.
AGTGCGGCGCGAAGTTGTGCGTGCCGCCAGCGGGGTCCAGGTAGTTGTCGACCAGCAGGACGCGCATCAGCTCTGGATCCGAGCGATGGCTTGGTCCAGGGGGCCCGTCCACTGCTCCCCGCTCTCCATGTGCTTTAGGGTCACGTTGCCGGCTTGAAGCTCATTGGGCCCACAGGTCAGGACCCGCGCAATGCCGGCCTTGTTGGCATACTTGAACTGCTTTGCAAGCTTGCCCGGGGCCTTCATCCAGACCTCGGCATTCACCCCTGCTTGGCGCAGTGCTGCGGCCTGCTGGAGCGCCAAGGTGCGGCTGCTGTCGTCGAAGACGGTGACCAAGACCTGGGTGGTGGCCGTGGGCAGCTCGCCAAACATGCCCAGCTCCTCCATGACGACCAGGATGCGCTCCAAACCCAGGGATACGCCCACGGCAGGAACGCTCTTCTTGCCAAAGATGCCGATCAAGTTGTCGTAGCGACCGCCGCCCGCGATGCTCCCGATGGCAGGCTCTTCCACAACGACCTCGAACACGGGACCCGTGTAGTAGGACAGCCCACGGGCCAAGGTGGGGTCAAAGCGGATGGTGCCGGTGGGAACGCCCATGGCTGCTGCATAGTCCAGGACCTCTTGGAGTTGGGAGAGGGCCTGGGAGGCGGCGGGCAGCTGCTCGCGAATCAAAGCCAAGCCCTGGGGGCCGTCCAGGTCGATCAGGGACCAGAGACGCTCGATGGCCTGGGGGCTCAGATCGCAGCGCTCCAGCTCGGCGGTGACGCCCTTCTTCCCGATCTTGTCCAGCTTGTCGATGGCCACCAGCACGCCTGTCTCCCGATCGCCGGCGCCTACGTCCTCGACCAGAGCACGCAGCAGGGCACGGTGGTTGAGCTTGATCGTGAACCCCGTGAAGCCCAGAGCGCGAAGAGCGCTGTCGACCACCGCCAAAGCCTCGGCGTCGGCCCACATCTCCTCACAGCCAACCGTGTCCACATCACACTGATAAAACTCCCGGAAGCGGCCTTTTTGAGGCCGATCGGCGCGCCAGACAGGCTGGATCTGGTAGCGCTTAAAGGGCATGGACAGGCCCGGATTCATGGCGACCACCCGCGCCAAGGGCACCGTTAGATCGTAGCGCAGAGCCAGATCCACCTCTCCACGGGTGCCACCTTCTCCCCGCTTCAGGATCTTGTAGATCAGTTGATCGCCTTCGGTCCCGTACTTGCCCATCAGCGTCTCGATGCGCTCGATGGCCGGAGTCTCCAACGGGAGAAAGCCAAAACGCGCAAACACGCCACGAACCGTCTCGATCACCGACAGCCGCCGAATCATGGTTTCAGGGAGAAGATCGCGTGTTCCCGACGCGCGGTTGACCGGCATGTTGAGCTCCAGAGTAGCGGGTGCACTTAATCCCGGAGCGCTCTTAGTCCAACCGCCTGAGCCGGCCTGGACGTCCTTAAGTTTCTGTCAGGTCTCTTCCCTTGGCGTACCGCATCGGTCTTTGACGTGAAAGAGTACGGACAACCCAAGAGGCCGCATTGACCCTTCCCCCGTTTGTCACTGACCTACTGCGCGAGGCCCGCGAGGACTCTCTGCAGGAGTGGTTGGGTATCGAGCGTGAATACACTGCCGTGGACGGTCTGGCGGCGGTAGGCAAGAAGGTGCGCTGGGCGCAGTCCCAGATGAACAACCCGCGGCATGAGGCTCAAGCACGAATCGTGCTGCGCAAGAAAGCGCAGATCAAAGAACTCATCGAGCTGGGCGCGGCCAACTCGTCGGCTATCGATCCCATGCTTCAGAAGCCTAGCCCCGACGCAGACATCGCTCTACGGGCCTACTGGGAAGGCTTACAGCTCGCCGGAGACCTTCATAGCGAGGAGCGTTGGCACAAGATTCGCCACCACGCCAAGGAGATCGGCGTGGACGAGAGCCACCTGGAGAGCCTGCTGGGAGACCCCCAGAGGGTTCAGGAGCTTGCCGACGCCATCTCCGAGATTCGCCAGGACGCAAGGATCTCGCCGAGAGACCTCGAGAGGGCCTTAGCAGAGGCACACGATGCCAAAGATGCGCTGGGCCGGCTGAAGGGGCTCAAGCGCCACACCCCAGGTCCAAACAACACCCACAAGCGGGAGCTTCTGGACACCCTCCGTGGCTTGCTGCTTCAGCAGATAGTGAGTCCCAGCAGCCAAGAATCCCTGGTGCGAACGGCCACGCGCCGTGGCTTGTCCCCCGTTCGGTCGCGGAGCCTAATCCAGAGCAGCTTGAACGCGTGGAAGGTCTTTCGCTCCAAACAGGCCAGCCCGCATAGGGTCATCGGCGTGGCCGGCACAGCGAACACGGAGCGCGCGCGTCGAACCTACCGCAAGCTCCGGGAGGGCCTCCTACTGCAGCCACTCACCTGGGAGCATATGGAGCACATCGCACGGGCCGATGCGGCCTGGGCGGCCATCGCCAACCAGCGATCGATTCACTAGCGGGGCAACTCCGGTCTTCAGAGGATAAGTTCAGATTGTTGGAGTTTATAGGTCGGTCTGGTTTCTGCTCCTCTCTCTCGGCCTGCACCAAAGAGACCCAGGACAGCGCTCCTACGGATAAAATCTGCGATGACGACGGCGACAACGACGGCGATGTCGACTGTGATGACTCTGACTGCGAGCCCTGTGAGAGCACCACGGAGAGCGACTGCAGCGACGGCCTGGACAACGACGACTATGGCGATGCCGACTGCGACGATGCCGACTGCGACGATGCCGACTGCGACGACGACCCAACCTGTGTGGCCACGGACGAGGACTGCACCGATGGTCTGGACAACGACTTAGACGGCTTGGCCGACTGCCTGGGCAGCGACTGCAGCGATGCCTGTCCAGAAGACTGCACCGACGGCGTGGACAACGACGCAGACGGCTCTATCGACTGCCTGGACAATGAGTGCTCCAGCACCCTGGGCTGCGTCGAGGACTGCACCGATGGCGTGGACAACGATGCCAACGGCCTGGTCGACTGCGACGACGCAGCATGTGCCAGCGACGCGGCGTGCATCGCGGACCGCGGGGACGAGACAGACAACGATCTAGACGGATTTGTCGACTGCGAGGACGACGACTGCTGGGGTGCCACCGAGTGCATCGAGGTGGACGCACAGGTGCTCAGCCACGGTGGTCGTTCTGGATCCCTTAGCAACTTCAGCCGCAGCTTCATCTCGTCCTCGGCGGGCGGGCCAAGCCTTCGGCCTGGAGCTGGTCGCGCGAAGCGGATTTACAACTAGCGGAGCATGCGGCGGTCTGGGCAGCGAAGCCCCGCCAACCAACGCAAGCCTGACCTGGCCGGCGGGTGGCGCTGGAGACGTCTGGGCACCTTGATCGACTGATGCAGTGGCTCAGTAGCTGAGAAAGCGCGGGTCCCGAAGTAGAACCGAGAGAACCAGCTCCTGGGCTTCTTGTGGCCCCTGAGCCTCTGAGAGCTCCAGGTAGGCCTGCTCGAGTGCGTCCAACTCATCCTGACTGGGGCGCTCTGCGGTGAGTTGCCAGATCAATCCGGCAATCCAATCCCTGGGTGCGTCCTGACTCTCCAGCGCCTCGCCAAGCTGACCGCCTCCTTCCACGGCCGAGGACGCTGCGGTCTGGGCGCTGCGCTCGGTCACCAAGGCCCAGGTCAAGCCTGGCCGAGTCTGGGGTTGGGTGACCGCGTAGCCATCCACGCCGCCCGCCAGCACCCGGTAGCCCTTTTTGTCGTTGTGGAGCTGCACGTAGCTGTCTTGGGTCCACTCAAAGTCGGTGAGCTGCACCAAAACGCTGTCCAACTGGCTGGGGCTGAGCAGCCGCACCTGCACCTGATCGCTCGGAGCAGCCTGGTACTCCGGCGCGGCGATCAACGCCTGAAACATGGGCTGCATGTGGGCGCCCTGGCGCACGAACTGCTCGCGTACACCCTCTAGGCGCACCCGGTCCTCTAAGCCCACTGGACGCCGCCAGAGCAGCTCGGCGCTGCTCTCAACCGCGCAGCTGTAGAAGCGCGGGTCCTCGCTCATGGCCCAGCCCAGCTCCTCCAAGCCCGCGATGGACTGACCGAAGTAGCCGGGGCCCACACCCAGGTAGTCCTGGGCCAGAGACTCCCGCTCCGGGTGGTAGCTCTCCTCCTCCACCCGCGAGTAGAGGGTCAGCCACCAAAAGCCAAACAGGTTGGCTGCCAGTGGGTCGATGGTGGCGTGGCAGGCTAGGCAGTAGGGGTCGTTGCGCACGGCGTCCTCGACCTCGACCACCTCCTGACTCTCCGAGAAGCTGATGGGCCGGCCCAGGTAGTCCGCGCAGAGCAGGAGACGGCTGATGGCCGCCGCCCGCGAGCGGTTCATGTTGGAGTCGGTGGTGGTGTAGCGCCACCACAGGCCGTTGGTGGCCAGCACACCGGCTGCCGGTCGGCCGTCGATGTAGCGGGCCGTCTGCCACCCCTCACCGGAGTCCCTCTCCAGCGGCCACATGCTCTCCAGCAAAGGGTCGGCCCGGGTCCAGTCGGCGCTTACAGCAGTGGTCCAGGGCATGTCCTGCGCGATGACAAAGGCCAGCAGGCGCAAGGGCTCCTCGCCGATGGAGCGGGCGAACTCAAAGTTCCGATCGGCACCCAGACCGTAGTCATTCGGCGTGATGTCAAAGGTGTCTACCCGGGTCCACCAACGCTCGGCGAGCAGCTGGACAACGCGCTCCTCGAAGCGGGGGTCGGCCATGTACGCGACGGCGTAGTCCAGCACCAAGCTCGGGTCTTCTTGCACCGCATCCAGCTCTTCTACCTGGGGGAGCACCCCGCGCAGGTCCAAGCTGACCCGCCGCAACAGGCGGGGCCCCTCCAACAGCGGCGGGGTCTGTGCCACGGGGGCGCTGTCCACCAGGAGGGGCTGCGGCACGGTACAAGCCAGCCAGATCCACATCACTGGAGCTGGTCCAGCTGCTGTTGGAAAGAGCCGGCCACTGGAGCCAGGTCCAGGCAGACCTGGCCCAGTTCATTCTGTTCCTCGTCGACGAGCGGTCCGCAGCCGGTGCACGAGGATGGGGTCCAGGTGAGCCAATCACTGCTGGGATCCCGGATCTGCAGGGTGCCAGACTCCGGCGCCCAGCCACAGGCTTCGCTCAAGGAGAGGCTGCTGTGAAAGGGCTGGCCCAAGTACTCCAGAGCCCCGCTCAGGGAGATTCGGCGCTGGGATCCGCTCCCATCGATCTGCACTTCCAGCTGGCCGGAGACCCCCTCTCGGTACACACCCTCGTGGCCTTCCCAGACGTAGGTGCCCTTGTGCTCTCCGACAAAAGCCGTAGGCACCCGTCCTTCTGCGAGGGCCACGGCAGCCTCTTGGTGGCCACCGCATTCGAAGTGCTGGCCGCTGGGGTCGAGCAGAGAAAAGTCTCCGAAGGCCTGCTCAGCCTCCAGGATCAGCGTGCCGTCCTGTTCCCAGGGCGCAATCTCGCGTTTGAAGCGGCTCATGCCCGAGTAATACCAGCCTGTGTCCGCAGCGCAGCCCTGGAGGTTGTGGGGCGCGATCTGCTCGGGGAGTCCCGGACAAGAAGCATCCCCTTGCTGCAGAGCGAAGAAGTAGAGCTCCACCCCCACCCAGGGGGAAGGAAAACCTTGGTCGAAGATGCTCTGAGCCGCCTGCTCGGCCTGCTCGGCGCTCCACGCCCGCTCAGAATCCGGCCGCTCCAGAGACGGCAGACCCGCGCTGTCTACCCCAGACCCGGAGTCCAGCTCCGTGTTCAGACAAGCAAGCAGCCAGATCACTGCATCACCGCCTGGAGGGGCTGCGCGTCGGTGTAGCCACCCGGATCCACGTCCCCCATCGCGAGCAGGGTCGCCCCCAGGTTGGATGCGGTCAGAGACACGCCCCCCTCCATGGCCAAGCCGGTCTCCAGGTCAATGGGCACCCCTCGAGACTGGTCGCTCAAGGCGCCGACCGTCTGGCCCCCTTGCACCCCCGCACCCACGAGCATCGCCGAGGTGAAGGTCCAGTGGTCCTTTCCTCCAAGCGCGTTCATCGAGGGCGTGCGACCCATCTCAGAGAAGAGCACCACCGTGACGTGGTCTTTGAGGGGGCTGCCGTCTACCGCCACTCGGGTCTCTAAATCCGCCAGGATCCCGCTCAGGTAGGCGAACAAGTCGCTGAAGTGCCGCGACTGGTTGGACACGTTCTCGTGGCTGTCCCAGCCCTCGCCGCACCAACCCTCGTACTTGAGCATCCCGCACCGGCTCAGGCCCCTGGAGAAACACTCAAAGAGCGTCGCCGCGTCCGCCAGCATGTCCCGCTCACAGGCGGTGTTCTGGGGAACCAGGCTCAGACCCTCGACCCCGCGCAGCGTGTCGGCGGCGGACAGGGCTCCGGCATAACGGGCGTAGTAGTCCGCCTCGGCCGCTGAGCCCGCGTTGGCCTGAAGGGACTCCAAGCGCGCCTTGAGAAGGGCCTGTTCGACCTTCGGCGCCGGGGGCACGACCATGCCCTGGTCCCGCTCCGCGAAGGCACTCCCATCCAAGAGCTTGGCCAGCTGGCCGTCGTCACCTACGCGCACGACTTGGTCGGCGTAGTCAGCGTTGAAGGCATGGCCCGCCAACACCAAGTGCGGCAGCAGCAGTGGCTCGGGGCTGCTGGCCGCCAAGATGCTGGGCCAGTCGTCTACAGCCCCCTCCCCCTGCCCGGTCAGCACGATGCGACGACAGCGCTCGTGGGTGATGGAGCGCACCTCCATGCCGTTGATGATGGCCGTCTGGCCCCCATGCTGGCCCAAGAAGTCCCGCACCGTGACGCGGTCCGGGTGGTCGATAAAGTCCACCCCGCCAATGTTCCCGGCCTGCGCGTCCGCCTCGTGATCCACCTTACCCAGCAGCTCTGGGGTGAACACAAAGCTGGTGTCCCAGCCGCCATCGCAGTGCAGGAAGAGGAAGCAGCGCTGAGGCGTGCCAGCAGCCTGGGCGCGGCCCGAGACCAAGGCCCCCGGAGCCCCTAGGGCACCGGCTCCCAGAGCGAGAACTTGACGGCGAGAGAGCACAGCGGGCCTATAAGATGCACACAGTCTACCGCGTCTTGCAGCGGTCTCCGGCCGCATTCTCGCCCTGGCCTGCTAAAGCCGACCTTGCAGAGCCATCAGCTCCACCAGGGCCTTGCGGTAGTCCACCATCGAACGGCTCAGCTCTACTTCCGCGGCATCGCGGGAACGCTGAGCCTCCAGCAGGTCCTTCTGGATGGCACGCCCGGCTTCTTGGCGGGCCTTCTCAGCAGCCAAGGTCTCCTCGGCCAAGCGCAGGTTGAGCTGGGCCAACTCTAGAATGCGTCTACTGGTCTCGATGCTGCGCACCGAGATGGCAACCGCTTGAGCAGTGGCCTGTTCAGCAGCCTGAAGACCGAGCTCCGCGCGGGTCAAGGCCGCCTGGCGGGCGTCCAGATCCGCCTTGGCCGACCGGTTGCCCAAGGGGGCGGAGAAGTTGCCACCTACGTAGACCGTGGGGAAGTCAAAGGTCGTGAAGGCGTCCACCGCGGAGCCGTAGCCGTCCTGGGGATCAAAGCCCGAGAGTCCTGCCGAGGCTGTGAGCGAGAGCGAGGGTAAGAGCGCATGACGCCCGACCGCAACGTCGGCCCGAGCATTCTCCACAGCGGCCCGCTGGGCCACCAAACCTGGGTTGCCGTCCAGAGCGTCAGCGACCGTCTGCTGCAGGTTCATGCTCACGTCGTCCGGTACGCCGCCCGGGGGCGTGGTGGGTTCCAACGGCTGCCCCACTGGCAGGTCCAGCTGTACGGCCAACGCGTCGCTTGCCGCCAAGGCCGAGTTCTCCGCCTGGATCAGAGTGAGCTGAGACTGCGCCAGAGCAGCTTGCACACGGGTCAGATCCACGGGCGCCACGTTGCCAGCGTCCAGCTGAGCCTGCACGATGCGCACCTCTTCTTGGGCGACGGTCACCGCGTTGTCGGCGGTCTGCAGGGCCTGCTGGGCGTAGAAGAGCTCCCAATAGGCCAACGCCACGTTCTTCAGCAGCTCTTGGCGCTGCTGTAGCAGGCCGGCCTCGGCTTGGTCCCGCACTGAGATAGCCGCGCGCTCCGCCTGCATGTTGTAGGCACGCTGGTGCCCTTCCAGGAGCTGTTGGGTCACGCTGGTGTTCAAGCGTGTGGAGCCGGAGGCGTTGTCCTGCTGTACCGGGTCAAAGCCATCGATCTGGTACTTGGTCAGAGTGTTGCCCGAGAAGTTGGTCCAGTCTACGTTCCAGCTCGTACCGGTGCTCAAGGTCTGAGAGACCCCCGCCGACCAGTTCCAGCGCACGTCGCTGGTGTCGAAAGGCACCAAGAAGACCTCGGTCCCTACGGGGATCTGCGTAAAGCCTTGGGACAGCTCCCAGTTTCGACCACCGGACAGGTTGAAGGTGGGGTCGTAGATCCCTCTGGATCCCAAGACCCGCGCCTCCGCAGCCTCCAAGTCGGCGTTGGCTTGACCCAATCCAGGGTTCGCCTCTAGGGCGGTGGCCAAGGCCTCGTCGTAGGCTAGGGGGGCAGCCCAAGACAGGGATGTGAGCAGCAGCAGCATCGGTCAGCTCCGAGAGGGCCAGGCATAGGCGAGCACGCGTTCGCTTAGCGCGCGGGCATCGTCCAGGGCCACATACAGATAAGGCACAAAGAAGAGGGTGAGCACCGTCGCAGCAGCCATACCACCGGCCACGACCCGGGCGAGAGGCGCGTAGGGAATACCCACGAAGCTCTCGGTTCCCAGGGCCATGGGCAGCAGGCCGAAGATGGTGGTCAAGGCGGTCATCAAAATGGGACGCATGCGGCGCTTGCCAGCCTGGATCAGCGCTTCTTGGCGTTCAACGCCGTCTGCGCGCAGCTGGGTGACCAGATCCACGAGCACGATGCCGTTGTTGACCACAACGCCGATGAGCACCACCAGGCCCACGCCACCCATGACATCGAGCGGGGTGCCGGTCAGGTAGAGCGTCCAGTAGACCCCCACCAGCGCCATGGGGATGGTGGTCACGATGGACAGGGGCAGCACAAAGCTCTCAAAGAGCACGCCCATGAGCAGGAACACAAAGGTCACGGAGAGCAACAGCGCCAGGTTGCGGGCCTGATCGTTCTCCATCTGGTCCTGGAAGCGACGGCCCTTGGTCCAGGCGTAGCCACGGGGAAGCTCCATGGAGTCCAGCGCTGCTTCAATGGCCACGTAGGCTTGGAGGATCTCTACACCCTCCGCCAGCTCCAAGTTCACCGGCAGCGAGGTCACTCCGCCTTGCCTTGAGATGGTACCAAAGCCCTTGGTGACGGTCACGTCGGTGAGCGCCCGCAGCGGAATGGGGGACCCACTGGTGCCGTAGAGCGGAAAGTCCAGCAGGGTGTCCAGATCTGCCCGGTCCTTGGCCTGGAAGCGGGTCATCACGTTCACTTGGTGCCCATCGTCGTGGTAGTCGGGCAAGCGGTTGGCCCCCATCGCGAAGCTCAGAGTCTGACCGATGGCGGTGGCCGAGATCCCGGCCTTGGCTGCAGCAGCCCGGTCCACCTGGAGCTGGATCTCATCACTGCCGCGCTCGTCCAGTCCGCTCTCGACGCTCAGGGCGATGTCCAGGGGCCGCAAGCGACGAATCATCTCGTCGGAGAGCTCGGTGAGCACCTGAGGATCTTCGCCCTCGACATAGAGCACCAAACGGCTGGACTCGGCGCTGGCGCCAACGCTCTGGCTGCCGCTCCAGATGCGCACGCCGGGCAGATCGGGCATGGCGGCCAAGGCCTCGTCCCGGATCTCCTCTCGGCGCTCCTCGTCCATGTCCTCATCCAGGTAGATGCTCATCTCTCCGTTGCGACCCGAGCTGTTGAGCTGACTGCGAAAGACGCGCACGCCCCAATCCTCCTTGTGGTCGATGACCACCTTCTCCATGGACTCCAGGGCTTCGAGGCGCTCGGAGTAGCCAAAGCTTGGCGGCAGCTCAAAACCGATCTCAAAGTCCCCCAGGTTGCCGTCGGCTTGGTCGGTGCAGCCCACCTGCTGGAAGGGCACAGCGACTGTCAGGACCAGCACCGCAAGCACCCCGATTCCGGTGTCGAAGCGCCGGGTCAAGATGCGGCGCAGCAGCCGGCTGTAGCGCTCGGCGAGCCACTGGATCCACTTGGGGTCTTCCTTGACCGAGGTGTTCTTGAGAAAGACAGTGCTCAAGGGGGTGAAGACCAGGGCGACGAGCAAGCTGGCCGCCAGCGCGAAGACCACCGGGAAGCCCAGAGCACCCATGAAGAAGCTGAACATGGCGTCCTGGCTCATCAAGATGAGGGGCAGGAAGACCACCATGGTGGTCGCCGTAGATAGCGTGATGGCCAGGTTGACCTCCGCTGTGCCATCGATCGCGGCTTGTTCTGCGCTTAGGCCGGCCTGGCGCCTGCGGTAGATGGTCTCCACGACCACGATCGCGTTGTCCACGACCATCCCCACTGCGATCATTAGGCCCATGAGCGAGAGTAGGTTCAGGCTGCCGCCGGTGAAGTAGAGGACCGTGACCGTGATCAGCAGCGAGAGGGGAATGGACGCTGCAATCAGCAGGGTCATCCGGATCTCTCGCAGGAATATGAAGAGGATTATGACCGCGAACAGCCCCCCCTGCAGGGCCGTTTTCAGCAGGTTGTTGATGCTGTCTTCGATCAGCTCGCCCTGCGAGAAGAACACCGAATAGCTCAGGCCCGGGGTGTCCTGGCTCTCCAGCAGCGCGACGATGTCCCGGCAGGTCTGCACCGCATTGGCCGAGGACTCCTTGGTGATGGCGATACCGGCCGCTTCCTGGCCATCGATGCGCCAGATGCTGGAGCCGGGCTCGATGCGGTAGTGCACCGTGGCCACGTCCTCGAGTGCGATGCCGGGGGCCACCGGGGTCTGACGCAGCTGCTCAAGGCTCTCGTAGCGGGCCAGAGAGCGCACATAGCGCGTGCGTCCCTTGTCCTGGATGCGGCCGCTGGCCATCTGGAAGTTGTCTTGCCCCAAGGTGCTCATCAGGGCGTTGAGGTTGACCGCGTGAGCCAGCAAAGCGTCCCGATCAAAGTCGACGTAGACCTCTTTCTCATCGATGCCGTAGACGTCTACTTTGGCCACGCCGGGCAGGCGCTCCAGCTCCGGTACCAAGCCTTCTAGCACCAGGGGCGCGGGGTCCTCGATGGAGGGGTCGATGCTCAGACCTGCCCAGACCACGGGGCTATCGGCAGGGTCAAAGCGCCAGATGAAGAAGTCATCCACGCCTTCCGGCATCTCCACCATCGCCCTCTCCAAGCGGTCCGCGATGCTGTTGTAGGCTTGGTCCATGTCGGTCGATGACTGCAGCTCCACGGAGAAGCTGGCCGAGCCGGCCCGGGCGTTGCTGCCCAGCCGCTTGATTCCGGGCACCGTCGCCAGCTGCTCAGCGATGGGCGAGACCACCTTCTGGTCGGTCTCCAGTGGGGTGCTGCCTGGGTAGGGCACCTGCACCCACATGTAGGGCACGTCAAAGCCCGAAGGCATCATCTGAACCGGGATGTCCACCCACGCCAGCGCGCCCATCACGAGCAAGGCCAGCAGCGCCATTAGGATGGTCACCGGACGCCGAACGGCCAGGGCCGGAAGCCACTTTCGAAGGCCGGATTTCTGTGAGGTCTGGTTCACTTGGCCGGCACCGGCTCGACTGGGGGTGCACCGACCTGGGTGACGGAGTCATCCACGCTTGGGTCCTCTCCGCCCTGCCGCTTGCTCAGGGCACCGATGAGACCGTTGTAGACCACGGGTACGACCACCAGGGTCAGCAGCGTAGACGCCGAGAGTCCAGCGATCACGGTGATGGCCAAGGGCTGTTGAATCTCCGAGCCAGCGCCGACGCCCAGGGAGAGGGGTAAGAGCCCCAAAGCGGTGGTCAGGGTGGTAATGAGGATGGGCCGCAGACGGGCGCGACCCGCCGCGATGATGGACTCTTGGAGCGCCATGCCATCCGCTCGGTTCTGCCCAATTCGGTCCACCAGCACGATGGCGTTGTTGACCACCATACCCGCCAACACGATGAGCCCGATGAACACCACCACGCTCAGGCTGGAGCCCGTGAGCAGCAGCACCGGCATGACCCCCACTGCAGCCAGGGGCACAGAGAAGAGGATGACCAGGGGTTGGACCAGGGACTCGAAGGTGGACGCCATGATGACGTAGACCAGGAACACGGCCAGGAGCAGGGCCAGCCCAAGCGAGGTCAGGCTGCGCTGCATCTCCACACTCTGACCAGCGATGTCGAAGCTGTAGCCAGCTGGACGCTCCAGGTCCGCGAGCAGCTCCTGCACCGAAGCTGCGCTGCTGCGTAAGTCCAGGCCTTCCAGGTTGGCGCTGACCACAGCGCCGCGCTGCTGATCGATGCGGCGGATCTCACTGGGCCCCTCGGCCTGCTCCAAGTCAGCGACCACCGAGAGCGGAATGACCGGGTCCAGCTGGGGATTGACGTTGATGCGCTCTAGGTCACGCAAGGTCCCACGGTCCCGCTCTGAGAGCTGAACCACAAGGTCTACCCGGCGCTCGCCGCGGGCCAGCCGACTGGCCTCGGCTCCTTGGATCTTGTCCCGTAGCGCCCGGGCCACGGTGGAGGTGCTCAAGCCGAAGCGCTCAAGCTGCTCGCGCTTATAGCGCACGCGCACCTCTGGAAAACCAGGGACCAGGCTGGACTGCACGTCGCGCACCCCCTCCAGGTTGGCCATTCGCTCGGCGACAGCATTGGAGAGGTCCTGCAGCACGTCCAGGTCTGGACCGGTAATGACCACTTCCAGGGGGGTGTCCACGCTGACCAGGGAGCTGGCCTGGAACTTGACTTGTAGGCCATCGATCTCAGCGAGCTGCCCTCGCAGCTCCGAGGTGAGCTGGGCCTGCCGGGCACCCAGGTCTCCTCCTGGGGTCATCTGAACCAGGACCTGGGCGGTGTGCTCGCCTTCATCCGCTCCAGAGTCTGCGCGGCCCTCAGAGCCGATGGCCGCATAGATCTGGTCTACGTCGGGGTGGTCCATCAGCATCTTCTCGGCGTGGGCCACAGTGGCCACCGTGCTGTCCAAGGGTGTTCCCACGGGCATGGCCAGGGAGACGGTAAAGCGACCCTGGTGGACTTGGGGGATGAGCTCAGCGCCCGGGCTGAGCATTAGCGCCAGAACCAGCGCCACCGCGGCCCCACCAAGCACCAGTCCAGGCTTGGCCAGCGCCGACTCGAGCAGCGGCGGGTAGCGGGCTGCGACGCGGTCGTAGACCCCACCAAAGCGCTCCGCCAGTGCCATCGCGAAGCGGTAGATCGGTGGGAGTACCTTGCTGCCCATCCAGCCACCAAAGCGCCAAGAAAGTGCCCACATTCCAACAAAGAACGCCGCGAACACGTTGACCAGGATGTGCAGCAGGAAGCGGAAGATCTGGTAGGGCAGGCCCAGCCAATGCCAACTTGTCTCGCGGTTCCAGGCCAGGGACTCTCGGAGCTCCGGAACCGCGGACCAGCGGCCTGCTGTGTGCAGAGAGCCGATGGACTCGGGCCGCTCCGGGATCTCGAAGTGCCGAGCCGCAAGCATCGGCACGAGCACCAGCGCGACAGCCAGGGAAGCCAGGAGGCTGAAGACCACGGCCAGGGCCAAGTCACCAAAGATCTGGCCGGCGACGCCTTCCACAAAGACGATGGGCAGAAAGACCGCGACGGTGGTCAGGGTGCTGGCGGTCACGGCCGCAGCGACCTCGCGCGTGCCAAAGATGGCCGCGTCCCTGCGGCTCTGACCTTCATCCAAGTAGACCTGGATGGCCTCGAGCACTACCACGCTGTTGTCGACCAACATCCCGACACCCAGAGCGAGCCCTCCAAGAGACATGAGGTTCAAGCTCACGTCTCCCATGTACAGCGCCGCAAATGTGGCGATGACGGAGACCGGAATGGCCGTGGCGATGATGGCCGTGGCCCGCAGGTTGCGCAGGAAGAAGAACAGGATGAGCACAGCGAGAAAGCCGCCCAAGACCGCTGTGCTGCGCAGATTGGAGATGGCGTCCTTGATGAACTGCGCCTGGTTGTCCAGCACCGCCAAGCTCACCCCGGGAGGCAAGGTCTCAACGAGCCCAACTGGGCCCATCATAGCGACCATCTCGGGGGGCAAGTCCTTGCGTGCTTCGGCTTGGCCTACCTCGCCGAGTCGGGCCTGGACGGCCTCGGCCACCGAGACGATGTTTGCGTCGGCTTCCTTAAAGATCTCCAGCTCGACAGCCTCGTAGCCATCCAGGTGGGAGACGACCTTGCGCTCCTTGAAGGCCTCGCGGACCTGGGCCACCTCGGAGATGGGCACACGCACGCCGTCGGCCCGCAGCACCTCAAGATCGGCGACCTCGGCCACCTGGGAGAGCTGGTTCAAGGTCCGGATCAAGAACTCGGTGTCCCCTTCTCGAATGGCGCCACCTGCGATGTTGACGTTCTCGGTCAGCAGGGTGTTCTGCACCTGCGCCAGGGTCACGCCCCGGGCTTGCATCCAGTCCTCGCGCAGCTCAACAAGCACTTGGCGCTCAAGGCCCCCACGAACTCGGACTGCCGCCACGCCATCGATGGCTTCCAGCTCGCGCTTGACCTCTCGGTCGGCCAGCTCACGCAGGGAGAGCAGCGCTTGTTCCTCTTTTCCTGGGGCCGCCTCCACGCTCAGGGCGATGCGTAGAATGGGGTCCAAACTAGGGTCGTAGTGCAGGATCAAGGGCCTATCTGGGCCCTCTCCAAGCCAGGTGGTCTGCAGGCGCTCGCGCACTCCCTGTGAGGCGGCCGCCATGTCGGTGCCCCAGGTAAAAGTCAGCACCACGTCAGAGAGCTCGGCCCTGGAACGGGACTCAATGCCAACCAGACCGTCGGTAGTCGACAGGGACTCCTCGATGGGCCGGGAGACCTGGGCCTCGACCTCTTCCGGGGCGGCGCCGCTGTAGTCGGTGCGCACGGTGAGCGAGGGGTAGCTCAGGTCCGGCATGAGGGTCAGGGGGAGCTGGGCGTAGCTGACGTAGCCAAAGACGGCTGCGGCCACGAAGACCATCAGCACAGCCACTGGCCGGTCGACGATGGCCGCAAAGAAGCCGGAGCTCAGCTCTGCAACACCTTGGATAGGTGCCTTGGGAGCTTGAGGGGGGCGCTCACCCTCGGGGGGCTGCACTGGGGGCGAAGGGTCGATGACTCAGCCCTCCTGCTCATCGTCGTCGCTGCCAGCGTTGGCCTCGGGCTTCGGCTCCGCTTCAGCATCTGGATCGACCTCCGCATCTGGATCGGCCTCCGGCTCCGGAGGCTCTACCTTCGGATCACCCGCGAGACGCACTCGGGTCTCATCGCGCATGCCGCTCTGACCGACCACTATGAGCTGGGCGCCCTCTCCGGGACCTTCGCTCATCTCCACGGTGTCCTCGCCTTCGAAACCAAGGGTAACGGAAGCCTTTCGGGCCATTCTACAGGGACCCGGAATCTCGATTTCAGGAGCAGCATTCTCCTCCTCCC